>DATDIE010000109.1:0-5591 GCA_036521235.1 Acidimicrobiales bacterium | reverse complement strand
GTGATGGAGCCGAACTCGGTCGACGCGTACACCTGCGACACCTTGGCGTCGGGGAACGTCGACTGGATCTCGGCGAGGAGGTCGCCCGGGCTCGCCTCGCCACCGAGGGTGATCTGCTCGAGCGCCGGCAGCGTGGCCTTGCGACTCTTCGCCTCGGCGAGCAGGAAGCGCCAGAACGTGGGGGTGGCGCTCACGCACGTGACGCCCTGGGTGAGCATCGCCTCGAGGCCGTCCTTGGGCTGACGCGGGAAGGGGGCGACGAGGGTCGCCTGGCTGGCGGCCACGTGGAGCAGCACCTGGACCCCGGCGAACTGCTGGGGGCCGTAGGCCAGGAGCCAGCGCTGCTCGGGCATCGGGCGCACGCTGGCGACGGTGCGGCCCAGGATGCGCCAGTCGTGGCGCGCCGCCTTGGGCAGCCCGGTGGTGCCCGTCGTGCGGATCATGAGCGGCTGTTCGGTGTCGTCGCCGGCCCGCAGCGTCTCGTCGGCCCGCTCCGCGAGGAGCTCGGAGGGACGGACCAGTTCGAAGGGGCCGGCGAGATCGTCGCGGCGGGTCACGACGAATTTGTGATCCAGCATCGAGGAGTGGTCGGCGAACTCCGCCGCGTCGGTGTCGGGCTGGTACTGGCACGGTTCGGCTCCAGCGAGCGCAGCGCCGGCGAGGAGGCGGAGCACCCATCCGGCGTCGGGCTCGACGATGGCGAAGCGGGTGATGCCGCGCCGGCGCAGCGCAGCGCCGACGCGTCCGGCATCGGCGAGGAGCTCGGCGTAGGTCGCCGCGCCTTCTCTGCTGACGACGGCTTCCCGGTCGGGTGACGAGGCGGCCGCCGCTTCCAGCAGAAGGATCATCTAGGTCGGGACGGGCGCGTAGAACGCGAGCACGTCCCCGACCTTGTCCGGCAGATCGCCGCCCGCCGAGAACGGGTCCGTACCGAGCTCGTCCTCGAGCATGGCCGAGAGCTCAGCCGCCTCCAGCGAGTCGAGGCCCAGTCCCTCGCCCCACAGCTCGGTCTCGTCGTCCCACCCCTCGGCACCCTTTTCGGTGCGCTGCAGAAAGTCGCTGATGACAGCTCGCGCCTTCTCTTGGTCTGTGCCCACTGGGGTCGTGTCCTTTCGAGTCGGTGTGTGTTCGGCAAGGATGGATCAGGGTCCCGTCCGCCTCACCAACAGCCTGCCGTTTCCCTCCAACGTCCAAACGAGGAAGGGGCGTCAGGCTTGCGGGTAAGAGAGTTTCGGGGGTCGCTCCTCCGCAGCGAGCGAGGCTGGGACCAGGGTGTTCGGCTTGGATCCGCCGAGATTGTTTCGCTCGTGGTGACGATAGCCGGGACCGTGGGTGGCCGATGAACGGCGCCGGGAGGGCTCCCGGGGGCGATGTGGGCGGCGGCTACTCTTTGCGCCGTGCCAACCGAGGAATCCACTGACGTCAAAGGCCTCTACCTCGACTTGCTCAAGCGTTCCTTGACGGGCGCGCTGGCCGAGGACAACGACTCGATCCTGGGCGGGGTGCGCACCGCAGGGTCGCCCACGCTCAAGCGTCGCTTCGCCAACGTGGCGGGCGAGCTGGCCGGGCGCTTCAAGGTCGAGATCGTCTACAAGAAGCCGTACGACCCCAAATTGCGCGAGGTGGGCCACGACTGGCCGGCGCGGGCCGAATCGATGATCGGGCTCAAGCGCATGGACAACATCCAGTTCTGCGTGCAGAGCGTGCTCGACGACGACGTCCCGGGCGACCTGATCGAGGCCGGGGTCTGGCGCGGTGGGGCCTGCATCTTCATGAAGGCCAACCTCGTGGCTCGGGGCGACACCACCCGCACCGTCTGGGTCTCCGACTCGTTCCAAGGGCTGCCGCCCCCCAACGCCTCGCTCTATCCGGCCGACACTGGTGACGAATTGCACACCCGTACCGGCCTGAGTGTCGGGGCCGACCAGGTGCGCCACAACTTCGAGCGTTACGGGGTGCTCGACGACCGGGTCAAGTTCCTGGTCGGCTGGTTCAAGGACACCCTGCCGAGCGCACCGATCGAGCAGCTCGCCGTCATGCGCCTCGACGGCGACATGTACGAGTCGACCTGGCAGGCCATCGAGGCGCTCTACCCCAAGCTGAGCCCGGGCGGGTACTGCATCGTCGACGACTTCGGCTCTCACCAATCCCAAGCCGGGCAGGCCATCATCGATTACCGCGCCAAGCACGGAATCGACGACGAGATCGTCGATATCGACGGATTCGGCGCCTACTGGCGCAAGAAGGCGTAGCGCTTCGTCGACGTCCCCGGACCTCCGCGCGGGGTCCGTCGCCGTGGCCCGAACTCCCAGGCGGAAGGCTCCGGCCGCCGCGGTTGGATTTCGCACCTTTCTGACAAGTTTTCAACCGCTTGGGCGTTTTCAGGGCGGCAATCGGGGTAACGCTTCGGTGCCAATCGGGGAATCTAAATGAGCCCGAGTCTGGGAGGGCTGAGTGTCAAGAGCGGGTAGAACACGCCCGAAACGCAGCTGGGTTCTTGCGAACCTGGTCGGCGGAGCGGTCATCATCGTCGGCTTGTCGATCGCGCTGTTGGGCATTCCCGGGTCGGGCGATCAGGCCGCCGATTCAGCTCTGCAGCCGCACTCCGCCCAGACCGTCCGGCACGCGGCGTGCACGCAGTTCGAGCAGATGGTCAACGAGTGCGCCGCCCCGACGACGAGCACGACCACGACGACAACGAACCCGACGCCGGGGTGGTCGTCGTCCGATCCCATCGGACAGGGCGGCGGGACGTCGACCCACACCTCGACCCCGCGTACGACGCCAACGACGACCGCGCCGGCGCCGGCGACGGCGGCCGCACAAGGCTCGTCGGCGGCGGGGACGCCCGCCGTCGCGGCGGATGCGAGCCCGTGCTCCGGTGGCACGCCTTCCGTGGCGCCCCCGTCCGGCTCGTGGCACTGCACCTTCGACGACGAGTTCAACGGCTCGTCGCTCGACACGAGCCACTGGGCTCCGATGCTGACGTATGGCAGCGGCTATGAGACGGGCCCGTACGGGAACCAGCCGTGTTACGTCAACGACCCGAGCACGATCTCGGAGTCCGGCGGCTACCTGGACCTCTCCATCGTGAAGGAGGCGTCGTACACGTCGTGCCCGGGCATCTGGCCCTCGGCCACCACGACGAACCTCTTGGGCGGGATGGTCACGACGTACAACTTGTTCAGCCAGCAGTACGGCTTCTTCGAGGCTCGGGCCGAAATGCCGCCGAGCAGCGTTCCCGGCCTGCAGGACACGCTGTGGCTCTACCCCGAGAACGAGACGAAGTACGGGCCCTGGCCCGACAGCGGCGAGATCGACTACGGCCAGTGGTACTCGGAGTTCCCCAACACCGACTACCCCGGGAACGTCTACCCCGGCGCCAGTAGCGACCCCCAAGCCGAGACGAACAACTGCACGATCTCGGGCCAGAGCCCGGCCGGCCAGTTCCACACGTACGCGCTGCTGTGGACGCCGACGACGCTGACGGAGTACTACGACGGGGTCGCGTGCCTGACCGACACGTACGGGTCCCACGTGACTTCGCCCGACACGGCCCCCGAGCCGTTCAACCAGCCGTTCTTCGTGGCGCTCACGGCCGCCCTGGGGAGCTTCAACGGCGACGACTACCAGCCCGGGACGACCCCGCTGCCCGCCACGATGCAGGTCGACTGGATGAGGGTCTGGCAGTACGGCTAGCGCGTGGGAAGGCGCCCTCGGCGGCCGACGGCACGGCGGGTGGTTCCGGCCCGAGGGCTATGATTCGGCGCCTCGGAAGTCCCCTGGTGCCCATAGGCGGATCGCAGGGAATAAGGGGTCGTCAGACGTGGAGAGGCAATTGACTACGGAACCCGTCGAGTCAGACGACTCGTCGAACTCGCACTCGCCGGACGGTTCGAGCATGTCGAGCGTGTCGAACATCGGCAGCACTCCGGTCTGGCTCAACCTGGGGTGCGGACACAACTCGTCGGAGCACTGGGACAACTTCGACCGCTCGCCGATGATCATGCTCCGTCGCCACATGTGGGTGAAGAAGGCCCTCCAGAAGGCCGGTGTGCTCAGCGACGAGCACATTCCCGCCTACCCGGAGAACGTGAGCCGGCGCGACCTGGTGCGTCCGCTGCCGTATGAGGACAGGACGGTTAGCGCGATCTACTCCTCCCACATGCTCGAGCACATGTACTTCGACGACGCCCGCCGCGTCCTGAGCGAGTGTTATCGGGTGTGCGGCGAGGGGGCCGTCCTGCGGCTCGCCCTGCCCGACACCCTCCTGTTCGCACGCGAGTTGGTGGAGGCCGGCGACGACGAGGACGGTAAGGCCGCCCTGCACTACAACGAGATGCTCCGCACGTACCCCAATGCCCGGCCGACGGGGCCGCGGCGCGTGGCGTTCGCCGGTGGCTCGAACTGGCACAAGTGGCAACCCACCCGCGGGCTCGTGCGTTCGATGCTGGCCGACGCGGGATTCAAGGAGATCAAGGAGTTCGAGTACCGGGTGGGCACGTTGCCCGAGCTCGACATCGTCGAGGTGCGGGAGGACAGCATGTTCTTCGAGGCGCGTCGATAGCTAGCGCAAGCTGCCACCCGGTGGCGGGCCGGTCCCGGCGTGCCCTGTAGTGTGACGGCGCTGGGAGACCGAGGCGAGCGTTTCCCGCTGCACCGGGAGACTCGCGCTGGAGGGGACGGGGCCCCGAAGCAGGTCAGAGAAAGGGCTGAGATGCGTCTGGTCTTTGCATACATCTTTGCGTTCCTTCCGATGCCGATCAAGCGGATCGTGGCGAAGTGGGTCTACAAGTGGGACATCGATCCCTCCGCCTACATCGGACCGAGCGTGCTGACGGTCGATCACGTCTCCATGGGCCCCGGGACGTTCATCGGGGGCCGCAACGTGATCACCAATCTCAACGAGTTGCGGATGGAGGAGGGCGCCTCCATCGGCTCGGGCAACATGATCAAGGGCTGGTGGAACCACCCGACGGACGCGTTGAGCACGCGCAACCCGTCGTTGTACCTCGCGGACCACTCTCAGATCGCGTCGTACCACTACATCGACTGCGTCGACAGGTTCGAGCTCGGTTCGCACGCCGCCCTCGCCGGATTCCGCTCGATGGTCCTCACGCACTCGATCGACCTCGTGCGCGACCGCTACGTCACCGGGCCGGTCGTGATGGGTGCGTACTCGGGGGTGATGTCGGGCTGCACGATCCTCGCCGGCTCGACGGTCCCGCCGCGCAGTATCGTCTCGGCCGGCTCGGTCGTCACGACCAAGCTCAAGCAAGAGCTCCGGCTCTATCGAGGCAACCCCGCCGAAGCGGTGCGGGAGCTGCCCGAGAAGTTGGCGGCCTTTCGGCGCGGCGGGCAGACGGCCAAGTAGCGGGCCGTACCGTTCACCGACATCGGCCGCGGGGTCATCACGACCACGCGGGCGAAGGGAGCAGGCCGGACGAGGAGCATCGCCGCTCCATGATCTGAGTCCTAGACGGACCGTCTGCCAGGTAGTCCACAGATCAATGGGGTCCAGTTCAATCGGCCCCCAGCTGGGATTATGAGCCTCTGGTCGTCTTGAAGTGGGAGACAAGCGAGTGACATGA
>DATDIE010000108.1:0-42397 GCA_036521235.1 Acidimicrobiales bacterium | reverse complement strand
TTCGTGATCTTGTCACCGGTGGACTGGGGCAGCTGCCGGGCCAGGATGACGTAGCCGGAATGCTGGTGCAGCTGCGTTGCCAGCGTCGTGGCCGGAACGTTCAGCAGCGGCGCCAGCGCGGCGGCGGTCTTCACCGGGTGGGCAATTTGGAAGTCATCGGCGACGACGTCGTCCGTCGGCACCGACAAAGCGAGAGGCGAGCCGTCTCGGGCGTAGATCCCGCCACGGACAGCGGGCAGCGACACGGTGATGGCCGACTCGCCCCGGGCCTGCGATTGATACGAGTTGGCGTGCAGCACCTGCACGTCGACGAGGCGCGCGACAAGCAGCAGCATCGCCAGGAGCAGGATCAGGCGGACGATGCGCACCCGGCGCTGGAACGTCGCATTCAGCCATCCGCGGCGGGTCGGATTAGCCGACCGAGCCGCTTGCCGGTGCCGCTGAGGCCGTGCCGGGCGTTGCGGATGGGGTTGCCGGGTAGGGCGGCCGGAGGGCCGTGGCGCAGGTCGGGCGTGTGGCTGGGAGCGCGTTGACCTCGCAACGGGGGTGCCGGAATTGGCGCGCGCGCGCTGAGACTGATGCCGCGTCGGGGCGCTCATGGTGTGGACGTCGGTGTGGTTGTCGAGGGTGTCGACGACGTGGAGGCGGAAGAGGACGTCGACGCCGTCGCACCCGTCGAGGGGGTCGACGGTGCGGTGACGGGCGCCGCCGTGACCTTCGGCGTGGGCAGCGGCGTCGTCAACGAGACATAGGGCAGCTCGGTCACGCTCGGATGGACCATGTGGAGGCCGTTCGTCGCCGCCCCCACGATCCGAGACGGCGTCTCGAGCTCGGCCACGGCCAGCTCGGCCTGACGGTGCGAACTCTGCTCGAGGGCCAGGTCGTGTTGCAGCGTCGAGAGTCGGACCTGTCCGTTGGTGAGGAACGCCTGCGCGACCACGACCGCGAGGAGCGCCGCCACGACCATGGACACCGACACGACGTTGAGCATCCGTCGGCTCCGGGCGGGGCGACGTTGGGTGCTGCGGCCCTTGCGCGAAGGGACGATGCGCAGCGGTGTCCAACGCCGAGCCGGGGCGGAGGTCCCGGCGTGCCGGCGAGCTGGCGCCGCCGTCGCCGCAGGAGGAGGCGCCATCAGGCCGCGTCCGTCCGGACGATGGCGCGCAAGCGGGCCGCCTCGGCCCGGGGGTTGGCGGCGATCTCGGCGGCCGAGGGCTTCCGGGCGCCGCGGAAGACGAGCGCGTGACGCGCCACCGCGCCGCAGACACACGGGAGGCTGGGCGGGCACGTACATCCGCCCGTCGCCGCGTCGGCAAACGTCTGCTTCACCAGGCGGTCTTCGCCGGAGTGGTAACTGATGACGGCCAGGACGCCACCGACCGCCAGGTCCTCCAGGGCGACCGGCAAGACGGTCCGCAGTTCGTTCTGCTCGTCGTTGACCTCGATGCGCAGGGCCTGGAACACCCGACGGGCGGGATGTCCCTTTCGCCGCGCCGCCGGCGGCACGGCCGCCGCCACGACTTCGGCCAGTTGGCCCGTGGAGGTCAACGGCCGGGCCCCCACGACCGCCCGGGCGATACGCCCCGACAGCCGCCCCTCTCCGTTCTCGCGGAAGAGCCGTGCCAACGCGTCCTCCGACAGCCCGTTGACGAGGTCGGCCGCGGTGACGCCGGACTCCGGGTCCATCCGCATGTCGAGCGGCCCGTCGGCGCGGTAAGAGAAGCCGCGCCCGGCGCGATCGAGCTGAGGTGAGCTGACACCGAGGTCGAGGAGCACGCCGGAGAGCGGCGCCACCCCCTCGTCCTCGACGACCTGCTCCAAGTCCGAGAACGGGGACCGGATCAAGGTGACCCGGTCCCCGAACGAAGAAAGCCGACGACCCGCGGCTTCGAGGGCGGCTGGGTCACGGTCCAAACCGAGGACGCGCAGCTCCGGGTACGCCTCGAGCAACGACGCAGCGTGTCCGCCTCCGCCGACGGTCGCGTCGACGACCACACCGGGAGGGACGGGGGCGAACAACGACACCACTTCGTCGCGCAGCACCGGAATGTGTTCGAACGAGTGGGCCATCTGCAGCTCCTCGGCCGGTTGGTCGAGGGGGAGGTGGAGATCCAGACGACCGGGGTGGAAGAGGGTGGAGTGGCCTTCCAGCGCGCCGGTCGAGGAGCTGCACATGGTCCAGTGCGTTCGACGGGCGGCGAGCCCCCCGTCGGTCCTTGTCTGTGCGGTTTCGAAATTCCTAGCTCTGTTCCTTTCTCTTGTTGCGTTGTCGTTCGCCGTGTCGTCCGCGTGCCCGTCCGTCAGTCGTCCTCGAGTAGCCAGGCCTCCTCGGGCAGCACCCGTGCCTCCCACTCCGCCGGATTCCACAACTCGACCCGGTCGATGGCACCGTGCACGAGCACCTCCGTGTCCAGCCGGGCGAAGTTCCGAAGGTGCAGCGGGATCGGCATGCGCCCTTGACGGTCGATCTCGACCTCCGCCGAGTTCGACGCCCAGATACGCGTCCGGTTGCGGTCGGGCCGCCCCGAGTCCGACCTCTCCTGCATCACTTCCATTTGCCGCTCGAACTCCGCGGGCGTCCACAGGGCGAGACACCGCTCCGTGTGCTGGGCCAGATATCCGCCCCGCTCGAACTGGGCGCGGAACTTCGCCGGCAGGATGACCCTGCCCTTGGTATCGAGCGAGTGCTCGTATCTCCCGACGAATCCTGCTGCCACCAGCCGTCTCTCCCACGACACTCCCTGGCCTGCGTCCTTTGACGCCCCATTACTCCACTTCCCGCCACTTTACGCCCTTTCCCCCCACCAAACAACTACTTGGCACCACCGCAACCCAAAAACCACCCCCGCACCCCCTCGCGGCCCGTCGAGGAGTGGCCTCGGACGGCCTTGGGCGCGGCGAAGCCCACCACCCCGCCGGCACTGCAGGCGGAGCTCAGCGGGAGAAACGGAGGCGCGCCACGGACGCGCCACGAGCGCCCGCGCCGGAAGCAAGGGAATGAGCCGACACGCGCCGGCGGGGCCCCCAAAAGAGGCCCCGTCGGCCGGACGGCCTCGTGAGCTGGTTAGGCCTCGCCCGGCTCCGCGCTGAAGTCGCTGAACGAATCCGCCAGTCGCTCGCGCACCGGCGAGAGATCCGTCACCGGCGTCGACAACTGGCGCAGGCCGACCGCGACGCCGCCCAGCTCGGCGGCCAGCTCGACCCGTTCGCCCTCGCCGAGGTCGAGGAGGTCGAGAAGCGGCTCCGGGTCCCAGGACGCATACGCGCAGGACGAGAAGAGCGCACCCTCGCGGCTGCGCCACTGCGACAGGCCCACCACCTTGCGGTCGCGCTCGAAGACCTCGCCCGGACCCCGCCCGGCGAAGCACACGAGCTCGCCGAGCCGCCCGGCCACCGATCGTCCTGTGTGGATGGAGAAGGCGGCGCCCGTCGGGCCGCCCGACGCCGAGAGCGCCTGCAGCCACCAACGGCCCACCCATTCGGCCGCGGCGGAGACGTCGTACGACCACAACGGGTCCTCGCGGGGGACCCACGCGTCCATCCAGAGGTGGTTCCCCGGTTCGAGATAGACCGCCCCTCCCCCGCCGCGCCGCCGCGCCAGCTCGACCGCCCGCGATCGCATGGCCGAAGGCACGACGATCGCCGCCGGCTGCGTACTGCCGAGGACGAGCGTGGGATGCACCGCCTCCCGGGAGAGCACGACCCGCCGCCCCTCGTCACGGAACCTCTCGACGTCGAAGAACGGCTGCGTCGAAGACGAAGGATCCGAAGGGGACGAAGGAGCGACCAAACCTCAGGACGCCGCAGCCAGATACGGCTCCCACAACGGGTCGACGTCCGAGAGGTGCCGGAGACGCCAGAGGTGCCCGTCCGGCGGCGCGGGCTTGACCCGAAGCGTCCAGCCCAACTCGGAGAGCAGTTGATCGGCTTTGACGAGGTTGTCGCGCTTGCACGCGGCCACCACGTTGGACCAGTCGTGCGTCCCGCCCCTGCTGCGCGGGATCACGTGGTCGATCGTGTCGGCGGGCTGGGAGCAGTAGACGCACAGCCCCCCGTCGCGCCGCAGGACCGAGCGCCGGGTGACCGGCGGCGTCCTCGCCCAGCGCGGGATCCGCACCATGTGGCTCAGGCGGACGATGGAAGGCACCTCGACGTCCATCCGGGCGGAGTGAAAGACCTTGCAGTCAGCGCGGATCGCGACCGGCTCGGCCCGTCCCGCCAACATGAGCACCACGGCACGACGATCTGAGACGAGGGCCAGCGGCTCGTAGGTCGCATTGAGGAGGAGCACCCGCTCCATATCCCGAGAGGCTATCCGCGGCGGGGCCGCGACCTCTGACACCATCGGAGGTAGGACACGACGTCGGCGGGCTCGAGCGCCTCCGAAGAGCCGTCGCCGCCCTCTGCGGTCACGAGCCGGAATCGCCAGTACGACTCGCCGGGGACGGGCAAAAACGGAGGCCGCCGCCACCACCCGCGCCGCGCCATCCGCCGCAGTGCGCCGAGCGCCGCCCACCACAGGCGAGGGTGCGTCGCCACGGCCCGGGCCACCACGAGGCCGTCTCGGCCCCACCGCCTGCCGTCGCCCACCGGGCTCGAGCCAACCGCCTCGTTCATCCCACCCGCTCCACGCCGTGCAGCCCGACCCTCGCCGCGCCCACCAGCGGACCGGCGTCACCCAACCCGCCCGGCACCACTCGCGCCCCGCGCGCGAAGTCGAGCCGGCACCGCAGATCCATTTCCGCCTGGGCCGCCTCGAAGAAGGGCTCGCCGTAGCCGAGCGCCACCGAGCCGCTCACGACGGCGAGCGGCAGGTCCAACAGGTTCACCACCGAGGCGATGGCGCGCCCGACCAAGGTGCCGACGCGTGCGATCACGTCGGGCCCCGCTTGCTGGGGGTCCTCCCCGGTGATCGCGGCGATGGCCGTGCCCGACGCCTCCGCCTCCAGACAACCGCGTCCGCCGCAGACGCATGGGCGCCCATCGGGCTCGACGATGACGTGGCCGATGTGCCCGGCGTTCCCGAGTCGGCCCTCGAGCAGGCGACCGTCGAGCACGATGCCCCCGCCGACGCCCGTCGACACGACCATCCCCACGTAGTTCTCGCACCCGACTGCGGCACCCACCCAACCCTCGCCCAGGGCCAGTGCTTTGGCGTCGTTGTCGACGAACGTGGGCAGGCCGGTCAGCTCGGCGAGGCGGGTCCGCAGGCGGAACCCGCGCCACGCCTCGATGTTCAACGGCGACACGTCCTCGCCCCCCAGGCTCATCGGGCCCCCGCAGCCGGCCCCGCACACGACCAGGCGCTCACCCGGCCCAGCGCCACCCGCCACGCGCCTGACCAGCCCGGCCAGGTCCTCCCACAGCCGCTCGTCACTTCCCGGCGCCGCCGCCTCGTGCCGCGTCGGCACCACGGCCCGTTCGACCAGGGATCCGTCGAGACCGACCAGCCCGCTGGCCATCTTCGTCCCGCCGATGTCCACGGCCAGCACCAAGTCCGCCACCGTCTCGGCTTCAGGCACCGTCGCCGTCACCCTGACCGCGACCGCGTCCGGGCGCCACCACGCCACCACCGCCCGGCGCGCCGCCGACCACGCTCACGGGCACAACGAAACGATGCCCACCGAACGACGGGACACCACGGACCGGGCCGGGGGCCCGGGGAATTGGGCTCAGCCCTCGCGCCGGTGGAAGCGGGTACGGAACCAGTCGCGCGCGCCGCTGACGGCTCCTTCGATCCCACTCGATGCGCCACCCGTCCGGGGCTCTCCGTCCTTCGACCGCGTCAGGTCGTGCCAGCCGGCTCGGCCCATGCGACGCAGGTTCCGCTCGAACCACACGGCGGAGGCGAACATGATGATGACGCCGAGGAACCCGGCGACGACCGACTTCGAGTAGAACGCCACGAGGATCACGACACCCAGGATGAAGGTGACGGCGGCCCACTTGCAGTAGCGCCCGGCGTGCCGGTACACGGTCTCCGAACGCACCCGCTCGGCGAACTCGGGATCGGCCTTGACGAGAGACTCCTCGAGCTCGGCGAGAATTCGCTGTTCGTGGTCGGAAAGCGGCACTACCACCTGCCCCTTGGGATCTCCACATCCATCGGCGCCCCATGTTGGCACGCCTCGGGGGCGCGGACAACGAGAACCGTGCCCAACGTTCCTGCCTGAGCAGTGGTCTCCACCAGCGGTCAGCTTAGGTCGGCCCCGTCGCACGCAGTACGCGGTCATCGACCTGTAACGAACGCCGGCCACGCTGCCCAGGCATCACCCAGCCAGCGGCCCTGCATCCATCCCGCCGGGCGAGCGGTCGGGCGTCGCGGGACGCCCGACCGGCGGCCCGGGGCCGCCGCCCAGCAGCCCGGCGGAACTACTCCTTGGGTTCCTTGCCCCTTCGCCGCATGACCAGCGCCGTGATCAGGGCGCCGAGCAGGCCCGAGATGACGATGACGACGATCAGCGGCGCGTGGCGGGTGTCAATCCAAAAGTCGATCTGCACGTCCCGCACGTTGGCCAAGGCGAACCACACCAGAAGCACGACCGCCACGCCCACGACAATGAAGGTCCATTGGCGCCGACGGTCGAGGCCCTTCGCGTCCTCCTCGGCGACGTGCTCGCCCAAAGGATCCCGGTGGACCGGCTTCTTCACCACGTCGCCATTCTGCCGCGCAGGCAGCCGGCTTGGGGTCACCCCGCCCGTAGCTGCTATGGAATGGGCCGGAAAGGAGCCGCATGAGCACGAGCCCCAACGAGATACTCACCGGCGCCCGCACCCTGTGGGAGCTCGTCGACCGCCGCGCCGACGCCTCGCCCGATCGCCCGATGCTCATCGCCGCCGACGGCGAGACGATCACCTTCAGCGAGTTCCGGGCCCGGGCCGAGCGCGTGGCCGCCGGCCTGCAGGCCATGGGCGTCACCACGGGCTCGGTCGTCTCGTGGCAGCTGCCGACCGGCATCGACACCATCGTCCTCTCCATGGCGCTGTCCCGCCTCGGCGCGGTGCAGAACCCGATCATCCACCTGTACCGCGAGCGCGAGGTCGGCTTTGCGCTGCGCCAGACCGGTGCCTCGCTCTTCGTGATCCCGGGCACCTGGCGTGACACCGACTTCGCCGCCATCGCCGAGCGCGCGCTGGCGGACGCGCCGGCGCGCCCGACCATCCTCACCAACGACGCCGGCCTTCCCGAGGGGGACCCCGCGCTGTTGCCCCCACCTCCGGCCGGGGTCTCGCCCGACGACCCCCCGGTTCGTTGGGTCTACTACACCACCGGCTCGACCGCCGACCCCAAGGGCGTGCAGCACACCGACCAGACGCTCATCGCCGGCGGCTGGGGCCTCGCCCGCGCGCTCGACATGGGCCCAGACGACATCGGCTCCATCGCCTTCCCCTTCGCGCACATCGCCGGGCCCGACTACCTCGTGTGCATGCTCACCGTCGGCTTCCCCGCCGTCCTCCTCGAGGCCTTCGTGCCGGCGAACGCGCTCGAGGTCTTCCGCACCCACGCCGTCACGTTGGTCGGCGGCAGCACCGCCTTCTACGTCGCCTATCTCGCCGAGCAACGCAAGACACCCGGTGACCCCATCCTCCCGTCGCTCCGTCTGATGGCGGGCGGCGGCGCCGCCAAGCCGCCCGAGGTCCACTTCGAGGTGCGCGACGAGATCGGCGGCCGCGGCGTCGTGCACGGCTACGGCATGACCGAGGTGCCGATGATCTCCAACGGCTCGCCGCACGACGACGACGAGCAGCTCGCCCACACCGACGGCAAGCCCGTCGAGGGCGCGGACGTCCGCATCGTGCGCCTCGACGGCGTGGTGGCCGGCCCCGAGGAGGAGGGCGAGGTGCGGGTCAAGGGCCCCATGGTCTTCCACGGCTACACGGACCCCGCCTTGACGAAGGAAGCGTTCGACGAGGACGGCTACTTCCGCACGGGCGACCTGGGCAAGCTGCGGCGCGACGGCCACCTCAGCCTGACCGGCCGCCTCAAGGACGTCATCGTGCGCAAGGGCGAGAACATCAGTGCCAAGGAGATCGAGGACCTGCTCTACACGCATCCCAAGGTGATCGAAGTCACGGTCATCGGCCTGCCCGACACCGAGCGCGGTGAGCGGGTCTGCGCCGTGGTGCAGCTGGCCGACGACGCCGGCTCGCTCGAACTGGCCGAGATCGTCGCGTTCTGCCGCGACGCCGGGCTCATGACCCAGAAGATCCCCGAGCAGCTCGAGGTGCGCACCGACTGGCCCCGCGCCGGCACCGGCAAGATCGTCAAGAAGACCCTGCGCGACGAGTACGCCACGGCGTGAACGCCCCCACGCCGAGCCGCGTCGTGCTCCCCGGTCCGATCGGGGAACGGCCCTACCGCATCGTCTTCGTCTGCACGGGCAACATCTGCCGCTCCCCCATGGCCGAGGTCATCACGCGCGTGCTGGCCCAGTCGACCCCGCTCGGGGACGGGACCACGCTCGGCGACCACCTCGAGGTCTGCAGCGCCGGCACCGGGCCCTGGCACGAGGGCGAGCCGATGCATCCGTACGCCGCCGAGTCCCTCAGCCGAGGCGGCTTCCCCGGCGAGCGCCACGTCGCCCACCAGTTCGGGTCCTCCTACCTCGGGCGGATCGACCTCATGGTCGCCCTCGATCGCCGGCACCGCCAGACGTTGCGCGGCCTCGGGGCGGACCCCGACCGCCTCGTCCTGCTCCGCTCGTTCGACCCCGCCGCCGGCGCGGCGGCCGACGTGCCCGACCCCTACTACGGCGACCAGAGCGTCTTCGACGACTGCCGCGACATGATCGCCGCCGGGTGCGCCGGCCTTGTGACGTCCCTGGCGGCGCACTGGGATTCGCTCTGGGCCGCCTGAGGGCCACGCCTCGCTCCGGCATCTCGACGCGTAAGGGCAGGTCAGCGACCCACCTGCCCGACCCAGGGCGAAGGTCGTGTGACATAGTGCCGACGTGGTTTCACGCAGGGTCAGGCGCCGGCGCACGCAATTCGCCGTGGGAGGCGTGGCCTTTCTCCTCCTGATCATCTACCTCGCCGCCTTCTCGGGCGGTTCAGGCACGCCGCCGGCGTCCACCACGTCGACGACCTCCCACTCCGCCCACGACACGGTCTCGTACACGCACTTCCCGAAGAACTCGCCGCTGAACCCGGGCTGGACCGGCTCCGGGCAGTCGGTGACCCTCGGCTTCGGCGGCGACGTCCACTTCGAGGGCACGGTGGGACAGAGCCTCGCGGCGGACCCCTCGACCGCCCTCGGCACCGCCGTCCCCCAGCTCTTCGCCGGGACGGCTGTGAGCATGGTGAACCTCGAGAGCGTGGTGACCGACGGCACGTGCCCCGAGCCGCAGAACAAGCAGTACATCTTCGATGCGCCCGCGTCCGCCGTCACCGCGTTGAAGAGCGCCAGGATCTCCCTCGTCACCGAGGCCAACGACCACGGCTACGACTGCGGTGCCGAGGGGCTGTCGCAGAACCTGACCATCGCGACGCAGGACGCGTACCCGATCATCGGCATCGGGAACAACGCGGCGCAGGCCCTCACCCCGTTCCGCGCCACCGTCGACGGCCAGCGCATCGCCATCATCGCCGCCACCCAGGTCATCGACAGCAATCTGGTCAGTACGTGGACGGCGACCGGGACGCAGCCCGGCGTCGCCTCGGCCATCGACCCGACGGCGCTCGTGAGCGAGGTCCAGCAGGTGCGCAAGACCGCGGACACCGTGGTCGTCTTTCTGCACTGGGGCACCGAGACGCAGTCGTGCCCCAACCCCCAACAGGAGCCGCTCGCCCAGCAGCTCGTGAAGGCGGGGGCCGACATCGTCGTCGGATCGAACTCCCACGTCCTCTCCGGGGCCGGCTACCTCGGGAGCGCCTACGTGGACTACGGCCTAGGGAATTTCGCCTTCTACGACACGAACCCGCCAGAGACCAACAGCGGTTCCCTGATCGTCACGGCCGAGGGGCGTCGCATCACCAGTGCCATCTTCCGACCGGCCACCATCGTCGCCGGTCTGCCGCAACCCTTGACCGGGCAGGCCGCGACGAGCGCCGTCCAGAGCTGGAACTCGGCGCGCAGTTGCACCAACCTCTCGGTGATCCCGTCCAGGAGCATGGCCACGCTGAGCGGAGAGACCAAGGCCTTCGTCGCTCCCCCGACGACGACGACCACGAGCTCGGCGACCGGGGCGTCGGGCGGCACGGGCGGCGCCGCCACGACCACGACCACCTTTTCGGCGGCCACCACGACCAACACCCGCCCCCGGACCACGACGACGACCAAGCCCTCGTCGACCACCACCTCTCCCACCGACAACGCCGGCGGCTAGGTCCCGCAGCTCAGCTCAGCGCACCGACTCGAACGTCGGGGCACCCTCCTCGAGCGTCACCCGGGCGGCACGCGCAGTGAAGCTGATCGCGTGGTACCACCCGCAGAGCAGGAACAGGTCGAGCAACTGCGCCTCGCTGAACTCGGGGCGCAGCTGCTCCCACAGCCCGTCGCTCACGTCGCTGGTCTCGTGCAGCTCGTCGACCAGGCGCAGCAGGAGCCGGTCGCGCTCGGACTCCCAACAAGGGTCGCCCGGCCCGCCGTGGGTCAGCGACCGGACCTGATCCGGGTCGAGGCCGGCCCGGTCCCCGAAGAAGGCGACGTGCACGCCCCACTCGTACTCGCAGCCGCAACGGGCACACGTGCGGTCGATCACGATCTCCCGTTCGCGCAACCCGACGCCGAGCGCCCGGCTCAGCTCGTGGCGCCCCCACGGTTGCATGGCCGCCGCCATCGGAGGATTGCGCACGAACGTGCGGAAGAGGGCGATCGGCGGCACCCCCGGTGGCATCATCGCCTGCAGCTGATTGTCGATCTCGGCCTCGTAGGGTGGTTCCACTGGCGGAATCCGAGCACCCATGCGGACCTCTTCTCTGTCTGTGCCGGGTCGACGAACCCCGGCAGGCTATGGAGCAACACGGTTTCTGAATTCGAAACCTGCCCTGCGCCGATAAAGGTAGCGTTTCTGATTCAGAACATCAACCCTGACCGAGACGAAGAGAAGGACACGGACACCACCGATGGCAGCGAAGCCACCACTGCCCGGCTCCCGGGTGCGCGGTTCGACGACCGGCCGCCCGCTCATGGCGGCGCTCGACCTGCTGGGACGCCGTTGGGCCCTGCGCATGCTGTGGGAGCTCCGCGCCGGGCCGCTCGGGGCCCGTGCGTTGCGCGAGCGCTGCGACAACATGTCGTCGAGCGTGCTCTACGAGCGGCTCAACGAACTGCGTGCGGCGAAACTCGTCGACCAGCAGGACGACGGCACGTACGCCCTCACCCAGCTCGGCCGCGACCTCGGCGAGGCGATCGCGCCATTGCAGCGCTGGGCCGAACGCTGGTCCTCGTCGGCCCGCGGGCGGCGCTCGGGCTGAGCCGGGTTCCCTACGTCCGGTCCATCTCCGACCAAGTACGCGGCGTCTCGGCGAAGACGTCCTCACCCGGGATCCGCCGGTACCGGAACCGGATCTCGTCGAGGTCGTTGGGCTCGGTGACGGTCTCTTCGGCCAGGCGCAGCACCATGTCGGCCTGACGGCGCAGCACGGCCCGCTGCTCGGGCGAGGTGGTGTCGAGCATGATCGACCCCAACGAGTCGATGAGCCGGATCAGCACCGCCGGCGCGCCCCGGGCCGACTGACGGATCTTGTCGAAGGCGCGGTTGACCATGCGCGCGTACGACGGGTCGAACTCGATGAGGCGGACCTTCCCGGTCGAGTCGCGGTAGACGCCCTCGTCGAGCACGCGCCCGGACACGCGCCCGAGGCCGGCCGAGAGCCAGTCGATACAGGTCAGCGCCGTGAAGGTGTCGTTCACGGCGGCTGACAGGGCCCGGATGCCGATCTCGACGAGCTGGTCGATGGCGAAGACCGGGTCCTGCACCAGCGTGCGGTGCGGTCCGGTGACGTGCGCCTTCCCGAGAGCCAACGCGACCTCGGGCGCCGCCCCGCGGGGCCACACCATGGCGAGCGGACGACCCTCCGCCAGGTAGTGACCCGGCCGGTGCTCCAGACGGATGAACGAGTCGGTGCGCGACGCGATCGAGATCAACTGCGAGTAGCCGACGTACTGGATGTACCCACTCACCTGGGAGGGCACCGCCGCGCCGCGGTCCTCGATGAGCTTGAGGAGCTCGGGCACGCTCTTGCCGCTGTGGGGCTGCGCGGCAGCGACCTGCGCCTCACCCACCTTCTCGGGAAACTCCGCGTCGATCGACGACATCAGGTCGCGGGCGATGCCGGCGATCACCTCGGGCAACTGGATCGACTTGGCGATGTGATGGATGAAATAGATGAGGACGCCCAGGTCGAGCAACAGCAACGCCTCGGCGATCGACGTCGAGAGGTACGGGACGAACCTCGGGCTGAGACTGTCGATCGAGCCGAGGACCAGCACCGAATACACGAAGGTCCCGACGAAGACGCCCAAGGTGACCTGGTTCCCGATGTCGCGTACGAAGTTGCGCATCATCCGCGGCCCGAACTGCTGGGACGCCAGGGTCAGGGCGAGGATCGTGATGGAAAACACGACACCGATGACAGTGATGACAGCGGCGGCGATGGCGATCAGCACCTGGCGTTCGGCGTCCGCGTTGCCCGTCCGGATCCATGCCGGCAGATCGCCGGGATGGTGATACGCCGCCACGTCCACGGCGAACGTGATGAGGAACAGGACGACCGACACCAGCACCAGCGCGCTCGGGACGACCCAAAACGTGGTGCGCAGCTCCTCCCAGCGCCAACTCGGAAGCTTGCGTCGGTCCTTGTCGACGCGTGCCGGCTGCGGAAGGCTGACCTCGCCGAGCTCGCTCACGGGTTACGCCTTGGGCGCCGGACGCGCCCGGGACGCAATGGTCCCGCTCCAGAGGCTTCGGCGGGCGTACAGGATCGGAGGTCGTTCATGGCAATGGCGTGATCTGCTGCCGACCAGTCTTCCCGGCGCACCGTGCTGCTGCGAGTACCAGGTTACCCGCGCACCCGTGGCGCACGGTCCAGGAGAAGGCCGGACGTCGGCTCGACCGCACGACCGAAGCTCCGAGGGCCGCTCAGTCCGACGAGACGCCGGACCCCGCGACCGCCTCCTGCGGCATGGCGTCGGCCACCAGCCGTGCATCGTCGGCCAGCAAGGAATGCGCGAGCTGCTTCACCATCTCGATCACCTCGGGGTGCTCCTCGGGGTTCCAGCCCTCGAGCAGTTCGGTCAGCCCGTGGCGCCGCGCCTCGGTCAAGCGACCCAGGGCCATCGACCCGGCCGTCGTCAGGTGCAGGTCGCAGTCGTCCCCGCGCCGGCGCTCCTCGATCATCCCCGCCGAGACGAGGCCGTCGACGCCCGGCTGGATCACCGCAGCGTCGACGTGGAGGTGCTCGGCCACCTCCTCCACCGAGCACGCCGGTCGGTCGGAGAGGCGGTAGAGCAACCACACGGCGCGCGGCGGCAGGTCGACGCCGGCCCGCTCGGCCAGCGTCTCGTAGAGCTCGGCGCGGTTCTCCCGCGCCGCCACGCGCTCGATCGCCAGCTCGATCTCCTGCAGCGACGTCCTGGTCTGCATCGCCCCGTGGACCTCGCCCGTGTCGACCGTCTGCACCGTGCGCCGCAGCGGCACCTCCGGCAGGAGGAAGCTGAGCAGGAACGCGACGAAGCAGATCGGCACCGCGACGAGGAAGACGGTCTGGACCGCGTGCGTGACGGCACCGATGTACTTGTCGAAGAAGAAAAGTCCCTCCGCCGTCGACTTGAGCCGGTCCAACAGGGCGGGGTTGAGCGCCTGTGGGTTGAACGAATGGAGCAGTGCCGGCGGCACCTTCGTCAGGGTCGGCGCGATGGTCCGGCTGAAGACGATGGCGTAGATCGCGCCGAACACCGCCGTCCCGAACGAGCCTCCGATCATGCGGAAGAACGTGGCCGAGCTCGTCGCCACGCCCAGCTGGTCGTAGGACACGGCGTTCTGCACCGCCACCACGAGCACCTGCATGATGAGACCCATGCCGACGCCGAAGATGAACATGTACGAGGAGAGGACCCAGCTGTTCAACGACGCGTCGATGAAGGACAGCAGGAACGCGCCCAACGTCAGCATGGCCGAGCCGACAATGGGAAAGATCCGGTAGCGCCCCCAGCGCGTCACCAACCGCCCCGAGATCACCGAAGCACCGAGCATCCCGAGCATGAGCGGCAAGATCCGCAGACCCGACACCGTCGGGCTGACGCCCTTCACGTTCTGCAGGAACAGCGGGAGGAAGGTCAGGGCACCGAACATGGCGAAGCCCATGACGAAGCCGATGGCGCTCGCCGCGTTGAAGACGCGCACCGTGAACAGGCGCAGCGGGATGACCGGCTCGGCGGCCACCCGCTCGGCGAGCAGGAAGCCGACGGCCAGCACGACGCCGAGGACCGCCGTGAAGATGCTCGGCGCGGAGACCCACGGCCACGAGACGCCACCCAGGCTGGCAAAGAGGATCAGTGACGTCGCCGACCCCGCCAGGAGCAGCGTCCCGATGTAGTCGATGGAGTGGTGCACCTTGCGCAGATGCCCCGGCAACGCGGCGCCGGTGACGAAAAGGGCCAGGATGCCGAGCGGCAGGTTGATGTAGAAAACCCAGCGCCACGATAGGTACGTCACGCAGAGGCCGCCGATGAGCGGTCCGATCACGGTGGCCACAGCGAACATGGCGCCGAACAGCCCCATGTAGCGACCCCGGTCGCGCGGTGAGACGACGTCGCCGATGATCGTCTGTGCGCCGACCATCAGGCCGCCCCCGCCGAGTCCCTGCAGCGCACGGAACGCGATGAGCTCGGTCATGGTATGGCTCAGGCCGCACAGCGCCGAGCCGACGACGAAGATCACGATCGCCGCTTGGAAGAAGGTCTTCCTCCCGTACTGGTCGCCGAGCTTGCCCCACAGCGGCGTCGAGACCGTCGACGAGAGCAGGTACGCCGTGACGACCCACGCCAGGTGCGAACCGCCGTGCAGGTCGCCGACGATCGTCGGGAGCGCCGTCGACACGATCGTCTGGTCCAGGGCCGCCAGGAGCATGCCGAGCAGCAGGGCACCGAGGATCACCCAGAGCCGGCGGCCCGTGATGCGGTCCGCCTCGGGAGGAGCTGTGTCGACGCTCACTCCCACCTCCCCTGCATCTGCCACGATCGGCTCAGAGTAGGAACGTCCTGGTCCCAAATGCAACCATGCTCAGCCGGCCGCCTCGTTCCGCCGGAACCGTCGTGGCGGCTTCGGAACGAACCGGCCCTCACAAGGGTCTTCGTCGCCCGCGCTACGGTCGCCGCGGCGGATGCGGCGCGCGGCCGCATCGACTGACCCAGGAAGGCCCGATTCATGCGTACCCGCCTTACCGAACTGCTCGGGATCGAGCACCCCGTCCTGCTGGCCGGCATGGGCGGCGTGTCGTACTCCGCCCTCGCGGCAGCCGTCTCGGCGGCGGGAGGCTTCGGCTGTCTCGGTGCCTCCACCATGAGCAACGAGACGATGGTGGCGGAAATGGCGGCGATCCGCGCCGCCACCGACAAGCCGTTCGGCGTCGACCTGCTGACTGCGATGCCCGGCGGCATGACCGAGCAGGTCAAGCTCGTCATCGAGGGAGGTGCGTCCGCCTTCGTGGCCGGCCTTGGCGTGCCGACCGAGGTGGTCGACCTGTGCCATCAACACGGCCTGGTCGTCGTGAGCATGTGCGGCAAGGTCGAACATGCGGTGCGGGCCGTGGAGGCGGGGTGCGATCTCGTCGTCGCGCAAGGCACCGAGGCGGGCGGGCACACCGGCCAGGTGGCCTCGCTCCCCCTCGTCCCCCAGGTCGTCGACGCGGTGGCTGGGCGCGTCCCCGTCGTCGCGGCTGGCGGGATCTTCGATGGCCGGGGCCTCGCCGCAGCCCTCGCGCTCGGTGCCGACGGTGTCTGGGTCGGGACACGCTTCATTGCGACGCCCGAGGCCCGTGGCGTGTTGGGCTACAAGGACAAGCTGCTCGCCAGCCGCGAGGATCAGACGACTGTCAGCCGCGCCTACTCGGGGAAGACGATGCGGGTCGTCCGCAACGAGTACACCGCCTACTACGACGCACACCCCAGTGAGCTCAAGAAGTTCCCCGAGCAACTCGCCGTTTCCTACAGCGGCGGGGCGATGCACCTCGGCGGCGACTCCTTCAGCGAAGGCGTGGACGTGGACAAGGAGTGCTATCCCGCCGGGCAGGGCGTCGGCGCGATCTCCGAGCTCGTGCCGGCGGGCACGTTGGTGCAGCGCTTCGTCGACGAAGCGGACGCCGCCCTCGACCGCCTGGCCTCCGTTCGCTGAGCCACCCGTACGACGAGTGACGACCGCATCGACCGGTTCCGACCGATCGACGACCAGTGCGTCGCAGCGCCGAGTGGCGCTCGTCACTGGCGCCAACCACGGCATCGGCGCCGCCACGGCCAAGGCACTCGCGGCTCAGGGTACCGCCGTCGTCTGCGCCTACTTCCGTAACGAGCGGATGGGAGGGCTGGAGGATCCCGCACTCCCCGCCGCCTACCGCGCCACGCGAATGGCTCGCGCCGACTTCGTGGTCGAGTCGATCCGGGCTCGCGGCGGCGAGGCCACCGCCGTGGAGGCGGACCTGTCCGACGCTGCATCCATCCCGACCCTCTTCGACGAGTCGGAACGGCAGCTCGGTCCCGTGCAGATCCTGGTGAACAACGCATCGGGGTGGATCGGCGACTCCTTCGTGCCCGAGACGACCGACCGCTTCGGCCGCGCCAAGAATCCCGTGACCGCTCGCACCGTGGACCAGGTGCTCTCGGTCGACGCCCGGGCCGCCGCCTTGCTGATCGCAGAGTTCGCCCGCCGCCACGTGGCGCGGCACGGCCAGTGGGGCCGGATCGTTGGCCTCACGTCCGGTGACGGCGACGGCTTCCCCGAAGAGGTTTCGTACGGGGCCGCCAAAGCGGCCCAGGTCAACTTCACGCTCAGCGCGGCGACCGAGCTCGCCCGCTACGGCGTGACGGCGAACGTCGTCCACCCGCCCATCACCGACACCGGGTGGATCAGCCCGCAGACCGCGGCGGCCGCACGATCGGCGGGCCGTCGCGTCGCCACACCGAAGGAAGTCGCCGAAGTCATCGCTTACCTCGCCTCCGACGCGGCGGTGCTCATCACGGGCAACGTGATCCGTTTGCGCTGAGACGCGGCCCTCAGGCGATGCGGTAGGTCTGCAGCCCGTGGGCGAGAACCTTCCCCGACGCGTCGGTGGCGGCGATCTCGGTGAAGACAAGCTCGCGGGCACGCCGGACCCTACGGGCCGAACACAGGAGATCCCGGAGAAGATGCCGGGGATCGCCGCACGACGCTCGCGTTGCTCCGCCTCGGTCAAACCTCCCTGCGGGTCGCTCACCGAGGAGCCTCCGCCCTGCCGGACCTCCGGTTCATGTGTGTGGCCTGAAGAACACTCTCATTTGCCTCCCTAGGTCGAGGGCGCCGGCCGACGGCCGCCGCCTCAGTTTGGGTGCCCGACGTCCCGATGGTGCAGGTCACGAGCTTTTTCTCCCAAAGGTGCACCATATGAAATATTGCGATATATCATTATCTTACGTTACATACCGGAACAGAATCCCAAACCTTTTTGACCAGGAGATACGACGACATGCCACACGACCACGAACACCGTCACGATCACGAACACGACCACGCTCACGACCACGAGCACTTCTTCGCCCATGCGATGCGGGGCCCCGGCATGCGCCGAGGCGGCGGCAGGGGCGGCTGGGCTGGCGGGCGCCGGATGCGCCGAGGTGCAATACGCACCGCAATCCTGTTGGCTCTGCGCGAGGAGCCGGCCCACGGCTACGAAGTCATGCGCCGACTCGAGGAGATGAGCGGCGGGCTCTGGCGTCCGAGCCCCGGGTCGGTCTATCCGCACCTCCAGATGCTCGAGGACGAAGGCCTGGTGCGCTCGTCCGAAGTCGACGGCAGCCGCACCTACACCCTGACCGATGCGGGCCGAGCGGAGGCCGAGAAGAGCGAGCTCCCGTGGAACGCTGCCGGCGAGTCCGATGACCAGATCCGGACACTCCGCCAGTCCCTCGGGCAGCTTGCTGGCGCCGCCAAGCAGCTCTCGGGTGCCGGCGACGCCTCGCAGATCGAGCGCGGCACCGCAATCATCCAGAAGGCGCGTAAGGATCTGTACCAGATCCTGGCCGAGGACTGAGTCAGCTGGCCGATAACGTGCTGACGGAGCCATGACGTCCACCGCACCCGCCAGCACGCTCGATGCTGCCCCCGGCACCAAACCCATCATCGAGACCGTCGATCTGACCAAGACCTACCCGGGAACAGACTTCCGGGCGGTCGACGGACTGAATCTCCGGGTCGGCACCGGCGAAGTCTTCGGACTTCTCGGTCCAAACGGGGCCGGCAAGACCACGACGGTGGGCGTGCTCACCACCCGCGTCATTCCGACGGGTGGGAGCGCGCTCGTCGGGGGCATCGACGTCGTGAAGCAACCGACGCTCGTCAAGCAGATCATCGGCGTCGTCTCGCAACAAAACACGCTGGACCGCCAGCTCACCCCGTGGGAGAACCTCTACTTCCACGGGCGGCTGTTCGGCATGGGCGCCAAGGAATGCCGCGAGACGGCCGACGAGCTCCTGGAGCGTTTCCAGCTGACCCGTTTCGCCAAGGCCTCCGTCTACGCCCTTTCGGGCGGCATGGCACAACGGCTCATGGTGGCCCGCGCCATCTTCCACCGACCGGCCGTCCTCTTCCTCGACGAGCCCACCGCAGGGCTCGACCCGCAGGGACGGCTGGCCCTCTGGGATCTTCTGGGAGGTCTGAACGCCGACGGCCAGACGATCATGTTGACGACCCATTACATGGAAGAGGCCGACAAACTTTGCGATCGTGTCGCCATCATGGACCATGGAAAGATCCTCGCCCTCGACACTCCCAGCGAGCTGAAGCGCAGCGTGGGCGCCGACACCATCGTCACCGTCAAGGCGACGGGTGACCCCCAAGAACTCGCGACCGCGTTTGAGACCAAACTCGAAGGAGTGACCCGTACCCGCCCGCTCGACGATGGTGTCGAGCTGCAGATCCGCGGGTCGGACCGTCTCGTCCCCCGGATTGTGGAAGCCGCGGACTCGGCCGGATTCTCGCTGGCCGATCTCTCGGTGGCCGAGCCGACCCTCGAGACAGTGTTCATCGGGCTGACCGGAAAGGACCTGCGCGACTGATGGCGACCACCGCGACTCCCGACGTCGCGCCGGCAGCCTTCAGCGGCTCCGGCACGCGACGCGTCGACCTGAAGCCCACCCGATCGGCCACGGCGGCCAGCTGGACCTCACTCAAGGCGCTGATCCTGCGCGACATCGTGGTCCTTTGGAAGCACAAGATCGAGTTCACGGTCCGGACACTGGTGCAGCCCTTCCTCCTGTGCTTCGTGTTTCTCTACGTCTTTCCGAAGATCGGCCAGGGCATCGGTGCCGCCAGTGGGATCCCAGGCGCCGAGTCGGCCTTCGCCACCGTTCTCGTCCCCGGAGTCGTCGGGCTCTCCATCATGTTCCAAGGCATCCAGGCGGTCGCGATGCCGTTGGCTCAGGAGTTCGGCTTCACCCGCGAGATCGAAGACCGGGTGCAGGCGCCCTGCCCCATCTGGCTGGTGGCGATGTCCAAGGTGATCTCAGGCGGCGCCCAGGGACTTATCGCGGCGGCGATCGTGTTGCCGATCGCTTCGGTCGTGCACGCCGAGGGTGTGCAGGCCAACATCAATCTGCATTGGCTCTTGATCGTCACGCTGGTGCCGCTCTCATGTATCTGCATGGCGTCACTCGGGCTCTTGCTCGGCACCTCGTTCGAGCCGCGCAACCTCGGGCTGATGTTCGGGTTCATCGTGCTGCCCATCACCTTCCTCGGCGGCACCTACTACCAATGGACGCGGTTGGCGCCGGTCAAGGCCGGACCGGTCCACTGGCTACAGATCATCGTGCTCATCAACCCGCTGATCTACATCAACGACGGAATGCGAGCGGCCTTCACGGATGCCGCGCACATGCACCTCTACGTGATCTATCCCGCGATCGTGGCCTTCAGCGTGATCTTCCTCGCCCTCGGGCTCAAGAACTTCCGGCGCAAGGTCCTCGCCTGATCGCTCGACGCTCCGGCAGGCGCCGGGACGTCGAATCGCCAATGGCGGGACCCCTTCTCATAGCACCCGCAGCGCCTCCGGCAGCGACCGCTCGGCTCGGGTGAAGGCACGTAGGGACGGCAGATCGCCGATCCGGGCTCGAGCCAGGTCGACGCAAACCCTCAAGCTGACCTCGACGGCAGCCGGCGGAGGGTCGGGCGCGCGGAGACCCGGCACGCTGCATACGACGTCGTCGCCGTGCACGATCACCTCGAGGATTCGTGTCGGCAGGTACTCACGGAGCGGCACCTGCCCGCCGGGCACCCGGATGATCGGGATCGGACGGGTCGAAGAGACCGTGCTGAGCATGGCCACCAATTCGTCGCGCGACGCCGTGCACGCGGCGGCGACCAGCGGCGCTCCCGTCAGCGCGAACGCCTCTGCCGCGGTCCGTAAGGATGCCGACAACGGATCGCCGTCCTGAGAATCGTCCATCCGGTTGGCGCCGAAGAACTCCCCCACCGTCACTCTTTTCAGCCCTGCCGGTTCCGTGTCGTTCAACACCTGCTGGAGCCACAGCACCCCGTGCACCGCGTGCGCGGCCACGCCGCCCACCGTGTAGTGGTCCAGCGCGCTCGGCTGGCACCATGCATCCGCCACCTCTGCGCGGGCCACGATGCCCCGCAGCCAGTCCACCGCGCCGAGGTAGGTATCGACCTCTTCCCGTGACAGGGTCGGCCCCCGCATCCAGCGGAGAGTAGGCCAAGAGGCTGTTCTGTGCGTGTCGGCCCGACGTTTCGGGTGCGGCGCCCCTTCGGGCAGGGAACGGCCGCGTTTGCCGTTTCGTCACCGGGTACCACCTGGTCGTCACGGAAAAAGGCGCGGGGCGCGCCTGAATGTCACGACATCTGGGTATCGTGACCGGAACCGTACTGCCAGTATGTGCGACCGCTGTGGGCCGCGGTGGCGAAGGGGCGATTCCCATGACGATGAGCGGTCCCGTAGCGCCATCCGACCTCCTGGACGACTACATACGCGTCCGGGCGACCACCGAGCGGCTCGCCTCCCTCCTCAGCGCTGAGGACCAGACCGTCCAGACGATGCCCGATGTGAGCCCGACGAAATGGCACCGGGCCCACGTCACGTGGTTCTTCGAGACCTTCGTGCTCGGCGAGTACGCCAACGACTATCGGGCGTTCAACGATGCCTACGCCTACATCTTCAACTCCTACTACGAGGCTGTGGGCGCGCGGCACCCTCGACCCGAGCGCGGCCTGCTCTCACGTCCCGGTATCGATGAGATCGCTCGCTACCGGGCGTATGTAGACGGGCAGATGGGCGCCTTATTCCATGAGCCGAGGCAGCCGGGTCTGGTGGAGCTGATCACGCTCGGGCTCCACCACGAGCAGCAGCACCAAGAACTGCTGCTGATGGACATCAAGCACGTGCTCTCCCGCAATCCGCTCCATCCCGTCTATCTGCCGGGGACGCTGCCGGGGGCCGACACCCACCCGCCCAAGGCCGGCTGGCTCGATCACGACGGTGGGCCCGTGGAGATCGGGCACCGCGGGGTCGGGTTCGGCTTCGACAACGAATTTCCGGTCCATACCGTGCATCTCGCCCCGTTCGGCTTGGCCGACCGCCCGGTGACCTGCGGCGAATGGATCTCGTTCATGGAAGACGACGGGTACCGGCGCCCCGAGTTCTGGCTCTCGGACGGTTGGTCCGTCGTGAATGCGCAGAGCTGGGACGCACCTCTTTATTGGACCAGGGACCCTGACAACCCCGACCGATGGCTCCAGTTCACGCTCGCCGGCCTCCGCCCGGTCGACCCGGATGAACCGGTATGCCATGTGAGCTACTACGAGGCCGACGCGTTCGCGCATTGGACCGGCCTGCGCCTACCAACCGAATCGGAGTGGGAGACGATCGCCATGGCGCACGGCGAGGGGGACAACTTCCTCCGCGACGACTTCCTCGAGCTGGGCGCGCCCCATCCACGACCGGCGGTGACGTCGAACGCAATATTCGGTGACACCTGGGAGTGGACGTCCAGTGCCTACTCGCCCTACCCGGGGTTCCGCGCCGCCGCCGGTGCGGTCGGCGAGTACAACGGCAAGTTCATGGTGAGCCAATACGTCCTGCGCGGCGGATGTTGCGCCACCCCGCAGGGACATACCCGAGCCACCTACCGCAACTTCTTCCCTCCGGGCGCGCGTTGGGCGTTCGGCGGCGTACGGCTCGCCCGGGACCCCTGAGCCATGGCGTACACGATTGACGTGCACCTCTCCCCCGAGGACGTGCGCTCGCAAATGCGGGGGGACGCGCTGCGGGGGCTCCAAGGCGTCGAGAAATCGATCCCGCCGGTGTGGTTCTACGACGAACGGGGCAGCCGCCTGTTCGAGGAGATCACGCAGCTGCCCGAGTACTACCCGACCCGGGCGGAACGCGCGCTTCTGGAGGCATACGCCCCCGCCATCGCCGGACTGGCCAAGGCGGACACGCTCGTGGAGCTCGGCGCCGGAGCCTGCGACAAGACCCGTGTACTGCTGTCCGCCCTCCAGGACGCGGGGACCTTGACGCGCTACGTGCCCTTCGACGTCAGCGACGAGTTCCTGCGCGACGCCGCCGACACCCTCGCCGGCGAATTCACCGCCGTCGACATCCACCTCGTGATCGGCGACTTCCACCATCACCTCGGTGAGATCCCGACCGACGGCCGCAGGATGATCGCGTTCCTAGGCGGCACGATCGGGAACCTCGACCCGGCCCAGCGAGCCCGCTTCCTTTTCGACCTGAACTGCACGATGTCGAGCGACGACTTCCTCTTGTTGGGAACGGACCTGGTCAAGGACCGCGCTCGCCTCGTTGCCGCCTACGACGACTCGGCCGGCGTCACGGCGGCGTTCAATCGGAACGTCCTGCACGTCCTCAACCAGCAGCTCGGCGGGAACTTCGACCCAGACCGGTTCCGCCACGTAGCCGTCTGGAACGAAGACGCGCAGTGGATCGAGATGCGCCTGCGCGCAGACGGCGCCTGCGAGGTATCCCTCGCCGACGCAGGGATCAGCGTCCGCTTCGAAGAAGGCGAAGACCTGTTGACCGAGATCAGCGCAAAGTTCACCCCCGAGCGGGTCGAGGCCGAGCTGGACCAGGCCGGGTTCGTGGTCGAGGAGATGTGGGGAGCGGAGGACGGCGAGTTCCTCCTGACCCTCGCTCACCCTTACTGCTGACGATCAGATCGAGACTGCCTCGGGCTCTCGTTCGACTACCGCCGCCACGTCGGGTTCCACCCGCCGACGTCGCCGTCGCAGGACCAGCCATCCCGCCAACAGCACGAGGAGAACGGCGATGGCGCCGACGCTCAGGACGCTCGCGAGCGTCAAGTGCGCCGGCCGATAATGGAACGTGACGACGTCATGGCCTGGCGGGATTCGGACCTGTTGCACCAGGTCGTACGAATTGACGGACACAGCACGTGTCGGGCCCCCGTTGACCGAGACCGTGGCCCGCCAGCCCGAGTCCCACGCGACCGAGCGAACCACGCTCGAGGTGGACGGCGCATCGACCTTGATCTCTTCCGACTTCGTCGTGCTCGACAGCACGGTGACGGCGAGCGGTCGCCCACTGTGTGTCGTTGCCGTGATCGGCGCCGGCGGCTTGACGAACGTATAGACGGCGTAGCCCTGCGAGATGCCGGCCAGATTCCAGTGACTGGGCACCACGGCGGTGGAGAGCGACCCGTCCAGTTCGTAGGTCTGTCCGTCCACCGAAATGAGGGATTGGTGCGGGGGCAGCGAACCGACGGCTTGCACCGAGAGCCCCACGCCCTCGCCCCGCGGCAGCGCCCCGGTAGCCCTGTTCGCCCCAGCCGCCACCGAGACGGCTGGTCCCCAGCGGGTGGCCCCGCTCGCCGTGATGAGCCCGAACCGAACAAGGGCGTCGGAGGTGGACGCGTGGGTGAACAGGAGCGTCGCGGTTGCCGGCTCGAGCGATTCCCCGAAGTACCACGATTGGGTGTGGCCCGAGCGCAGGGACGGCCGGGGTCCGGGATAGAAGGGGTAGGCCGTGTCGTTGAAGTACGAACTGAAGCCGCGCTGCAGCACGGCATCCGCTCCGAAACCCTCTGTCACCTGGCGGACGTCGGACAGCGACCTGGGGGCGGAGCCGAGCGGTACGAGGAAGTACTCGGGAACCGTCACGATCTCGCGCAGGTCCAGTCGGGCAAGGGTGCCCGAGGACAGCTCCCCGATGTCCAGGTCGTCTTGTTGGTGGGTGTGGGTGAGCGATTGGTAGTTGCTGTTGACGATCGAGGCGTAGCCCGAGACGGAGGGCAGGCCGGGGATGATGTTGAGGTCGGGGATTCCCTGAGAGCTGCCCGCCCAGCTTGCGTACGTCTGTGGGTCGTAATTGACGAAGCGGCCTCCCGGCGCGAGATGGGCCGCCATCAGCTGCTGCACGGGGGTGGTCCCGCTCACCAGGTCATTGAGCGGTGGTTGGCTCAGCTGGCTCGTGAGCGCCATCAGACCGATGTCCACGACGACGAAGAGCGCAGCTGCGCCCATCCATTGCGGCCGGCTCAAACGGGTACGGAGCCAGACGATCGCCGCGGCGCCCGCGGCGAAGGCAAGCGCGATGATCGTCGCCACCCGCACGGTATGCGTCACGGACGGGCTGGCCCAGACGCCGGCGAAGACGTGCACCAGCGACCCAGTCGCAGTCAGCGCCCACACCACAAAGGCGGCGACGATCGCAAGTGGGACAAGCGACATGATCCGGTCATAACGTCGCCACCGTTCATCCACTCGGGGCGCGTCGGTGCGGTCGAGCCACCCTGCGAACAAGACACAGATCGCAGTCGCCACGATGATCATGTTGCGGCTCTGCAGACGTTGATCTCCGTAGATCGGTATCCGGTTGAAGACGTGTTCCAGCGGCGTGTACTGACCCAGCGCCAAGAGGTATCCGAAGACGCCGACGGCGTACCACGTCAGGCGGTCTCGCGACGGAAGGCGACTGGGCCAGCGTGGGTGCAACAACGTCACGAGCGCGATGAGCGGGAGCACGCCGAGATAGATCCCTACCTCGGGCAGGTTGTACTGGCTGAAGAATTGCGCCTCGCCGAGGTGCCCGTAGCCGCCGTCGAGGTACGGCACGAGAGTGAAGATGCTGAACGGGATCGGGTAGCTCCCGGCCGTGGCGATGACCCCGGAGCCGCGCTGCGAATTACGGATCACCTCCAGCCCCGGCAACCACTGGATCGCCGCCAGGGACAGGCCCAGCGCCGCCCCCGTCGCACACCGGCTGAGCACTCGCCACCAACGCTCGCGGCTCAGCCCGGCTGACATCACGGCGAACGCCAGGACGAGGAGCGCCTCGTCGAGCATCGCTTCGGGTGCCCCGCCGAGGATGACCGTCGCGTAGGCGACCCCGAGCAGGATGCTCCAACGCCACCGGCCATCACGCACGATGTGGTGGACCGCCAGGAGCATCCACGGGATCGCGGCGTAACCCTCGGTCATGTCCACGTGATTGACCTGGCTCAGGACCGGGCCCGCAAAGGCGAAGGTGACTGCCCCGAGCACACACGCGACCGTCGAGAGCTTGAGCGCCCGCAGGAAGACGTACATCCCGATGGCGATCACGGAGAAGAGGACGACTTCGGTGACGATCCAGGCGGCACGGTCCGGGAGCGCCACGAAGAGGCCCACGAGGGGATAGAACGCCCCGGCGTTGAAGTCCGCCATGAGCGGGGTGCCGCTGAATATGTACTGGTTCCAGAACGGCAGCTGGCCGTGCCGCAGCATCGAGCCGACCAGCACGTGCAACGGATAATTCTGTTGCAGGTTGTCGCCGGTGAGGAGAAGGTGACCAGAGATCAGATCCGGGAGCACGAACCCGACGAGAGGAATCGCGATGAGCACGACGTATGGCCATAAGGGCCCGATGTGTGCTCGGAGTCGGTCCACGGTCGAGGGGGCTGCGTTCCGGGAGTCTGTTGGCGTGGGCGACCACCTGGGCTTGGCGAGGCCCAACCCGTCGACGCTATCTCCGCTTGCGGAGACTCCCGTCAAAGGGGTCGGCGGGTGGGCAAGGGTTCGGCTTTCGCTCGTCCCGTCCTGGTGACGTCTTTCGTGGTCGAGAGCTCCAGCGTCGCCATGGGCCCCGGAGGGCCGACACCCATTTCGAGCTCGCTACCCTGCCGGAACAGACGCAGGGTCGTGCGCCGACCCAGATATCCGTAGCCACCGTGGACGAACGTTCGCACCCAGACTCCTTCTGTCACATGACAGGGACATTTCACCTGCGTGACGAGAAGAGTTTTCCTCCGTTTGCTGGGAGAATCCTGAGATTCTCTAGGTCTGAAGCCTGAGGTGGTGGTGGCAATTCGGCGACGCCTCAGCCCCCTCGGATCGGGGCGACTCACTCCTGATGTCCGAGCGACCAGACCTGCAGCGGCGATGTGCTGAGCGCGTTCGGCGAGGTCGTGTACGCCTCGACCAGCCAGTGCGAGCCGTGCGGCGGCGACCAGGTGAATTCGTCGGGACGGAGGAGGACCGTGGCCGTCGCACCCGCCGCGAGCTCGAGCTGTCCCCCCGGGGTCACCTGGGACCAGAAACCCATGGGGTGCTGATTGCCGAGGTCCACCAGAAAGTGCGGGGACTCCTGGTGCCCGGACGAGTTGTGCACGGTGACGGTCACCGAATCGAGGCGCAGCGTGGCCTGTGACGTGTGAACGGCGTCGACGGAGAGGTCGAGGGGCGCCGAAGTGAAGGCGACGACGCACACCGCCGCCGACGCGAGGACGGGCACGACGACGGCCGAGCGGACCGCCCATCGCCGAACCGTGCTTCCCGTGTCGAGCACCTCTGACCGCGGCACGCTGACGACGCTGACAGCGGCCACAAGGGCAGCCGGGAAGAAGTCGATCAGATAACTGGAGAAGCTCCGACCCGGCACCAGGAGTACGAGCGGGAGCACGAAGAGCCAGACGAGCTTCAGGGCGGGATACCAGACGACGAAGGCGGCCAGCAGAGCCACGTACGCGAGCGCGGCGGCCACCGACAAGAGGGGAAGCACGACGCCGCCGGTCAACCCGTGCAGCGCCACGGTGACGATCCCTTGGCCGTCCGCAACCAGGGGCTGGGTGAACGGAAGGAGCACGCTGTCGGCCCAGGCCCGTGGTCCCCAGATCACGAACGGCAAATTGCAGGCGGCGAAGACGCCCACCACCACGACCAGGTAGCGCGCCGGCACCCGCCACGGCGTCTCGCCTCGCCGCGTCGTCTCGATGCCCAGGCCGATCAACAGAAGAGGGAGGCAGAACCACGGCGTCTGCTTGACCGCGCAGGCCAAGCCGAGCGCGACGGGTCCGACCCAGCCCGCCAGCCCCGCGCCCTTGCCGGTACCGAAGCGGTCCCAGCGCCACACCGCCACCATCAAGAAGGGGATGAACAGTGCATCGGTGCCGCCTGCCGAGAACGAGCCGACGAAGGACGCGGCCATGAAGACGAGGACCGCCAGCCACCGCAGGCCGACGGGCAAGAGGAGGAAGAGGAGGATGCCGGCGACCAACCAGGCGACGAGGTCTGTCCAGTCCGCCAGCTCGTGATGGAAGCCGAGCGCCATCGCCGGCGCCTCCAGCAGGAAGGATCCTGCCGGATAGGACACCTGCGCGATGTGGCCGCCGTTCGCCAAATAGGTCCAAAAGTGCGACGGCGGGTTGAGCAGGTTGGCGGCGGACGCCATCGACGTCTCGTACGGATCTTTTCCGTGCAGGAGCGCCCGCGTCGCCAGCTGGTTGAAGGCGGCCGAGTCGGTTGTGTAGTACCGACGCACGTGAATGGACACGGCCTGCGGCACGCCGACGGTCAGCGTCGCAACAGCGAGGCCGGCCCACGGCAGCACGCCGACGCTGGCGTCGAACACGAGCCACGTCGCGGCCATGCCGACGATGCCCGCCACGACGAGGAGCGGGGCCAGCAGGGCGGCTCCGGGCCACGACGTCCAGCCGCTCCAGAAACCCAGCCCGGCCGTGAGGACGGCAAACCACGCCAGCGTCCAGCCGCCACGTTGGACGAGGGCACCGGGACCCGCTGACGGCTGATCGTTCGGGTCGTTCAGCTCCTGGATCACGAGGAGCGTCGTCCGGTCGTCGACGTCCGTCACGGGAACACGGCCCACGAGATGAACTCGAGCGCGGTCATGGCCGCCAACGAGGCGATCGAGACCAGGAGCACCCCGACGTAGGCGCGCCCTCTAAAGCGCGTCCCGTAGGCGACCACGAGCGGGAACGCCAACATGATGAATCGGGGACGGAGACCGACCGGCGAGGCGATGGCGGCCAGGACTGCCGCCGCGATGCCGTAGATGAGCACCGGCGCCGGTTGGCGCTGCCGGATGGCCAGCACGGCGCCGATCAGCGTGACCACGATGCCGGCCACCAGGATCTGGCCCGTCAGCGTGGGACCGAGGGGATTCCGGGCGAAGGTCCCGAGGACGCGGAACGGATAGGTGAGGGACACGGAGCTGTGCCACCCGCCCTGCTCGGTCAGCCGCCAGGCATTGAGCGTTCCGGTGTGGCGCCACAGCCACACCATGTACGCAATGAAGCCCAACGGCGCCAGGACGGGCGACACGAGTGGGCGAACGCTGCGGTCGCGCCACGCGGTCCAACCGGCAACCCAGGCGCAGCTGAGGACGAAGGCCAGGGCGATGGGCGACGTCGCCGTGGCCACGAGCCCGAGCAGACCCGCCACCCACCAACGTCGTTCCAGAAGGGCCAGGAGCCCCAGGGCGACGCACGTCACGACAATGCCTTCGGCATAGACGAAGCTGAAGGCGAACGTGCCGGGGAACACCGCAAACAGCAGCGTCCCGCGCATGGCGCGCTCGCTCCCGGCAAACCGCCTCACCAGGAGGCCGATGGCCACGACGGCGGTCAGTCCCGTGACGGCGCTGATGACCACGCCGACCGCCAGCGGCGACAGGGTGCCGTCGAACGACAACCAGCGGATGGCGAGCGGGAACACGGGGAAGAAGGCCGTGGTGTTGGCCGCCACATGTCCATGCGCCATGGGGAGGTGCCGTGGCCATCCCTGCTCGGCTGCCTGCAGGAACCACGTGCCGTCCCACCGCGCGAGCTTGTCGGACAGGGTGTGATGACTGACAAGGTTGGTCACCACTAGGGCAGCCAACGTGACGACTCGGGCGAGCAGGTAGGCGACAACCGGCCAGAACAAGAAGCTCTGCCGCGCCCGTCGGGCCAACCCCACGCGAACGGTCGCCGGTTCCGGCGAGCTCAGCGTGCCGAGCACGCCGTCGTCTGCCGGAGCGTCAATCGTCATGACCGATGACTCATGACCACCGTCTGCCAGTGCCGGTCCCAGAGGAACCAGACACAACCGGCCAAGAGGAGCGGCGCGGTGACGACATAGTCAATTCCGTTCAGCATCGGGGAACCCCCCGCCCCTACCACCAGCATGGCCAGCGCGGCCACTGCGGCAAGCACTCGCGACCGCTGGGCGGTCGTGGCGGCCAACAACGTGATTCCCCAGGTGAGATACCAAGGCCACAGCGTCGGGCTCCCCACGACGAAGAGGACGAGGGCCAGGCCGATGGCCCGCACCACGTCCAGTCGGTGGACGTTCCAGAGCAGCCAGACTACGCCTGCCACTACCAGGAAACCGCAGACGAATTGTGTGGCCGTCACAACGGCTCTTTGCGAGACCGGCACGCCGATCCCATGCACGATGGCGTGGAAGAAGACACCCAGCGACACCGCCGGCGTGGCCAGCACGCGCACTTCGGTCGGGACGTGCAGCGCGGTCGGGCCGAGCCAGGTGAACCCGTAGCCGGCCACCAGGGTCCCACCGACGACCACTACGCACGGGATCAGCACGGCCTTCAGCACCACCCGCCATCGCTCGGGGCCGGCAACGGCTCGGAATTGCACCACCGCCAGGAAGACGATTGCCACGGCGGCGGGCCCCTTGATGAGCGCGGCCACGGCACAGAGGGCGATCCCCACGGAGAAGCGGTCCTCGACGGCCAGTGTGACTCCGGCGACCAGGAGGCCGACCATCAAGGCGTCGTTGTGACCCGACGCGATGAAGCTGAAGAGAGCGAGCGGGCTCAGCGCGCCGAGCCACAACGCGAGCCCGGGGTCGGTGCCCAGGCGGCGGGAGAGACGGGGCAGCGACACCATGATCGCCGCCACCCCGATGAGCTCGGTGGCACGGAACCACAGGATCTGGCTGACCACGGAGCCCCCCGAGACGGTGACCGTCGCCCGGCTCACCATCACGAAGAGCGGTCCGTACGGCGAGGCGGTGTTGCGCCACACGCTGGCGATCGAGGACAGCAGCGGTCCCTGTCCGAGCGCCGACGGCGCCACGTGGTACGGGTTGAGACCATGGTGGGCCAGCAGTCCCTGGGCGATATAGCTGTAGATGTCGCGGCTGAAGACCGGTGGACCGAGAAACAGCGGCAGGCCCCACAGCGCCAGGACCACCCACGCGCGCCCGACGGAGAGGGCGCCGCGCCGGGCCTCGAGGCCGAGCCCCACCCATGCCCCCAGGAGGAGCGCCACCGCGAGGTAGAAGAACACGTGTGCCGGCCAGTAGCCGCCGCCGGTCACGTGGAACCAGAAGAGGTCGGCTCCGGGCCTCGGAACGGCGCCGATGCTGGAGCCCAACACGGCAATGCCGATGGACCCCAGCGTCCCGACACCGGTCCAGAGGTTGATGGCGCCAGTGGCGGTACTCGGCGCGGCTTGCTTCATGGTGGCGGGCGTTCCCACGGCGCTCTTGCTTTCACCCACCCCACAACGAGTCCGAGCTGACGGTCCCGGGAGACGTTAACGGGTCGGTTCCCACCCAGCGGGGCAGTTCAGGCTCCGAGCCACGTGGCCACGCGTGATTGTCGCCGACAGCCCTGCTCAGGCGCCTGCGCGGCCGGAAGGCCCTCGACTCGCGGGTTCGTCTGGGCCACGTACTACGGGCCCCTCTCACGCCCGAAATTCCGCGGGGTTTCGGGTTCCCAAATTCGGCAAGATCTGTGACAGAATCAATACAGTTCTATTAAGGATCGGCTGGTGCCATGGCCCTCGGCCCGAGACCAGGTGAGCCGTGAAGGAATCCCCGATGGAACTCGCACCGGCGAGCGCAACCCCTACCCCCATGATCCCTGACCACGTGACCGACGACGCGCCCCCGCAACCGGCGCTTCGTCTCAGCGTGCCACGGACCGCGCTCCTGGGCTTCGTCGGCACGGCGGCGATCGTCGTCGGCGCCGTGTTCGGTGGGCCGTCGTTCGAGACGCACCTTTCGGGTGCGTGGTTCTTCGGGATGCCGGGTGGCCTGTTCGGCTCGGTCGGCACCAGCGAGGTGCTGCCGCCCATCGCCTCCCTGGCCCTCGTGTTCGGCGGCCTCATTCTCCTCACGAGGGTCTGGCTCGGCTTTCTCCGCTACCTCAAGGACAACAAGGGGTTCCCGGTCAAGCGGGTCGTGCTCGTGGTCGCGATCTGGGCCGTGCCGCTGCTGCTCGCTCCTCCACTCTTCAGCCGCGACGTCTACACCTATGCCGCACAGGGCGAGATGGTCAGCCACAACATCAACCCCTACTCCTACGGGCCCAACGTCCTCGGTACGACCCCGTTCAACACGCTCGCCGACTCGACGTGGTCAGGGGCCGAGTCGCCGTACGGCCCGACGTTCTTGGAGGCCGACGGCCTCGTCGACCAGGCCTCCGGACACCAGATCCTGTCCGACCTGGTCCTGCTCCGCCTGCTCGAGATCGCCGGCATCGCGCTCGTGGTGGCCGCCACCCCGTTGCTCGCCCGTTCGCTCAGACACGACCCGGCACACGCCGTGCTCATCGGGGCGGGCTCTCCCCTCGTCCTGCTCGCGGTGATCGGGGGCGACCACAACGACGGCCTGATGGTCGGGCTCCTCGTTGCCGGACTGGCCGTGGCGAAACGTTTCGGCACGGTGCCCGGTGTGATCCTGTGCGCCCTCGCGGCCGGGGTGAAGTCGCCGGCCGCGCTGGGTGTCCTTTTCCTCGGATGGGCCTGGGCCGGGTCCGACGCATCGACGAGACGGCGCCTCGCCCACACGGCGGGCGCAGCGGCGATCGCCCTCGCCACCATGGAAGTGATGGCGGTCATCTCCGGAACTGGATGGGGCTGGATACGAACGACCTTTACCGCCGACGCGTCGTACATCGGGGTCACCCCGGTCAACGTGGCGGCGCGTGCGGCATCCATCTTCAGCCACGTCGTGCAGTTCCCCTTCTCCACCATGACGGCGCGCCCGGTCTTCAGCGTGTTGGGCCTCCTCGTTGCGGCCTACGTCGGGTACCGGATGCTGCGTCGCACGCCACGCGACGGCGTGGTGCTCTGCCTCGGCGTGACCCTGTTGGTCCTCTCCTTGCTCGGGCCGATCGTGTGGGCCTGGTACGTGACCTGGGGCGTGGTCGTCGTGGCGCCCGCCGCCGTCGGGCGCCTCCGTACTGCGGTCATCGTCATCAGCACGTTTTGGGCCGTCGCCGGAGTCACGTCGGTGCACAACATCTACATGCGGATGCTCCACACGTCCCTCCTGACGGACCTCCTCCTCGTGGCCATGCTCCTGGCGGTGGCCATCACGCCGCTGGCGCTCGTCACGTCCGGGACCCGCGGCCGACTGCGCATGCCGCTCGGATTGGGAGCACAGGACGAAGACGGGACACGGCGGGGGCCCCAGGTCGACAGCGTCCTGGTCGGCTGATCAGGCCCTGTTCGCCGGGTCGTTCAGTCAGCCAGGTCGAGCGCCGACACGACCCGTTCGGGCCTGAGCCGTACCACGAGCTCACCAGGTACGCCGTTGCGCGCCCCGAACTCCTTGGCCCGCCCCGCACCCATGTAACGCGCCCCGATCAGCGTGGCCGACGTCCGCAGGTCATCGAGGCCGTCACTCAGCTCGACGGTGCCTTCGACCACCACGAAGCTGAACGGCGGGCGTTCGTCGTCGACGCAGATCGAGGCCCGAGGGTCACGGCGCAGGTTCCGGCCCTTCACCGTCGACACGCCCGTGTTGAAGACGATGGTGTCGCCCTCCATCACGTACCAGACGGGCGCCACGTGCGGGCGGCCATCAGCCCGCACGGTGGCCAGCTTCCCCGTGCGGGGAGGGGAACTCGCCAGGAAGTCGCCCACCTCCGCCTCGGTCATCGGGCGGTACGGCATTACCCCGGCTCGCCGCCGTGGGCGGTGTACGCCTTCTGCCAGCCGGCGATCATCGGCCCGAAGGCGCCCGGGTTGTACGCGTCTTCTTCGTAGGAGAACTTCATGTCCCCGGCGTAGTGCAACACCGTGATGTTGTGCGCCTGGTGCACCGAGCCGTCGCCGGGGTCTTCCATCCGGTTCTCGATCCGGCAGATCCACCACCCGCGCTCCTCGTCGCACACGCACCACGAATGGGGGAACGAGGTCATCGCCCGGTTCGGCCACTCCGCCATGAGCGGCGCGATCCACCCGTAGATCTCGTCCCGGCCGTGGAAGGTGCCGAACGTGTGCTCCAGGTACACGGCGTCGTCGGTGAAGAGGTCGGCCCAGGCGCGCCATTCACCGTTGGCGGCGCAGCGGTTCGCCGTCTCCTGATAGTTCTGGTGGGCGCGTTCGAGCTCGTCCCGGCTCCACTTCGGTGTCACGACTTGAGGATCCATTCGCTCATCGTGACACTGCGCAGCGTGCTGAGGTCGACGAAGGCGTTGATCTCCTCGATCATCTGCGTGACGTGGGCGTTCATCCGTTCGGGATCACCGTCGGCGCAGTAGAAGAGCATCGGGTCGGTGACGTGCTCGAGGGACGGCCACGCCTCCTCCACGATGCCCCCGAGCGGTGGGGCCCCGTCGGTCAGGGACCGGAAGACGGCGTTGCGCACGTAGCGCATCCTCGGCTGGATCGCCTCGGTGATCGGCGAGATCCGGGTGTGCCAGCGCGTCACCCAGTCCTCGAAGGACTGGTCCGGGTGCTGTTGGAGCAGGGCCACCGTGAGCACCCCGGGCGACCGCGCGCCGTCGGGCCACGAGCGCGGCGCGGACCATTGGTTGCCCCCGTAGTCGCGGTAGAGCGATTCCACGACGGAGTACCCGGCGATCCGGCCCGAGGCGGCCGCCAACGCCTCTTCGTACGGGGCGCGGTAGTCGACGGCATCGAGCCACAGCGACACCAACGCATCGGGGGCCAACTCGCCCTCGGGCGTGGGTACCGGCGCCGGGATGTCGCTCTCCGGGTCTCGCACGTCGATCGAGAGGCGGAGCGGACCGAGGGCGAGCAAATCTCGGGCCAGGTCCCCCAGCACGGCGCCGGCCACGTCGGATCGGCTGCGTGGCCCTTCGGGCCAGAGCAGGTACATCAGCTTCTCCACGGCGCTTCGGTCTCCTCCCTCGTCACGTACGGCGGCGCGTCCTCACCAGGTCAGCCCGAGCGCCTCGCGCATCGTGGCCTCGAAATCGGCGTCCCGCAGGGTCCGCCGCAGCTCGAACACCATGGCGGCGTCGCGCCCCACTTCGACGCGCAGCGGTGTCTCGGGGTCTTCGATCGCTGCGGCCACCGCCGACGCCACCGTCTCGGGCCCCGGGCGTCCCTCGGGACCGGTCAGGGTGCTGTCGAGGCCCGCCATCTGGTCGCGCAGCTCGGCGTACACCTCGGGCCCGCGGTGGTCGGCGTCGTGTTTCATCCCCGGTGCGATGTAGCCCGGCTCGATGATCACCACGCGGATCCCGAAATGACCGAGCTCGAGGTACATGGACTCGGATATCGCCTCGAGGGCGTGCTTCGACGCCGCGTAGGAGCCCTCCAACGGCGTGCCGATCTTGCCCTGCACCGAGCTGATGTTCACCAGTGCGCCGCTGCCCCGTTCGCGCCAGGCGGGGACGACGGCCTGGGCCATACGGAGCGGGCCGACCGCGTTGACGTCGAGCACCTGCATGAAGCGATCGAGCGGATACGTCTCGAGCGGACCGGACCCGGTCAACGCCGCGTTGTTCACGATCGCGTCGAGTTCGCCCGCTCGCGCCACCGCCGCACGCACCGAGGCGGCGTCGCGCACGTCGAGCGGCAGCACCTGCACGGCCGGTAAACCCTCGAGCAGCGCCACGTCCCGCGCCGTCGCCACCACCTCGTGCCCCCGCGCCGAGAGCACCTCGACCGTGGCCCGGCCGATGGCCCGGGCGGCACCCGTGACGAGCACGCGCACGGCTCAGCCCTTTGCGGGTGTGCCCAAGCCGACGAGATCCGCGCTCACCTGCCAGAGGCGTTGCGCCGCCTCGGGGTCCTCGGCCCAGCGACGGGGCTTCCGCTCTTTGCACTTGACGAAGTACTTGCCCGTGACCCCCTCGACCGCCGGTGACGAGGCGAGATAGATCGACGTGCGTGCCCCCTTGGCCGGCGAGAGGAAGAAGGGATGCGCGATCTTGATGCCGAAGGCCAGGAACCCCCGAGCGTCACCGTCGGCGCCGTAGCCCGTGCGCACCGTGCCCGGGTGCAGCGAGTTCGCCGTCACGCCGGTGCCTCCGAGCCGCCTGGCCAGCTCCAAGGTGAAGAGGATGTTGGCGAGCTTCGACTCGCCGTAGACCCGCATCCCGCGATAGCGCTTCGTGGACTGCAGGTCGTCGAAGGGCATGCCTTTGCGGGCGGTGTTGTGCGCCGTGGACGCCACGTTGACGATGCGTGCCGGTGACGACGCCGTGATCCGATCGAGCAACAGGTTGGTCAGGAGGAACGGGCCCAGGTGGTTCGTGGCCAATGTGGCCTCGAACCCGTCCACGGTCTCGTGACGCTCACTGAGGACGAGGCCGGCGTTGTTGACCAGGACGTCGAGACGGGGGGCTTGCTCGAGGATCTCCTCGGCGCCCCGGCGCACCGACGACAGATCGGCCAGGTCGAAGACGACGAGCTGGACCTGGGCATCGCCCCCGAGGCGCTGGACGATGCCGGCCACGGCGGCACGGCCCTTGTCGGCATTGCGGGCCGTCACGATGACCCGGGCGCCCATCCGGGCCAGCGCTTCGGCCGTCTCGACGCCGATGCCGGAGTTGCCACCGGTGACCACGACCGTCTTGCCCTGCATGTCCGGCACTGCCAACGCCTCCTCGATCTGAGCAGGCGTCAGCCTGTCACACGAAGTCACAGGGCCCCGGTGACGAAAGGCTCAGCGCCAGGCGTCACGCGCCTCGACGAGGCCCCGTTCGGAGTCGAGAAAGCTCCCGCTGAGCGTGCGCTCGGCCGTCCGCATGCGCCACCGCACCAATTCCTGCGCGCAGCCCCACGCCACCTCGTAGGCGTCGCCGTCCCCCGCCAACAGGTTCCGGGTCTGGTCGGGATCCTCGGGCACGTCGAAGAGCAGCGGCGGGAACAGCTCGGACTCCGTCGCGAACTGGACGTACTTGAACCTCGGGCCACGGCCCACCTCGAGCGCGCAGTGGCTCATCGGGATCGCGAACGCGGTCTCCGCGAATTGGCGAGCGGGGTCCGAGAAGCTCCATTCGTAGTGGGCAGTGTCACGCCAGTGCTCCGGCGCGGGGTCGCCGCGGAGGAAGGGCGCCAGGGACCAGCCGTCCGCCTGCAGGGGCACCTCCGTCCCGAGGAAGTCGCAGATAGTGGGCAGCACGTCCACCGACTCCGTGACGGCGTCGACGATCGTGCCGCGGCCGGCCGCCGCCTCCGGTCTTGGGTCCATGACGATCAGCGGGACGTGGTAGCTCTCGTCCCAGTATCCGAGCTTTTCGAGCAACCAGTGGTCGCAACCCATCTCGCCGTGGTCGCTCGTCACGATCACCAACGTCGACTCGGCCAACCCGCTCTCGTCGAGGTACGAGAAGAGCAACGCCAGGCCGTCGTCGACCTCCCGTTGGGCCCCGTAGTACGTCGCCCGCAGCTGGCGGCGCTCCTTCTCGTCGTCGGGTGCGCCCACGCCGGGCGTTCCCATGACGACCGCACCCAGAGGATGGATGGCGGCCTCGTCCTCCCGCCGCTCGCAGCCGGCGAACGGCTCGACCGCCTCGGCGGCGTAGAGGTCGTGGTACCCGATCGGGTTGCGGCGTGGCGGATGCGGCCGGATGAAGGACGCGTGCACGAAGAAGGGCTCGTCGCCGTTGCGCTCGAGCCAGTCGACAACTTCGCTGCGGATGAACATGGTCTGCGACAGCTCGGCGGGAAAGCGGGCGGGCGCCCACGTCGAGCCGTGCCCGTCCGCACCGGGGAATCCGTCGATCGGCTCGTACAGTTCGTGCGGGTCCGCCGGCACGTCCACGCCCCGTTCGGCCAACCACCGGCCCCACGCGGGGCTCCCCTGCTCCCACGGATCCACGATCAGGGCACGGAAGCCCGGGAGGACCCCTTCGTAGGTGTAGAGCCGGGGATCGCCGGGCGGCACGGTGCGCGGGTCGACGGAGGTGTCGGTGTAGCCGAAGAGCACGGGGTCGTAGCCGATCTCCCGGGCCACAAGCGCCACGTTCGTGAAGCGTGCGTCCAGCGGCGTCCCGTTCAGGATGGAGCGGTTCCGGTGCAAGTACGTGCCGGTGTAGAGGCACGCCCGCGACGGACCGCACGGTGCCGCGTTCGCCCAGTGGTTCGCGAAGAGGACGCCTCGTGCAGCGAGGGCATCGAGCGCCGGGGTCTCGACGACGGGGTGGTCGAGCGCCGAGAGGCAGTCACCGCGCCATTGGTCGAGCGTGATGAACAGCACGTTGCGGTCCCCGGGCACGCCGCCACTCTTGTCGATGGCGAGCCGTCACACCGGCGGGCGCCGTCAGCTCGACGTGCGAACCGTCGTTCCCCCGAGTCTCGTGCCGAACTCGATCAGCCACGCACCGAAGCGGGGGGCAACAGCCCGACGCACCGCTCGGCCACCGGTAACCGGGAATCCGGCGGCCGAGCGCTGCGTCGCGCTCACTTGCGTCGTATCGGACACGGGACGGCGGGCCCGGATCGGGCCGGCTTGACCTAGGAGCTCCTGCTGATGCTGCGCGACCAGAATTTCGACTCCCCGGGCCTGGATCATGAGTGACTCCTTGCTTGACCTCTTCCGCTCCCGGTCAGCGGACCCATGTCCCCCTCGGACAACCTTCACTATAACGGAAGATTGACAACAAATCAAGAATATTCTAATATAGGTGCGTGCCTATCTTAAGTACCCAACCGAGTGCCACGGTCGAGAGATCCATCACGGCCGCCCCGTCGTTGGCCAGCGACCTGTCCTGGCTGTTGCTGGCCGCGGCGAGCCCGTCGACGAGGGACCGCTACCTCGAGCGGGTCGGCGCCACTCCGTCGCCCGAGAGCATGTGCGGCGGTGCGGCCATCGTGTTCGACGATCGCCCCGTTCTGGCGGAGCGAGTCCGCACGTTCTGGGACGACGACGGCGACGAGACGTCGTTCACCGAGATGCACATCCTCGCCTACTACTCGGGTGCCCTCTACGCCACCGATCCCGACGTGCTCTGGGAAGCGCTCGAACGAGCGATCCCCCGGCTGCCGGTCGTTCTGGACGTGCCGTCGGAGACCCCCGCCGAGCTCGCCATCTACACCGGCCGCTTCCGTCGCCTGAAGGAGTCCCCCGAGCTGGCGCGGGCGTACCTCGACCTCCTGCGGGAGGTCTGGGCACCCGTCAACGAGATGTGGCAACAGGCGCTGCCCGCTATCGAAGAGGCCGGTAGGCATTTCGTCGCGCAGTATGAGCGAGGTACGACACTGGACGTACTCATAACTCCGGGGTGTGACATCTTCCGGGAGCGCCTCCCCCGTATTTCCTCGGAGATCGAAGCGGGCAAGCCCGTGGTCTTCGTTCCATGCCTGTTCTTCGGATCGAGCCTCTATCTCGACTTCCCTGAGCTCGTGTTGATCGGAGTCGGAGTCGGGCCCGGCGATGGCGAGGCGAGGGCGCGGACCGAGTCGGTGGCGAGACGCCTCAAGGCCGTGGCTGATCCTACCCGGCTCGCCATCCTCCACTCCCTCGCCGCCGCCCCCAGCAGCGTGGGCGAGCTGGCGGCTCTCTTCCGCCTGGCGCAGCCGACGGTGAGCATGCACGTGAAGGTGCTCCGCCAGGCCGGCCTGGTGCACTCCGAGCGGGTCGCCGGCCGCCTACGTCTCAGCGCCGACCCCGGCGCCGTCGAAGCGTTGCTCGGCGACCTCCGGCAGGCCGTGCTCCAAGGGGTGTCGCCCGGGCACGACGCAGCCGCAGCTACAGCCGCAGCCGGCTGACGCGCCTAGCGCGAGGACGCCAGCACCACCGGCAAGGTACGAATGCCGGCGACCGTCGTCGAGAGGACGCGCTCGGCCGGACCGGTCACGGCGAAGTCAGGGAAGCGGGCCAGGAGTTCCTCATAGAACACCCGCGCCTCCAAGCGCGCCAGGCTCGCTCCCAGGCAGACGTGCTCGCCGAACCCGAACGCCAGGTGGACCGGGACGGTCTCGCGGCGCACGTCGAAGCGCGCCGCGTCGGGACCGAAGACGCGCTCGTCGCGGTTCGCCGAGGCGTAGAGCATGCAGAGATAGTCCCCGGCCCGGACCTGGGTGCCCGAGACCAGCGCGTCCTCGGTAGCGGTGCGGCAGAACGCGTGCACCGGCGTCACCCAGCGCAGGCACTCCTCCATCGCCCCCGGTAGCAACGTCGGGTCAGCCACCAGGTCGGCGCGCTGGTCCGGGTGCTCGGCCAGCACGACGGCACTCCCCGACAACAGGGTGCGCGTCGTCTCGTTGCCTGCGACGAGCAGCGTGAGGAGGAACATGAAGAGCTCTTCCCGGCTGAGCGGCTCGCCGTCGACCTCGCTGCCCACGAGGAGCGACACGAGGTCCGAACCAGGGCGGGTGCGTTTGGTCCGGATGTGCTCGACGATGAAGCCCGACAGCTCGCCGAGTGACGCCATGGTCTCCTCGGGTGGGAGGTCCGGCGACTCGATCGCCGCGTCCGACCACCGCCGAAAGTCCTCCCGGTCGCCCTCGTCGATCCCCAGCAGCTCGGCGATGACGGTCAGCGGGAACGGCGCCGCCAGCTCGGCGACGAAGTCGATCTCAGAAGCGTGGTCCGCCGCGTCCAGCAGTGTCGACGCACTCTTGCGGATGGACTCCTCGAGCGCCGACAGGGCCCGCGGGGTGAATTGGCGGTTGACGAGCTTGCGGAAGGCGGCGTGTTCCGGCGGGTCCATGTGCAGGATCGAACGGCTGAGCGCCGGCTGGCCCGCCGTCCGCAGGGGGTCGTTGACGAGCGCGCCCCGCCCAGAGCAGAAGTGCGCCGGGTCACGGCTCAGATCCCGGATGTCGTTGTAGCGCGACACCACCCAGAACCCCGGCTCGCACTCGTGGACCGGGTCCTCCGCCCGGAGCCGCGCCAGGACGTCGTAGAGGTCCTCCCGGGCGAAGAAGGCCGCGTCCCGCGGGTCGATGCGCTCCATCGGCTCCGTGCGCTGGTCGGCCGCCACGAGGCGAGCGTACTGTGCTGCACCGCAAGAGTTCCGATCTTCGCCGACAGGCCGTCGCCGGCCACCGGGCATCGGCGAACACCCGGAGCGCACCAAGGGAGTCCCGTGAGCAACGCAGGGCGGATCGAGTCCGACAGCCTCACCTTCGGCCAGAGGTGGTTCCCCGTCGCGCGCCTCGCGGGAGACCTCGGGGACAAGCGGATCTGCGGCGCCCCGTGAGCCCGCCTCCCGGCGCCGACGAAGCGACTCCACCCGGGGCCTCGCCGTATCCCGCCGCCGCCGAGCACGCACCACTCAGCGGCCTCGACGAGTTTCTCGTCCACAACTCGCCCTACCCCGTCCGCGTGATGTGGACGCCCGATGCCCAGGCCTACGAGCGCGTCTGGTTCACGTGCGAGGACAAAGTGGGAGAGCTGCTCGTCGTGATCGGGCTCGCCTTCTACCCGAACCTCGGCACCGCAGAGGCCTTCGCCATCGTCAACGTCCGCGGCCGGCACACGACCGTGCGCGCACACCAGAAGCTGCGCAACGACCGCATGGACATGCGCCTCGGCCCCTTCAGCTTCGAGGTCGTCGAGCCCTTTCGCCACTGGCGCCTCCGCCTCGACGCCGACGCCCAGGCCCAGGCCAACACCAACACCGACACCGACGCCGACGGCGACGGCGACACCGCGGCCCTCCCGATCTCGTTCGAGATCGACTGGCTCGATACGAAGCGGCCAGTCTTCCGCCAGCTCGGCGCCGGCATCATCGTCGGCGGCCGGGCCATGAGCCCGATCGCCGGCTACGACGGCTTCGGGCGCCAAGAGGGCTGGGTCGAGGCCCACGGCGAACGCTTCGAGATCGGCACCGAGACCCACCTTGGAACCCGGGACCACCACTGGGGCACGCGCGACGGTGTCGGCGGGCCCGGGCGGTACATGGGCATGCAGCACCCGCACAGCGGCGAGTGGGTCGAGTTCGCCGACTTCGGGATCTGGGGCGACCACGTGCTCTACAACCTCGGCGCCCCGCGCAAGCGCAGTGCCACGCTCACCCAGCGCGTGCACCGCATGCGCTTCGAACCCGACACCAATCTCCTCCAGAGCGGCGAGGTCGACCTGCACTTCGCCGACGGCTCCGTCAAGACGATGGCCTTCGAGCGGCTCGGCAACCAGATCGCGTTCTTGCGCTGCGGCATGTACGGCGGCCCCAACGGAGGCACGCCCGACGGTGACGTCTGGCACGGCATGGCGGTCGCGCCGGGCGACGAGGTCGTCGTCCACACCGAGACGTTCGACGTCAACGACCCAGAGGTGCGCCGCCGCCTGGCCGGACAGGACCAGCACCACTGCCGCATCATGTGCGACGGAGAGGTCACCTACGGCCTCGTCGAGCCCTACGACACGCTCTGTTACGAGGTCGCCAAGGCCGGCGTCATGGGCTTCTCGATCCTCGACGACGCCTGAGCGCCGCACGGTCCTCGCCTGTTCCCGTCGGGCGACCGATCGGTTCCGCCGGAATCGTCGCGGCGGCACCGGCGCGGCCGGGGTCCGTCGTCGTGCCCCAATCTGGTCCTTTTGGCCCATGTGTCCGCGGGGTGTGCGCTCGTAGCCTGGAACCAGGGGGAACGGGAGCCCGGCCCACGAGTCCGTGGCCGGCGGGCCCGACCGCGAGGGGGAGTCGGTCGCATGGAGCTTTCGGCACCGTCCGTGCCGGTGGCACACACCGCGCGCCGGGGGGCGCGCATGCACCGTCGCGGCTCCTCGACCGAGCCGCCGCGCCAGGAGGCCGTCCAGGTCGAAGTCGTGGTGCCCGTGTACAA
>DATDIE010000107.1:0-2046 GCA_036521235.1 Acidimicrobiales bacterium | reverse complement strand
AGCTGGTCTTCTCGCGAAAGGCGCCCAGGCCGGGCCGCTTCTTGGCGCCGCCGTGAAACACGTACAGGTAGGCGACCGTGACCGGTGTCGACGCGGTGATGGGACCGTTGATCGACTCGTCGTTGGCGGTCAGCACGGCCGATTGGGCTCCGGCCCCGAGCTTGTTTGGAAGCGGGGCGGCCGTCGTCACGGCAATGTTCCCGTTGGCGTCGGCGGTGGCGCTGGCGCTGGCGAAGCCGACGTTGCTGGAGATTTCCACCAGGTCACCGGGAACGTAGCCGCTGCCGGTGATCACCATTGTGGGTGGCGTCTTGGTGGCGAACACGTAGCAGGGCGCATTCACGCCCAGCGTGGCCGCGGAGGCGCCCTGGGCGGCACCCGCCGCCCCCAGGAGGGTGAGGGCGGCCACGGACGCCCCCCACCGACGACGCCCAGCCGCCGACATGTACTTGCCCATTTACTTCCCCCTGTCCGGTTGTTCGCGACTTGTACCTCCGACCGCGGAGGAAGTGTAACCCGGTAGCAACGTCTTCCCGCCGGTCCCCGAGCGCCACTCCGAGTAGCAAGGTTTGCGTTGACGTGCCTGACCTGCATCTGATATATCACGGCTGGTGGGAACTTCTGAACCCAGGCGGTTGCCTTCCGCCCAGCGAGTCGTGGTCATCGGGGCGGGGATCGTCGGCAACAGCGTTGCCTATCACCTGACGCAGCTCGGCGAGACCGACATCACCCTGATCGACAAGGGCCCGCTGCCCAATCCGGGCGGCTCGACCGGGCACGCCTCGAACTTCATCTTTCCGGTCGACCACAACAAGGAGATGACCGCGCTCACGCTGGAGAGCATGCGCCAGTACAAGGAGCTCGACGTCTACCTGGAGTGCGGCGGGATCGAGGTCGCGCGCACCGAGGCCCGGATGCAGGAGTTCGACCGGCGCATGGTGTCAGCCCGGACCTGGGGGATCGAGCCGACCGCGCTGCTGACTCCCGACGGGATCAAGGAACTGGTCCCGTTCATCAACCAGGAACTACTGCTGGGTGGGTTCTACACCCCCGGCGCCGGCGTGGTCGACTCGCTGCGGGCCGGCACCCTCATGCGCGAGCGCGCCGTCGAGGCCGGCATGACCCTGTCAGCCAACACCGAGGTGCGAGGCCTCGACGTCGAGCAGGGGCGCATCCGGCGCGTCCGCACCGATCGCGGCGACATCGAGGCCGACCGCGTGGTCATCGCCTGTGGGTGCTGGAGCCCGCGGATCGCCCGGATGGCGGGAGCACGCATCCCGCTCAGCCCCGCCGTCCATCAGATGATCGACATCGGCCCGGTGGCCCGGTTCGCCGACGCCAAGGCCCTGGTCGAGTATCCGATCGTGCGCGACATGGACACCAACATGTACGAGCGCCAGGACGGGGGCGGGCTGGAGATCGGCTCCTACGCCCACCGTCCGATCATGCTCGACGCCGACGAGATCCCATCGATCGAGGAGTCGGCGCTCAGCCCCACCGAGCTGCCCTTCACCCAGCAGGACTTCGAGCTCCAGATGGAGCAGGCGCTCGAGCTGATGCCCGAGATCGTGGGCGACGAGTCGGTGGGCGTGCGCTACGCCATCAACGGCCTACTGTCGGTGACCTTCGACGGCATGCCGCTGATCGGAGAGACGCCGGAGGTGGAGGGCCTGTGGTCGGCGGCGGCGATCTGGATCAAGGAGGGCCCGGGGGCGGGCAAGTCGGTGGCCGAGCTCATGGTCCACGGGGAGTCCGAGATCGACGTCTATGACTCCAACATCGCCCGCGCCTACCCGCACCAGAGGACCAAGGCCCACATCCGGGCCCGGGTCGGCGAGGGCTTTAACAAGATGTATGGGGTCGTCCATCCCGCCGAGCAGTGGGAGTCAGACCGTCGGGTCAAGCTGCCGCCAGCCTATGAGCGTGAGCAGGAGGCGGCGGCGGTGTTCTACGAGGCGGCGGGTTGGGAGCGGCCTCATTGGTATGAGTCAAACGCGCCGCTGCTGGAGGAGTTCGCCGACCGCGTCACCCGCCGCGAGGCCGAGT
>DATDIE010000106.1:0-10310 GCA_036521235.1 Acidimicrobiales bacterium | reverse complement strand
GGTGTTTGAGCGGATGCGGGCCATCTCCGCCGCCGCCACCTCCGCAGCAGATCTACAACGCGCAATGGGCGAGTTTGGGCTGGAGAGTGACTCTGTACTCGAACCAGGGGCGGAACAGCGGCGCGTGATGGTCGCCACCCGATTGCCTCACCACGAATGGCCGGACAGGGCGATGATGTTGGTTGCCATCGACGCGCATACGGGCGAGCTGGCTGTGTTCGACCGCCATTCGGGCGTCGACCTCGTGGACGCGGTCACCGCGAGCACCGCGCTACCCGGTTCGACCCCGACGCACAGCATCAATGGCAGTCGCTACATCAATGGTGGTGTACGGTCCGCCGAAAACGCCGACCTTGCGTCGGGCTATGCGAACGTCGTGGTGCTCTCGCCGTTTGGCGGACGGAGCGGGCGGCTGCCCGAAGGTCAGTTCGAGGGCCTGCGTAGACGACCGGAATGGGGCACGGACCTGGCAAGCCAGGTCGATCTCCTGCGCAAGGAAGGCAGCCACGTCGTGGTGATCACGCCCGACCCCGATTCCCGAGCCGCAATGGGCACGAACCAGATGGATCCGGCGACCCGCGTCCCTTCGGCCCGTGCCGGTTTCGCCCAAGGCAAGCTGGAAGCGACCCGCGTGACGATCCTCTGACGGTTGCCCGCCGACGCCCAGCGTCAGCGGCATCCGTGACATGCCAGACGTGCCTCCCGAAGCAGGTTCGGGACGAGTGTCCGTGCCTCGTCAGCCCCAACTCCAAGGCCCCCGATCACAGCCATTTGACGAAGTCACCAAGGCGCGAGCTCCGGGGCCTCGCCGCGTCCGATGACCCAGGCCAGCAGCGTCGACGGATCCGTGCGGTTCGCCAACCCGGGCAGCTCGCGTGCCAACCACTCATTCACCAGCCCCGTCGGCAGCCGGACGGGCCCGAAGCCGAGGTCGCCGTGGTGGACGACCACCTCGCGCCAACGCGAGAAGACGGCGTCGCGCGACGGCTCCACCACGCCCCGAGAGGTCCGCGACGGTGCGTCCCAGGCCAAGTCCGGCAGCTCCGCCACCACCCGGGCGACGGCCGCCGAGCTCGCACGCACGTCGTCCACCAGCTCAGTGGCCGGCCTGGCCGCGCCCGATTCGATGTCAGCGTGCCGCCGTTCCAGCCCCCCGGGATACTGGTCGCGCAATTCGCCGTTTGCGGCGCCCTCGAGCCGCCAGACCACGCTGTCCGCATTGCGGGCGAGATGGGTCAGCAGGTGGCCCACGCTCCAGCCCGGCAGCAGGCTCGGAGCCCGGGCCGTCGCGTCATCCAGTCCTTCGAGGTCGGCCTGCAGGGCCGTCTGGGCGCTCAGGCAACCATCGATCCATTCGAGCGGCTTACCAGCCGCCGCCGTCATTAGGCCGGGATCGCCGATTGGCCGTCGAGCATGTCGGCCATGACGGCGCGAATGAACTCGTCCGCCTCGTTGGTCATGCCGCCGGCCACCCCGCCGTAGATCGCACCCGACCGCGGCGCCTCAGCCGCATGCTCCTTGGCGTAGACGACGGCGTCGGCCAGGTCGGTCGCGAAGGCCTCCGCCACACCGGCCTGCGTCTGTGGCCGCGTCACGGCCATGTGCAGAGCGTTCGGGTACTGCTGGCCGTTGAAGCGCCAGCCCCGCAGCCGCATGAAGTCGTTCACGTGGTAGATGTCGAACTCGTCGGAGGTGAACGAGAAGAGGAAGGTTGGCTTGCCGACCAGCCGCAGTTCCGGGTGCGAGAGCACCGCTTCTTGCATGGCGAAGGCCGTCTCGAAGATCCGACGCGCGTAACCGAGGTACCCGGCGTGGCCGAGCTGCACCATCGAGGCCCAGGTGGCCGCGATGAGCCCGCCCGAGCGCGAGCCCTCCATCCCGGGGGAGGTGTACTTCCCGCCGCTCCAGTCCGTCAGGTAGAAGTACTGCGCGTTGCGCAACGCCTTGGTGCGGAAGCTGCAGACCGATGACCCCTTGAAGGCGTACCCGTACTTGTGGGTGTCGGCCGACATCGACGTCACCCCGGGCAGGGAGTAGTCGAAGACCGGGATGTCGTAGCCGAGCTCGCGCCCGAACGGCAGGATGAAGCCCCCGAGACAGGAGTCGACGTGCAGACCGATGCCCTTCTCGAGGCCGAGGTCCGAGAGCTCGGCGATCGGGTCCACCGTTCCGTAGCCGTAGTTGCAGGCCGACCCGATCATGGCCACCGTCTGATCGTCGACGTGGTCGCGCACCCAGTCCACGTCGACCTGCGTGGTCACCGGGTCGATCGGGGCGCGCCGCAGTTCCACCCCGAAGAGGTGGCAGGCCTTGTCGAAGGCGGGGTGCGCCGTCTCGGGCTTGATGACGTTCGGTCGCGTGACGCCACGAGTCTGGGCCGCGTGCTCGCGGTAGGCCAGGATGGCGTGCAGGATGCTGCCGGTCCCCCCGGTCGTGACGAGGCCGCAAGGGTCGTCGCCCGCCGCGCTGGCCGCCTCGCCGGAGAAGAGCCCGAGGGTCATGGCGATGATCTCCGCCTCGAACTTGGTGGCGCTCGGGCACATGTCGCGCTGGAGGACGTTCACGTGGGCGAACAGCCCGAAGGCCTCGGTCATGAAGTTGTAGTGGTCGTGGTCGCCGCAGTACATCGTCCCCGAGCACTTGCCGGTCTCCCAGAACGCGTCCTCCTCCGTGGCCATCGTGTGCAGCTCCGCCAGCACGTCCTCCCGGCTCGTTCCCTCCTCTGGCAGCGCACGGTGGATGGCGAAGCGGTCGGCGTAGGGGTAGTCGTTCATGGTGTCGGGGGCCTCCTTCAGCCTCAGTGGGCCGGCTGCGGCGTCCGACAAGCGGCGCGACTCGGCTGGCTCGGGCCTGAGACTATTCAATCGGGTATCGGTCCCACGTCGGTGCAGGTGAGTGAACCAAGATGTCGCCGTGCGGCCACCCCCCGTCCTGACCTCGCTGCGCGGCTACCAGCGGTCCTGGGCGAGCGCCGACATGGCGGCCGGGCTGACCTTGCTTGCCATCGCGCTCCCGGAGCAGCTGGCGACTTCCCGGCTGGCCGGGATGCCGCCGATCACCGGGTTCTACGCCTTCATCGCCGGCACGGTGCTGATCGCCCTCCTCGGCTCAAACCCGCAGATGTCAGTCGGCGCGGACTCGACGATCGCGCCTCTCTTCGCGGCCGGGGTGATCAGCTTCGCCGCCCTCGGCTCGCCGCGTTACATCGAGCTGGTGAGCATCCTGGCCGTGATGGTCGGGCTGATCGTGATGCTCGTGAGCATCTTGCGGTTGGGCTGGATCGCTGAATTCCTGTCCACCCCGATCATCACCGGCTTCCTCTCGGGTGTCGCCGTGATCATCGTCATCCACCAGCTTCCCGACCTCCTCGGCCTGCCGTCGACAAGCGGCTCGGATCAACACCGCTTCTTCTACGTGGTGGATCACCTCTCGGAGGTCCAGGTCGGTGCGTTGATCATGGGCCTCGGCGTCATGGCCGTCGTGATCGCTTGCGCCCGCATCAACCGGCGCATTCCTGGCGCCCTGATCGCACTATTCGGGTCCATCGTCCTGGTGCACGTCTTCGATCTCTCCGCCCACGGCGTCCCCGTGCTCGGCACCATCCACAGCGGCGCGCCCCACTTCGGGCTCACCGGCTTGTCTTGGTCGACGGTGAGCGAGCTCTTCCCGTTGGCCGGCGTGGTGGCCCTCGTCGTCATCACCCAGACGGCAGCGACGACGCGTGCGTTCGCCGAGCAGGGCGAGTACGAGGTCGACGCCGGACGGGACTTCCTCGCCGTCGGCGCCGGCAGCGTCCTGGCCGGCCTCGTCGGCTCGTTCCCGGTCGACGCCAGTCCGCCCCGGACGGGCGCGGTCGTGAACGCCGGGGGGCGGACCCAGGCGGGTGCCCTCGGCGCCGCCCTGGTCGTGCTGCTCTTCCTCCCCTTCGCCAATGTGCTGAAGGACGTCCCACTCTCCATGCTCGCCGCGGTCCTCATCGTCGTCGGGGCCAGACTGTTCAAGTGGCGGGACCTGCGGTCGATCGCTCACTTCGACCTCACTGAATTCGGGCTCGCCGCCGTCACGCTCCTCGTCGTCGTCCTGGTCGGGGTGGAGCAGGGGATCGCCGTCGCGGTCGGCCTGGCGATCCTCGACCGGATCCGTCGCACCGCCCGGCCCCAACTGCACCAGATGGGCCATGTGCCGGGCACCACCAGCTGGATCCCGATCACCCCCGGCGTCGATGCGGCGCCGATGCCGGGCGTGCTCGTCGTCCTCTTCGCCACGCCGCTGTGGTTCGCGAACGCGGGCAACTTCCGCGAGGAGGTCGACCGGGCCTTCGACCACGCGGTCCCGACGCCGCAGGTGCTCGTGCTCGACACGCTCGGCATGTACGACATCGATTACACGGGTACCCAGGCGCTGGTCCACCTGCTCGATCGGTGCGCGGAAGGGCACATCACCGTGGGCATCGCCCGCGCCGGCGACCACCTCCGCCAGAGCCTGCAGCGCAGCGGTTTGATGGCGCGCATCGGCACCGACCACTGCTTCGCCACGGTCAACGCCGCAGTCGACGCGCTGACTGCGCACGACACGCCGCATCCGTAGGGCAACCCCGACGCAGCAGCGACCAACCAGCCACAGCGAGCCCGATCCACCGGACCAGTCCGACTCTTGACATGGGTTTCCGACGGAGGCGGTACCAAGCCCCGTTTCCCAGATGCGGCACGTACTCATCGGGCCGAAGAACCATTAGAACGCCACTGTCCGATCGAATCGAGGAAGAAGGCAACGTGAGCACGACGCGCCCCCGCTTGGGGATGATCATCGGGTCGACCCGTCCCAACCGCTTCGCCGACAAGCCGGCCGAATGGCTGCTCGAGCATGCGTCGCAACGCGATGACCTGACGCTCGAGAAGCTCGATCTCCGGGACTTCGACATCCCGTTCTTCGCTGAGGTGGGCACGAACCTGCATGTGCCGAGTGAGGACCCGAACGTGCTCGCCTGGCAGGACGCGATCCGTCCCTTCGACGGATACGTCTTCGTGGTAGCCGAGTACAACCATTCCGTCACCGGAGCGTTGAAGAACGCGCTCGATCAGGCCTACCGGGAATGGATGCACAAGCCCTTTTCTGCGCTGGGCTACGGAAGCACGGGGGGCGCCCGCGCCATCGAGCACCTGCGTGCCATCTCGATCGAGCTTCAGATGGTGCCGTCGAAGTTCAGCGCCCACATCGGCGGCGGGGAAATTGTCAAGGTGCATCCGGCTGGAGGCAACGCGCCGATCAGCGAGATCGCAGCGGCGATCACGCCTTCGGTGGATGCCATGTTCAACGACCTGGTGTGGTGGGCTCGCGTGCTCACTCCTGCCCGCGAAGGCGCTTGAGCTACGGGCCGGTACAGGTGTTGACCGTGGTGGTGGCGCCGGTGCTGAGAATCTCGCCCTCCGAGGGGAAGTACCACTTGACCTGCTGGTAGGCCGGCGTGCCGGCACACGTGGCGAGTTCGGACGCCACGACCGTCGCCGACTGCTGGCTGCCCTGCGCCACCGTCTGCCCGGGCGCGACGTACGTACTGGTGCCGGTGCCCGTCGCCGTCGCGCCGCCCCACGACTGCCAGATGATCCCGCTCAGCACACCCGTCGGGTCGCCGCCGAGCGAGATCTCCGACGGCCGCACCTGCCCGAACCCGGCCACCGACGGCCCCACCCGGGCCCACGCGGCGGCGATCCCCAGCGTCGGTGAGGTACCCGGCCTCGCAGTGACCGTCGTCGTCGTGCCCAGCACCGTCGTCGACGTCGTCGATCCCGTCTCGTGCTGCCGGGGCGGTACCCGCACCGTCGTCGTCGTGACGCCAGATCCCGAGGGCGTCGACGGGGCGCTCGAGCACGCTGAGCCCACGACCCCCGCCACCGTCAATCCCACCGCGGCACCCAACGCCCTCCCACCACGACCCCGCACTCAACCCACCTGCAACTCGGCCCGCACCGGCCGATGGTCCGAGCCGGCGTCCGGCAGCACTGATCCCCGCACCGACCGCAGCGCACCCCGGACGAGGATGTGGTCGATCTGCGAGTGCGGAGACCACGCCGGCCACGTCTTTCCGACGACCGCGCGCTTCCAGCCCGGCATGAACAGGCTCACGACGAGTGGCCCCCACGTGTTCATGTCGCCCAGGAGCACGGCGTCCGGCTGCGCGCCCGTCTTCAGCAGATCGCGCAGCTCCGCCCAGTTGCGGTGCGAGCCGTAGTGCATGTGCGACATGTGCGTCCCCGCCACCGACATACGCCGGCCGCCCACCGACAGGTCGACCACGACCGCCGCCCGCAGCACCACGTCCGACCGCAGCCTGCTCATGGGCAAGATCCTCGAGTCCTGGATCGGCAGTTCCGGACGCACCAGCACGGCGATACCCCAGCGCCCCGGCTCCGCGTTCTGCCACCGCGCCAACGCCTGCACCTTCTCGGATGGCGGCCGGATCCCGTCCATGAACAACGCACGGTTGTGCATTGTGAACGACGGCTGCTTGATCCACGACGAGTCCGCGTGCGCCGGCGCCCGCACCCGGCGCCCCTTCCCGAGGGTGTGCGCCACGATCTGGTACCCGAGCGCCGCCGCCACCTGCTCGGCCTGGCCCTCGTCCTCGCCCTCGGTCGTCCAGGACTCCTCGAGCACGATCACGTCGGAATCGAACGAGCTGATCTCCGACACGTAGTCGTACGGCCGGCCCCAGCCGTCCATCCCGCAGTGCATGTTGTAGTTCGTGACGGTGAGCACGGTGTGGGCGCAGACTAGGCGCCCGAAATCGCCGGTTACCATCATCCGCTGTGGCCGCCGGGGAATCCGTCACGCAAACCGGACCGGCGTCCGACCCCGACGGCGAGACGCACCCGCTCCTCGCCCGGCGCCTGCGCCCGTTCACGACGACGATCTTCGCCACGATGTCCGAGCTCGCCACGGCGACGAACTCGGTCAACCTCGGTCAGGGCTTCCCCGACACCGACGGCCCCGACGAGCTGAAGGAGATCGCGGCGGAAGCGATCCGCCACGGCAACAACCAGTACCCGCCGAGCGCCGGCATCCCCGAGCTGCGCCGCGCCGTCGCCGCGCACCAGCGCGCCTGGTACGACCTCGAGCTCGATCCCGACACCGAGGTCCTCGTCACCGTCGGCGCCACCGAGGCCATCGCCGCCACCTTCCTGGCGCTCTGCGAGCCCGGCGACGAGGTCGTGATGTTCGAGCCGTCCTACGACTCCTACGCCGCCTGTGCGTCGATGGCCGGCGCCGTCCCGCGCCTCATCCGCCTCAACCCACCCGACTGGAGCTTCGACCCCGACGAGCTGGCCGCTGCCGCCGCCCGCCCCCGCGCCCGGCTCCTCCTCCTCAACACGCCGCACAACCCGACCGGCAAGGTGTTCTCGGCCGACGAGATGGGGCAGGTCGCCGCCCTGTGCCGGGCCCACGACCTCCTGGCGGTGACCGACGAGGTCTACGAACACCTCGTCTTCGACGGCGCGCACGTCCCACTGGCGACCCTGCCCGCCATGCGCGAGCGCACGCTCTCCATCTCGTCGGGCGGCAAGACGTTCTCCTTCACGGGCTGGAAGGTCGGGTGGGTCAGTGGCCCGGCGCCGCTGGTGGGGGCGGTCCGCGCCGCCAAGCAGTTCCTCACCTACACCAGCCCCGCCCCGCTCCAGCTCGCCATTGCGCACGGCCTCGGCTACCCGCCCGCCAGCATCGACGAGCTCGCTACTGCGCTCGCCGCCAAGCGCGACCTCCTCTGCGACGGCCTGTCCGGCCTGGGCTACGACGTCTACCGCCCGGCGGCGACGTACTTCGCCACGTCCGACGTCACGCCGGTCGCCCCCGGCCTCAGCGCCTACGACTTCTGCCTCGCCCTCCCGGGGCGCTGCGGGGTGGTCGCCATCCCGAGCTCGGTCTTCTACGACCCGGCCGACCCTGCCGCCGGCCGGACCCTGGTGCGCTGGGCCTTCTGCAAGCAGGACGCCGTGCTCCACGACGCCGTGACCCGCTTAGCATCGTGGTCCGGATGACCACTCCTTTCGCCTGGGTCGACGCCTTCAGCGACGCGCCCTTCGGCGGCAACCCCGCCGGTGTCTGTCTGCTGGACCAGCCGCTCGACGAGGGGCGGATGCAGTCGATCGCCTTCGAGCTCGGGATCGCCGAGACGGCGTTCCTCGTCCCGGGCGACCGGCCCGACACGTTCGGGCTGCGTTGGTTCTCGCCGGCCACCGAGATCGATCTCTGCGGCCACGCCACTTTGGCCTCGGCCCACGCCCTCCGCCAGTGGGGGGCCGTCGACGGGACGGCGCCGCTCACCTTCCACACCAAGAGCGGCCCGCTGCACGCCGCCTTCGACGGCGACCGCGTGGTCCTGGACTTTCCCGCGGACCCCGTCGTCGTCTCCCCGTTGCCCGCGTCCCTCGCGTCGCAGTGGCCGGGCGCGGTCGTGGTCAGCGGCCACACCGAGTTCTTCTGCTACGTCGTGCTGTCCTCGGCCGAGGCCGTGCGCACCTACGAGCCGGACCTGGAGGCGATTGCCGCCACGGGCGCGAAGGCGCTCCTCCTCACGGCGGCGGCCGCCCCCGGCTCCGGCGCCGACTACGTCCTGCGGGTCTTCGGCCCCAACGTCGGCATCCCCGAAGACCCGGGCACCGGGTCGGCCCAGTGCTCGGCCGGGCCGTACTGGGCCGCCGAGCTGGGCCGGGCGGACCTGGTGGCCCGCCAGCTCTCCCCGCGCGGCGCCACCCTCTACGTGCGTCCGGAGGGTGAGCGGGTGCGGATCGGCGGGCACGCAACCACCGTGCTGATGGGCCACCTGTGCTAATCAGTCCAACCATGGGCGCCATCGCGGCGGACCTGCGCGCACTCGTCGAAGGTCACCACCCAGGCACGCCCCGTGAGGCGGCGGCCCAAGCGCGCTTCCTCGAAGAGCTGGCCCGCCTCCCGGCCCCCTGCGATGAGCACGCGGACCTCACGCACGTCACGGCGTCGGGCATCGTCGTCGGACGGCGCGGCACCGTGCTGCACCGGCACAAGCGCCTCGGCATCTGGATGCAGCCCGGGGGCCACATCGACGCGGGCGAGACCCCCGACGTCGCGGCTCGGCGCGAGGCCGTCGAGGAGCTCGGCCTCGCCGTCGAACACCCGGCGAGCGGCCCGCGCCTCATCAATATCGACGTGCACGAGGCGGCCCTCGGTCACACACACCTCGACCTGCGCTATCTGCTGGTCGCAGGCGATGACAACCCTCATCCGCCGCCGGGCGAGAGCCCCGACGCCCGCTGGTACGGCTGGGACGAGGCAATCGCGCTGGCCGACGCTGCGCTTGCTGATGCACTGCCGGTGGCCCGCGCCGCGTACGAGGCCGAAGGATCCCGGTGACCGACACCCTCACCCACCTGCTCGCGGTGCAGGACCTCGATACCTCGATCACCCAGTTGGAGCACCGACGCGACGCGCTCGTCGAGTCGTCCGGCTTGGCCGCCGTCGAGGCCGAGCTGGCGACCCTCGGGGTCGACCGGACCGACGCTGAGGCGCGTCGGGGGTCGTTGGCCGCCAGCCAGTCCATGCTCGAAACACAGATCGCCGGGATCACTGAGCGCCGGGACCTCGTCGAAAAGCGGATGTACGCCACGTCCAGCTCGTCGGGGCGCGACCTACAGGCGATGAACGAGGAGGTGCGGCACCTCACCGACCGGCGGGCCGAGCTCGAGGAGCAGGAGCTCGTCATCATGCTCGAGCTCGATCCGATCGACGCGGAGCTCGCCGCCCTGCGAGTGCGCATGGCCCCGCTCGAGGCGCGAGCCAGGGAGCTGCGCAGCCTGGTCGAGCAGGATCGCCTCGAGATCGACGCCGCCATCGCCTCGGCGACAGGCACGCGTGCGGCAGAGGCGGCCCAGCTGCCGGCTGCGCTGTCCGATCGCTACGAGAAGCTGCGGGCGCGCCTCAAGGGCACCGGCGCAGCGCGCCTGATCAAGAGCCATTGCGATGGGTGCCACCTCGAGCTCTCGTCGGTCGAGGTGGAGCGCATTCGCGCGCTACCGTCGGGGGAGGTCGCGACGTGCGAGCAGTGCGGGCGCATCCTCGTCCCCAGCTGAACGGCACGACCGTGGTGCGGTGCCCGTGCTGATCCTGGTGCGCCACGGCGAGTCCACGGCCAACGCTCAGGGGCTGCTGCTCGGCCGGACCGACGCCGAGCTGACCGAGAACGGCCGGCGTCAGGCCGCGGCGGCCCGGGCGCTGGTCTACGACCCGGTGGCCGAAGTGCGCTCGAGCCCTCTGCGTCGCGCGCTCGACACGGCCGAGTT
>DATDIE010000105.1:0-3220 GCA_036521235.1 Acidimicrobiales bacterium | reverse complement strand
ACCGCACGGGGTTGCTCCCGCACGGCAAATGGTGAAACGCAACGGCCAAACAACCCTTGCGGTTTTGTTGCGTCGCCTCTGAATAAAGTTTCGGCGTGCCCCCGGCCCCCGACACGACGCCGGCCGCGCCCCAGCTGGGTGCCTATGGCCTGGTCGTGGCTGGTATCCCGGGAGCCGACCCCTGGATGCAATCGCAGTTGCCCACCGCCCCGACGTTCGGCCTCCACGTCCACGTCGACGCCGATCTGGCCACCGACCGCTCCGAGCCCGTGCTCACGGACGCACGGGCCGACCTCCCCCTGATCGGGGGGGGCCGGCTCCGCCTGGAGCGCGACTCGACCGAGGCCCACTTCCACCTCGATGTGCGCCCGCCGGACGAGGATCTGTTGCACCCGTACCTGGCCCCGGCGGCCGCCCTCTACTGGCAGTGGGCCGGGCGCGAAGCGATCCACGCCGGCGTCTTCGAGGTTGGAGGCGGCGCCATCTTGATGCTCGGCGACAAGGAGGCGGGCAAGAGCACGACGCTCGCCTGGCTGGCCACCCAGGGCGGCACGCCCGTCCTCTCCGACGACCTCGCGGTCCTCGACGGCCGCGAGGTGCTGGTCGGCCCGCGCAGCATCGACCTGCGCGTGGAGGGCTCGCTGCCCGGCGTGTCGGAGCACCTGGTGCGCTCGGGCGAGCGCCATCGGGTGCGGCTGCCGGCCGCGCCGCCGGCGCTCCCGCTGGCCGGGTTGGTCGTCCTCGACTGGGCCCCCGAGCCCGAGCTCGCCCCGGTCGGCTTCACCAAGCGGATGGAGCTGATCGCGCGTCAGCGGACGTTCCCGACCGTGGCGGCCAACCCCACCGCCCTGTTGGAGCTCGCCAGCGTGCCGATGATCCGGGCCGCCCGGCCCCGCGACCCCGCGGGCCTCGCGCCGTTCTGCCGCCGGCTGGTGGACCGCTTCTCCTGACTAGGCGCCGTCCGGAGCGCGCCCCGACGCGGCCGTCTCGCCCGAGAGGCCGTGGCCGTTCGACACGAGCCACGCCTCGTGCAGCATCGTCCAGCTGTGAAAGACCGGGTACTCGGCGCGCCACGCCTGGCCGAGCGGCTCGGGGTCGACGAGGTCGGGGTCGAGCCCGCGCCCGTTCCACGATTCGACGAAGCCGCGGGCCTCGTCGAGCCACACCGCATCGCCGAAGGCGGCCTTGCTCCTCCGCTCGACCGTCTCGACCGGCAGGAGGTCCCCCGCCAGGTGGCGCATCGCCTCGGTGCGGTCGCCGAAGCCCGCCGGACCACCCTCGTGCGCCAGCGCCGCCAGGAAGTCGGGGTGGAGCAGCGGGTTGCCCACGTGCACGTCGTCGCGCGCGCCGATCAGCTCGAGGTTGCGCTGGGCGAGATACAGCGCCCGGGCCCCGGCGTGCCACGCCACGCGCCGGTCCCAGCGCCGGGGCTCGGCGGCGGCCCGATGCAGCAGGGTGCTCGTGTATTCGCCGCGGGCCGTGGGCGACAGCCAGCCGGGCACGAAGACACCCCGGCGGCGGTAGTCGGCCCGGCGGAGCGCCGCGGGGGCGAGGGCGAGGCCGACCCGCACGACGTCGCGCGGGCGCGGGGCGACGCGCCGGTGCAGCACCGCCTGCGCGTGGCCCCACCGCCAATCGCCGAAGAGGCCGTCGCCGTCGAGGCCGGTCAGCACGGTCCCGCCGCGGGCGGCCCGGAAGACCGGCACGTGGAGGTACGCGTTGGCCGGCCACATCAACCCGATCTCGGTCAGGCACCGGCGCGCGACGTCACCGAGCAGGTCGAGCTCCTCGTGGAGCTCCACGCGCTGCCAGTCGTCGAGGCCGAGGTGCGCGATGACGTGCTCCTGCCAGTCCGACTCCTCGGTGAGCGGCTTGCCGGGGAACCGGAACGTGAACGGGATCGGCAACGGCAACCCGTCGCGCCGCGCCACGTGCGCCGCGACGGCGAGGACGGCCGACGAGTCCCGGCCGCCCGAGAAGCTCACGACGCACGGGGTGCGCTCGAGGAAGCGGGCGATGACGCGCTCGAGCGCGGCCCGGGCGGTCGTCGTCGGGGGCGGCGGAAGCGGCGCCATAGGGTGCGCGCCCAGCGCGACGCCCGCGGCGCGCTCGAGCCGGGTGAGCATCGGTGCCGCTGCCCCGTCCGCCATCGCCATCGGCAACGGGCCGCCGCCGGTCACGCCCGGGCCGGGCGCGCCTTGGCCGGGATCCGGTGGATCTCCTGGTGGCCCGCCTTCGCCGCTTCGGGTGCGTCGGCCAACCAGGCGTGCGCGGTAAAGCCCGACGAGGGGGCGGTCACCCCGATCACGACGTCGACCAGGTCACCGTGGTCGGAGCGCCACGCCTGGGCGATCAGGGCGTTGGACAGGCACTTGTCCTCGCGGTCGCGCAAAAGCCGGAGGACGACCCGCCCTCCACGTGGGCCGATGCGCGCCGAGGACGGGAAGGGCACGGTGCGGACGTCGTGCTCGTCCAGGTGTCGGCACCGGGCCATGCAGCGGAGCGTCCAGACGCCGGCGCGGAGGTCGTCAGGCGTCGGGACCGGCATGACCGTCCGCCGACAGCAGGAGGTCGGCTTCCCGCAGCTGCGCCACCAGTGCGTCGACGTCCCGTTCGGCGACGGCGGGGGGGATGTCGTGGCGCTCGCACAGGGCGTCGACCAGCCTGGCCCGGTCGGTGCCCTCGACCATCAGCGGCCACAGGTGCGCACCGGTGCGGTTGAGGCTCAGGTACGTCTGCGTGCGCAGGTCGAGCAGGACAAGTTCGTCCTCTACGGCGCGCGCCTCGAGGTCCTGCGAGCGGGCAACGATCGGGTGGGTCATCGGGGTTTGAGGATACGACGCCGCGACACGAGGGCCGATCCCGTCCGGCCGGCCACCACGAACGGCCGCGCCGCGTAGGCGAGACCGAGACCGAGGCGGCCGCGCCGGGCCAGCGGGGACACCTGACGCAGGTTGGCCGGCGACAGTACGACGGGGTTGACGAGCAGACGCACGCGCTCGCCGAACGTGTCGGCATCGAGGAAACGCTGGAACTGGTACGCCGGCAACTCGCGGTCAGCGGTGGCGGACGCGGTGGCGGCGATGCGCACGATGCCGCGCCGCTGGGCGGTGAGGCCGAGCCGGTCCGACAACGCCTCGCCCTGGGGAACGAGGCAGAGCCCGGCCGCCAACGCGTCCTCCGCACCCAGGCGGCGGCTGACGGACGCCGCCTCCGCCCA
>DATDIE010000104.1:0-2957 GCA_036521235.1 Acidimicrobiales bacterium | reverse complement strand
AGTCACGTCTCAGGCCTGGCGCCCGGTGAAGGCGAGCAGCTGCTCCATCGGCCCGGCGGCGTCACCGGGCACGACTTCCTCGCCGAACCCCTGACCCTCGCCGCGGAACGCTGGCCGGATCAGGCCGTGCGCGAGGCCGAGCACGTAGGTCGAGAGCCCGTCGTTGGACGGCACCGTGCGGCCGGTCGCCGCCGCGAAGTCCCATGCGTGCACCAGGAACTCCATCGACAAGATCCCGCATGCCGTCGCCGCCGGGAACGGCCCCGGCCCGAGCGTCACCTCGCCCTCGAGCCCGTGCCGCCGCCACCCCTCGAGCACCTGCTGACCCAGATCGGCCACGCGCACCTCGAGCGTCGCGTCCATGTCGGGTGCCGCCTGCACGCCGACGCACCCGCCCAGCGAGACGAGCGAACCGCAGAGATGCTCGGCCAGCTGGTCCACGTCGTACTCGCTGCACGGCGTCTGCGCCTTCCCTTCGCCGGGGCCGATCTGCGCCAGTACGTACTCGCACAGCGCCAACGAGGCTTCGGCCGATGTGAGCGGGTCCCAGCTATCCGCCGGCCGCTGCAGCATCGGGTCGAGCTCAGCGCTGCCGTCCGACGCCGCCGCGACCAGCCGGTCCATGAAGTGGTCCCACCCGTGCGAGTGCGCCTCGTCCTGTTCGGGCGTCAGCCCCTGGTGCACGAGCCGCACGGTGGTACCGCCGTTGGCCGGCTCGAGCGTGATCGTGATGGTGGAGCCGCCCGGCTCCGGCCCCATCTCCGTCCGCTCCGTCTCCCAGCCCCACGTGAAGACCAGGCGCTTGCCCGGTTCGACCTCGACGAATGTTCCTGATGCGTTGGCCCCGGGCAGCACGGTCCAGCGGAAGTCGCCTCCGGCACGCAGGTCCATGCGCGCGGACACGAGCTGCCAACGCCGCAAGCGCTCGGGCTCCGTCAACAGGGCGAAGGTCTCGTCCGCGGTGAGAGGGACGAGCACGGTCTTGTCAATCGTCATTGGGGCTTCCTTTCGTTTCGACGCTCTCGTCCGGACCCGTCGCCGGCCGGACGGTTGCGAGGTCCTCCAACTCGGTCGTCCAGAACGCGTCGAGGCTGCTGCGCAACGCCGCCATCCCCTCGGGACGGACCCGGTAGCGGCGGAACCGGCCGTCCCGCCGGACCTCCACCAAGCCGGCGGAGGCCAGCACGCCGAGGTGCTGCGAGATCGCGGGACGGGTGACCGTGAAGTGCGCGGCGAGCTCCGTGACCGTCATCTCGCCCCCGCGCAGCAGCTCGAGCAGGCGGCGCCGGTTGGGCTCGCCCAGCACCACGAAGAGGTCGAGTGTCGTCGGAGTCTGTGTTCCACTCACTGTCCAACATGTTAGTCAAGACTAACGCGTTATGCCAGAATTGCAAGTAGGGCTGTGACCAGGGACTTTCTACGAAGCTGCTCTCAGGCGGGGCTGATCAGGGGACCAGCAGGACCCGGCCGAAGGCCTGGCGGCCCTCGATGTAGGCGTGCGCGCCCGCCGCATCGGAGAGCGGGAAGGTGCGGTCGATGACCACCTTCAACTCGCCCCTGGCGATGTCGTCGAGGTGACGGGCGATCATCCCGTGCACCCGCTCGTGCGCCAGCAGGAGCTCGGCACCCATGAAGTAGCCCGAGAACGTCTGATTGTTCGGGCGCATGTTCGAGATGTCGAGCATCTCGGCACGGTCGCGGCCGGCGTCACCCACCGAGACGCAGCGGCCGCGGTAGGCCAACACGTTGATGCTCCCCTGCAGCGTCGTGGCGCCCACCGAGTCCACCACGACGTCGACACCGCGACCGTCGGTGAGCCGACGCGCCTCGGCGACGAAGTCGTGGGTGCGGTAGTTGATGCCCTCGTCGAGGCCGAGTTCCTTGAGCCGCTCGAGGCGCTCGTCGCTCGATGCCGTGGACAGCACCCGCGCGCCGGCTCGCTTTGCCATCTGGATGGCCGCGACGCCGACACCACCGGCGCCGGCATGGATCAACGCGGTCTCGCCCGCCTTCAGCCGGCCGAACTCGAAGAGACAGTCGTCGGCCGTGCCGAACGGCACCGGCACTGCGGCCGCGTCGTCGGTGCTGACGCCGTCAGGGATCTTCCAGGCGAAGCCGGCGGGCACCGCGCGCAGCTCGGCGTGCGAGCCGTCCAGCCCGACCGTCACGGCGCGATCCCCAACCCGGAAGCCCTGCACATCGCTTCCAACCTCGGCCACCGTGCCGGCGGCCTGATAGCCGACAATGTGCGGCACTCGGGCCATGTCGCCGCCGAGCCGACTCAGGGTGTCGCCGCCCTCGATGCTCACCGCCTCGACCGTGATCAGGATGTCGCCCGCGCCGGCCGTCGGATCGGGCACGTCCTCGTAACGGAAGACGTCGGGCCCTCCGGTCTCGTAATACACGGCTGCTTTCATATTCGTTCGTACTCCTTCATCTTGAAGCGCTTTGTCTGGTCGGCGTACCACCGCGATGTCTGTGGCAACTGCGTTGCGATCTTCCCGGCGGCGTTCTTGAAGTAGCTGTCGCAGCCGTCGTGCCAGAGGGTGCCGTCGAGTGCCTCCGCCAGTTCCCTGTTGTAGGCGTCCATGACGTCACGCCGCACGTCCACCGCCTTCGCACCGTCACGGCGCATCGTCTTCAGCGCGCTCATGATGTAGGTGGCCTGTGCCTCCAGAATGATGATGATGGAGTTCCCGCCCTGGTTGGTGTTGGGCCCGTACATCATGAAGAAGTTCGGGTAGCCCGAGACCGTGAGGCCCTTGTAGGCGTGCGCGACTCGGGCCTCTTCCCAGTCGTCGTGCAAGCGCCTGCCGTCCCGGCCGACGACGTCGATGCTCTCGAGGTACTCCGTCGCCTTGAACCCTGTGGCCAGGACGATGACGTCGGCCCGTCGCTCCCTGCCGTCGACGGTCACGACACCGCCATTTGTGATGCGCTCGATGCCGTCGGTGACG
>DATDIE010000103.1:0-7352 GCA_036521235.1 Acidimicrobiales bacterium | reverse complement strand
TGCCCTCCAGCGCGCCTACCTCACCGCACCCGTCGAGGTCTTCGACCTTCTCGGTCTCGCGGTGGGAGCAACCATCGCGACCCGCCTGGCCCAACGCGACGTCGGGCTCGTCTTCCGCATGCTCGCTGTCGCGTCGCTCATCGCCGCCGGCTTCGCGGTCCTGTTCGCGTTGGCGCCGAACGTCCCCGTCGCCTTCATCGGGAATGCCGGCATCGTCGCCGCCCTCGCCGTGGTCGGTCCCGGGGTGCTGGCGTCCTTGTCGCTCGCCATACCCGCCCGTGTCCGGTCCGTCGGGTTTTCCATCGGAGCGCTGTTCGTCCTCCCCGGCCTGCTCGTCCTCCCGATCATCGGCGCCATCGGCGACGCCATCGGCTTCCGCTACGGCCTGCTCATCCTCGTCCCCATCTTCACGCTGGGCGGGTTGATCGTGGCCAGCGCCGGGAGCCTCATCGCCGACGACGTCCGCGACGTCTGGACGTCAATGCACACCCGGACCCAGATGCTGCGCGACCGCCGCGACGGCAGGCTGCCGCTCCTCGCCGTGCGCGAGCTCACCGTCGGCTACGACGGCGTCACGATCCTCTCCGACATCGCCATCGAGGTCGGAGAGGGCGAGATCGTCGCGCTGATCGGGACGAACGGCGCCGGCAAGTCGACGCTCCTGCGGTCCATCGGCGGCGTCGTCGAGGCCGACCATGGGGCGATCGTCTTCGATGGGCGCGACATCACGCACCTGCCGCCGGACGAGATCGCCCGCCTCGGCGTGGCGCAGGTCCCCGGCGGCGAGGGCACGTTCCCGAGCCTGCGCGTCGAGGACAACCTGCGGGCCGCCGCGTGGCAGGGGCGGCGCCGCGGCGAGAAGGAGAGCGACATGATCGACGCCGCCCTGGCGGCGTTCCCGTCGCTGGCCGACCGGCTCGGCGAGCGCGCCGGGAACCTCTCGGGCGGCCAGCAGCAGATGCTCGCGCTGGCCATGGCCACCATGACGCGGCCCAAGCTGTTCCTGATCGACGAGCTGTCGCTCGGCCTCTCGCCCATCGTGGTCGAGCAGCTGCTCGGTGCCATCGAGTCGATGCGCCAGGCCGGCACCGCCATCCTGCTCGTCGAGCAGTCCATGAACGTCGCGGTCGCGGTGGCCGACCGCGTCTACGTGATGGACACCGGCGTCGTCCGCTTCTCCGGCCCGGCCGCCGAGCTGGCGGCACACCCCGAGCTCCTGTGGTCCGTCTACCTCGAGAAGGCCTCGGACGCGCTCTCGGCCCAGGCGGCGCGGCCCCACGCCACCCCCCAGGGCCACGACCTCGAGGTCCGCGAGCTGTCGGTGCGCTTCGGCGGGATCGCCGCCCTCGACGGCGTGTCGCTCCACGCTGGCCACGGCGAGATCGTCGGCATCATCGGGCCGAACGGGGCCGGCAAGACCACGCTCTTCGACGTCATCTCGGGGTTCCTGCGTCCCGACGCCGGCCGCGTCGAGCTCTGCGGCGTCGACGTGACCGACCGCACCGCCGCCACCCGCGCCCGGCTGGGGCTCGGCCGCTCCTTCCAGGACTCGCGCCTCTTCGCCGGCCTGACGGTGCACGACGCGCTCGCGGTGTCGCTCGAGCGCTTCACGGACGTGAGCGACCCGTTCAACGCGATCCTGCGCCTCCCCGCCCAGGTCCGCACCGAGGCCGCCGTCCGCCGGCGCGTGAACGAGCTGATGGAGATGTTCGGCCTGGACCGCTACGCCGACAACCTGGTGAGCGAGCTCTCGACCGGCTCGCGCCGCCTGGTCGACCTCGCCGCCGTCGTGGCCCATCAGCCGCGGGTGGTGCTCCTCGACGAGCCGTCGTCCGGCGTCGCCCAGCGCGAGGTGGAGGCGATGCTCGGTCTCCTGCGCAACGTGCGGGACCAGCTCGACGCGACCATGCTCGTCGTGGAGCACGACATCGGCTTCATCGCGGAGTTGGCCGACCGCCTGATCGCCATGGACCGCGGCACCGTGCTCATCAGCGGCGCGCCCCGCGACGTGCTCGAGGCGCCCGTCGTGGGCGAGGCGTTCCTGGGCACCGACCCGCTCGCGCTCTCGCGATCGGGTCCCGCAACCGGAATGGGGGTCGACTAACCGTGAGCGACACCGAGGCACCGCCGTCCGAGCGCCCGTGGCCCAAGGTCAGCCGGCTGCGGGTCCTCGGGCCCGTGGCGCTGATCGTGGCCGCCCTCGTCGCCGCCGGCGCCATCGCCACGGTCAACGAGAGCACGACGAACGCGCCGTCCTCGTCGAGCACCGCCACCACCACCCCGTCCGCCCACTCGTCGGTGCCCATCACGTACGCCACGGCCGCCAAGGAGGGGAAGACGGGCTCCTACGACTGGGGCCCCGAATGCGACCACCACACGGGCCGGCTCAAGATGCCGAGCGCCTATGCGCCGCCATGCGTCCCGGTCACCACCGGGGCCAACGGCGGAGGCACGTCCAACGGCGTCACCGGCACCACGATCAACCTCGTCTACTACCAGGCCCAGCCCGGCGGCCTGGCGTCGGCCGTCTCGAGCGCCGCCGGGACGAACGCACAGGCGTTTGCCACGGCCCAGTCGTACGTCGACATGTTCAACAGGGTGTACGAGGCGTACGGGCGTCACGTGAACCTCATCCAGTTCACCGCCACCGGCTCGGAGAGCGACCCGGTCGCCGCCCACGCCGACGCGGTAACCGTGGCGCAGCAGGACCACGCCTTCGCCTCCGTCGGCGGGCCGGCCGAGACGACGGCCTACGAGGTGGAGCTGGCCAGACTCCATGTGTTGTGCATGTCGTGCGGCGACTCGTCGACGTACACCCAGATCGAACAGAACGCGCCGTACCTGTGGGCCAACCTGCCCACGGCCGACACCTCGCTCTTCGAGACGGTCGACTACCTCCTGTCCAAGCTCAACGGCAAGGACGCCGTGTGGGCCGGCGAGGCGTCGATGCACACGCAGAAGCGAAAGTTCATCGTCGTGAGCGAGACGATGGTGCCGCCGACGCCGGGGTCCGCCGAGCTGACGGCGGAGCTGACCAAGCGGCTCGAGGCCGGCCACGCCAACATGGCGTCGCCCGACGACCTGGAGTACACGCTCAACCTCACGACGCTCCCGACCCAGGCCGCCACGCTGGCGGAGAAGCTCAAGACGTCCGGGGCGACGAGCGTCGTCGTCGCCGGCGACCCCATCATGCCGATCTACCTGACGCGCGCGTGCGCCACCATCGGCTACTTCCCCGAATGGATCATCACCGGCATCGTCCTCACCGACACTGCGGCCCTGGCGCGCTACTACGACCAGAGTGAGTGGTCGCACGCGTTCGGCGTGACCAGCCTGGGCGTCCCGACCCCCGTCGCGTCCGGCGGCGCCTACCACCTCTACCGCTGGTGGTACGGCGCCGGCACCAGCCCGGCGTCGGTCGCCGCGCCCGCCATCATCCCGCCGATCCAGCAGTTCTTCACCGGCGTCCAACTGGCCGGGCCCGACCTGACGCCCGCCACCTTCACCACCGGGCTGTTCCGCGCCGCGCCCACCGGCGGCGGGCCCACCACGCCGCTCGACGCCTACGGCTACCAGGGCGCCGCCCCGCGGCCGAGCTACTCCTCGCCCGCCGACTACACGTTCCTCTGGTACAACGCCACCGCCAAGGGCCCCGACGAGGAGGGCACCGTCGGGAGCGGCCTCATGGAGTACGTCAACGGCGGGGCCCGCCTCAAGGCCGGCGTCGTGCCCAACGGGCCCGTGCCGATGTTCTCGACCCACGGCGCCGTGACCAGCTACGCGTCACCACCCGACCGGGCCCCGGAGTACCCCGCCTGGCCGGGGTCGCCCACCGCCTCGGGGCACTAGCCACCCGGTCAAAGAGGGGGGCTAGCCCCAGGAGCGGACGCCCGCAGGCGGGATTCTTCCTGCACGCCGCGCCCGTCAACGTAGGAGGGCAACCCCGGCGACCCGCGCCGGGGTGCAAAGAAGGAGCCCTCATGATCGTCACCCGCGGATTGACGAAGCGCTACGGCAACACCGTGGCCGTCGACGGCCTCGACTTCACCGTCTCCCCCGGCTCCGTCACCGGCTTTCTCGGCCCGAACGGTTCGGGCAAGTCCACCACCATGCGCATGATCATGGGCCTCGACGTGCCCGACGCGGGCACGGCGACGGTCAACGGTCTGCTCTACGGCGAGCTGCGCTGGCCGCTGCGCGAGGTGGGCGCCCTGCTCGACGCCAAGGCGTTCCACCCCGGGCGCACCGCGCGCAACCACCTGCGCTGCCTCGCCGCGACGAACGACATCTCCGAGGCGCGCATCGACGAGGTGCTCGACATCGTCGGCCTCACCTCGGTCGCCGACAAGCGCGCCGGCAAGTTCTCCCTCGGCATGGGCCAGCGCCTCGGCATCGCCGGCGCACTCCTCGGTGACCCCGGGACGCTGCTCTTCGACGAGCCCGTCAACGGGCTCGACCCCGAGGGCATCCGGTGGGTCCGGCACCTCCTGCGCGGCCTGGCCGCCGAGGGGCGCACCGTGTTCGTCTCGAGCCACCTCATCAGCGAGATGGCCCTGACCGCCGAGCACCTCGTCGTGATCGGCCGGGGCAACCTCATCGCCGAGACGAGCGTCGCCGAGTTCGCGGCGCAGTACCAGTCCGAGGCCGTCCGCGTCCTCACCCCGACGCCACAGCTCCTGGTGACCGCGCTCACGAAGGCCGGGCTGCGGCCCTCCGTGGAGGACGACGGGGCGATCGTCGTGACGGGCCTCGCCGCCGCACAGGTCGGAGAGATCGCCGCGGGCGCCGCGCTGACCCTGCACGAGCTCACTCCCGTCCGGGCCTCGCTCGAGGACGCCTTCATGGAGCTGACCGCCGACTCGGTCGAATACCGCGCCCACGACGGCCTCACGCCGGCCGGCACCGCCGCCCGTTGACCCACCCGACACCAACGCAGGGAAAGGACTCACAGTGACCATCGCCCTCACGACCGGAACACCCACACTGACGAAGCGACCATCGGCGGGCCGCGCCGGCTACCGCCAGGCCGTGGTGTCGGAGTGGAAGAAGCTCATGACGCTGCGCTCGACGAAGGTGATCTTCGGCATCACCGTCGTCGGCACGCTGCTCGTCACGTTCCTCTCGACCAACGGCGCCGCCCATCACCCGCCCGGCTGGTACCAGGGCTTCGACCCGACGAACCAGGCCATGGCCGGGCTCTCCATCGGCTCGCTCGCCCTCGGCGTCCTCGGCGTCCTCACCATCGCGGGCGAGTACGGCTCGGGCACGATCCGCTCGTCGCTCGCCGCCATGCCCCGGCGCGAGACCCTGTTCGCCGCCAAGGTGACCGTGGTCGGACTGCTCACGCTCGTGGTCGGCGAGATCCTGAGCTTCGGCGCCTTCTTCCTCGGCCAGGCCGTCCTCTCGTCGGGCACCGCGCCGCACGCCACGCTCGGGCAACCCGGCGTGCTGCGCGCCGTCGTGCTCACGGGCGCGTTCCTGAGCCTCTTCACGCTCCTCGGGCTCGGCCTCGGGTTCGTCATCCGCCACACGGCCGGTGCCATCGCCACGTTCGCCGGGGTGACGCTGTTGGCCCCGATCCTGCTGCACACGCTGGCGGGCTCGCCGTCCAAGTACACCCCGGCCATCATCTTCGCCCAGTCGGTCTCGGCGGTCGTGCCGCAGAGCGACCAATTGTCGGCCACAATCGGGTTCATGCTGATGGTGCTGTACTGCGCCGGCACCCTCGTGGTCGGAGCGGTCCTGCTGGCCAAGCGAGACGCATGACCTTGGCGACCGACGACGACACCCAACCCGGCACCAAGAGCAAGGGTGTGGGCCTCACGATCACCGAGGACCAGGTGGAGCGGTTGAAGGAGCTCGTCCAGCGCGTCCTGCGCGAGCCCTTCACCCGCCGGCCCTGGATGGAGCTGGCCTTCTTCCTCTTGAGCGGCGGCCTCGCCGCGGTCGGGCTCGCCTTCATCGGCGTCACGATGTTCCTGGGTGTGGTCCTGTGCATCACCTTTTTCGGCCTCGCCTTCCTCGGGCTGTCGTTGCGCAGCGCGCGCGGCATGGCGCGCTGGCAGCGCGACCTCGCCCACAACCTCCTGGGCCACACGGTCGAGGAGCCCGCGGCGTTCGTGTCCCGGCCCGGCTTCTTCGGCTGGCTGCAGTCGGTCCTGCGTGACCGCGTCGCCTGGCGCGCCGTCGGCTACTTCGCCGTCAAGGTTCCCTGGACTGTCCTCGGCGTGTACGTGGCGTTCAGCTTGTGGTGGGACGCGTTGGCGTGCATCCTGCGCCCGCTCTTCTGGGGCAGCAACGGTGGCTCGGCCATCTGGGGCTTCTTCCCGAACGTCTTCACCCCGGGCGACAACCTCAACAACGGCCCGATCGACTTCTGGCACGCGCTGGGCATCTTCGTCCTCGGCGTGATCTTCCTCTTCGCCGCCCCGTGGGTGATGCGCGGCTTCGTCACCGTCGACAAGTTCCTCCAGCGCAGCTTGCTCGGACCCGATCCCATCGCGGCGCGCGTCCGCTCGCTGGAGCGGGCGCGGACCCAGACGGTCGACGCCTCGGCAGCCACGCTGCGGCGGATCGAGCGCGACCTGCACGACGGCACGCAGGCGCAGCTCGTCGCGCTGGCCATGCGGCTGGGCATGGCCAAGGAGAAGCTCGAGGACCCCGAGCACCTCGACGTCGCGCGCGTCCGCCAGCTCGTCGACGAGGCCCACCGCGGCGCCAAGGAGGCCATCACCGAGCTGCGCGACATCGCACGCGGCATCCACCCGCCGGCGCTCGACATCGGGTTGGGCGGGGCGTTGGCCACCCTCGCCGCCCGCAGCGCCATCCCGACCGAGATGCACTTCGACGTCACCGCGCGCCCCACCCCCGCCATCGAGGCCATCGCCTACTACTGCGTCGCCGAACTGCTGGCCAACGTGGCGCAGCACGCCCACGCCTCGCGGGCCACCGTGTCGTGCGCGCAGTTCGGCTCCTGGCTCCGCGTCGTCGTGCGCGACGACGGCCGCGGCGGCGCCCGTCTCTCGACCGTCGGGTCGTCGTCGAGCGGCCTGGCCGGGCTGACCGAGCGCGTGCGCACCGTCGACGGCCGCCTCGATCTGGTGAGCCCCGACGGCGGCCCCACGGTCGTCACCGTCGACCTCCCCCTGTCCATCTGATGGTCGCTCCCGCCGCCTTGCGCGTCGCCATCGCCGAGGACTCGGCGATCCTGCGCGACGGGCTCGTGCAGCTCCTCGTCGACCGCGGCTTCGTGATCACCGGGGCGGTCGCCGAGCCGAACGCGCTGCGCAGCTCCGTCGCGCAGAACCCGCCCGACGTGGCCGTCATCGACATCCGGATGCCCCCGACCTTCA
>DATDIE010000102.1:0-4697 GCA_036521235.1 Acidimicrobiales bacterium | reverse complement strand
GCGGACCCATCCGGTACGTCACGGCTTCGATGAGCGTCGGGCCCTGTCCCGCGGAGGCGCGCGCCAGGGCGAGACGGGTGGCGGCGAGCACGGCCAGCACGTCGTTGCCGTCGACCTGCACGCCGGGGATGCCGAAGCCCTGCGCCCGCTGCGCAATCGTGCCGTGCGACTGCAGACGCACCGGCTCGGAGATCGCCCACTGGTTGTTCTGGCAGAAGAAGACGACCGGGACCATGAAGCTGGCGGCGAAGCCGAGGGCCTCGGACACGTCGCCCTCGCTCGTCGCGCCGTCGCCGAAGTACGCCAGCACGGCGGAGTCGGCGTCGTCGAGCGTGAGGCCGAGCGCGTAGCCCGTCGCGTGCAGCGCCTGGGAGCCGACGACGATGGCCGGGGTGGCGATGTTGTAGGCGGCGGGGTCCCAACCCGACAGGCCGCTCCCCCGCCACATCCGCAGCATCGCCACGGGGTCGACGCCACGGCAGTAGGCGACGCCGTGCTCGCGGTAACTGGTGACGGCGAAGTCGTCGGGGCGCATGGCGCGGGCCGAGCCGACCTGCGCCGCCTCCTGCCCGAGCAGCGGCGCCCAGAGACCGAGCTCGCCCTGGCGCTGGAGGGCCATGGCCTCCGCATCGATGCGGCGGACGATGGCCATGTCCCGGTAGAGGTCCCGCAGCTGGAGCGCATCGACGTCGCCGACGAGGTCCCAGTAGGGACAGCCGACGGTGCGTTGCCCATCGACGGAGATCAGCTGGACGAGGCCGTCGTAGCCCGCCCAGGCGGCGAGCCTCTCGGCTGGAACCTTGAGCTGCGCAATGGCCATCTGGACTTCCCTCCCGTGCCATGTGAGCAACGGTCTACACGATGAATCTCACCACAGTTTGCAGTGAGGGAGCGGGATATCAAGTCAGATCGGACCCTGGACACGGCTTTCGTGCGCGAGGTGCCCTTTGGGCGCAATGGCGCGCAAAGGGCCACGCAGGTTCAGGCAGACGAAGAGGAGTGGCGTTGCGCTCGACCCGGAGCGGCTCGCCGGTGGCGGCGCGGCTGCGCCGCCGGTCAGGACGCCCGGCGGCGGGCGGCGGGCTTGGCGGCCTTGGGTGCGGCCTTCTTCTTGGCCGGCGCCGAGCGCGAAGCCGAGGCCCGCTTGGCCGGCGTCTGGGCGCGGGCGCTCTTGGACCCGGGCTTGGCGGCGGCCTTGATGCTGGCGTTGAGCGCCTCCATGAGGTCGACCACCTTGGCGGCGGGCTCGGCGGGCTCCTGGATCACGATCTCATGGCCCTGGCGCTTCTCCTCGATGAGGGCCTCGACCTTCTGGCGGTGCGTGTCGTGGTAGCGCTCCGGGTCCCAGTCGCTCTCCATCGACTCGATGAGCAACTCGGCCATCGACAGCTCGCGGTCGCTGACCTCCTCGGCGGCGGGCAGCTCGGGCAGCTCGCGCCCGGGGCTACGCACCTCGTCGGAGAAATACATGGTGTGCAGCGCCAAGGCATCCTCGTCGGGCCGGACGGCAACGAGGTACTCCTTGTTGCGCATCACCATGGTGGCGATGCCGATGCGGTCCGAGTCCGCCATGGCCTTGCGCAGCAGCGCATACGCCTTGTCGGCGCCGGCGCCTTCGGGGGCGAGGTAGTAGCTGGACCGGAAGTAGATGGGGTCGATGTCGGACTGGCTGACGAAGTCGGAGATCTCGATCTGGCGGGACTTCTTGGGCTCGGCGCTCTCGAGCTCCTCCTCGCTCATGATGACGTACTCGCCACCGCCCAGGTCGAAGCCCCGGACGATCTCGTCGTTCGCCACCTCCTCGCCGGTCCGCTCGTTGACCTTCTTGTAGCGAATGCGGTCCGAGGTGCCCTCCTCGAACTGGTTGAAGTGGATGCTCTTGTCCGACGTGGCCGGGTACAGGCCGACGGGGATGTTCACCAGCCCAAAGCTGAGGGCGCCCTTCCAGATCGTGCGTGGCACGCCGAACAAATTACCAGCCCAGAGCCGGTCCACCACCTTGTTACAGCGATTCGTCACACTTTTCCCATGACCCCGACCGCCCCCGAGGGCTTCGCCCCGGCCCTGCTCAGCGGCCTGGCCGAGCTGGGACCGGTGGACCCCTTCTCGGGCGACCTCTCCCTCGAATTGGGGGTCTCGGTCTGGCTGCGCACGAGCAGGACCCCCCTCCTCGAGGCCCGGGGTCGGCTGCTGCACATCCGGGAGCTCATCATCGAGGCCAGCGGGCTCGACCCCGCCACCGAGCCAGTCCCGCTGGTGGGGCGCTCGCCCCGCTCCGACGTCCTGCACCTCGTCGGCTACGTCGGTGAGCTGCTCCGGCGGGCCGCGGCCGCGTCCGGCCGCTCCGTGCAGGCGGTGGCCCGGCTCGTCATCGACGAGCTGCCGCCAGAGACCGAGGACGCCGCGCTCGGCGCCTGAGAGCTCCGGCCCTTCGGGGGCTCAGAACCCGAAGGCGGCGATGATCGGCCCGTTGAGCGGCGTCGACGACATGCTCCCGAGGAACGGTGCGTTGCCGTACGAGAACACGTCGCCCTTGGCCGCCGCCACCCAGTAGCCGAGGCCGTCGGAGGTTGGGAAGATCGACGTGGCGGGGTTGAAGCTGTTGACGTAGCCGAGCGGGTTGCCGAGCGACGAGGCGTCGCCGAAGGGGAGCACCGTGCCGTTGGCGTAGAGGATCCAGTAGCCGTTCCCGTCGATGGTCGCCACCGCGTTCACCACGGGCGAGGACTGCGGCGACGGCGCCCCGAAGAACGGCGCGTCGCCGAAGGCGTAGATGTTGCCGGCCGACGTGACGAGCCAGTACCCGTTCCCCGAGTGGTCGGGCATCACCGCGACGGCGGTGCCGGCGCAGCCGCCGATGCCGGGGCAGGACCCGGCGAACCTGGCGTCGCCGAACGCGAACACCCCGCCGTCTGACGCCACCATGAAGTAGCCGTTACCGTCGCTCGAGGGCACCATGCCGACGATCGGGGCGTCCAGGCTGCCGGCCTGGCCCGACCCGGCCGGATGGATGCCGAGGCCGGGGATGGAGCCGTAGAAGTTCGAGTCGCCGAAGCTGAAGATGCCCCCGTCGCTGGCGACCAGCCAGTAGCCGTGCTTGTCGTGGGTCGGCGTGATGCCGACGACCGGGCGCTGCAGCGGGATGCCGCCCATGGACCCGTAGAAATGGGCCTGGCCGAAGCTGAAGATGCCACCGTCGGACCCGACCAGCCAGTAGCCACGGGGACCCGGGAGGATCGTGAACGTCTGCGGGCTGCCGGCCCCAGCGGTGTAGTTGGTGCCCGACGAGACCTGCGGCGTCAGCGTGCACGCTCCTTCGACGAGGAAGCTCACGGTGCGCCCGTCGCCGCCGACGGTGCACGTCGCGGTGGTGTCGGATACGACCGAGGTGGCGCCGTCGCCGTTGGTCGCCACGCTCGCGGTGAAGCCGCCCTCCTCGGTGGCGCCGGCGGGCACGTTGGAGATGTCCGGCCCGCTCGGCGTCGCCTGGTCCACCGTGAAGCCTTGGCCGCCGGACGACGACTTGAAGTTCGGGTTGCCGTGGTACGACGCGGTCACGTTGTAGTTCCCGGCGCCCAGCGCCGATTGGTTGGTGCTGCTGCAATGCGTCGCCGGCAGGGTGATGCTGCACAACGTCGTGGCCCCAACCGCGATCGTGACGAACCCGGTGGGGGTCCCGGCGTACTGCGGGGTGAGAGAGGCCGTGAACGTCGCCGCCGACTCGCTGGCGTAGGTGACGGATGACGGCGAGATTTGGAGCGCCGTGCCGGTGGTGGCCTGGGTCACGGTGAGGCTGGATGAGGTGGCCGAACCGAAAAAGCTGTTGTTGCTGCTGTCGAAGGTCGCAGTCACCGTGTACGTCGTGGTGGACGCGCCGAGCGCCGTGTCGCTTGCGACGGAGCATTCGAAACTGCCATCAGCCCCCAGCGTTCCCGAGCAGAGCTGGGTCCCTGGGACGGCGACGGTCACGGTGCCCTGAGGCGTACCGGCCTTCAGGGGCGTCACGTTGACGGTGAAGTTCTCGACGTTCTCATGGCCGTACGTGACCGATGGGCTGGACAACGTGAGTTGGGTCGTGGAGTTCCCGCTCATCACGGTGAGCGGGCTCGATGGAGACGGCATGGACGCCGAGAAATTTGTGTCCCCGTCGTATGTCGCCGTCACCGCGTAAGGGCTGGTCGAGGCCAGCAACGTCTCGTTACCTGTCGTGCACGACCCGCTGCCGTTGTCACTTGCGACCAGGGTGACCGTGCACAGCGGGGTCGAGCCCGACATGACCGTGACCGAGCCGGTGGGGGCGCCCGGGAACTGGGGGGTCACCGTGACCCCGAAGCTCACCGTGCTCTCGTTGCCGTAGGTGGTGGTGCCCGGCGTCGGGGTGACCGAAGCCGTGGTGGGGTCCTGGTCGATCGCGAGGGTGCTGGGCGGCGACGTCGGCGAGGCGCCGAAGTTTGCGTCTCCCGCGTACGCGGCGGTAATGGAGGGAGACCCGGCCCCGAGGACGGTGTTCGACGTGGCGTTGCACGAGCCGACGCCGTTATCGCTTTGCACCAAGGTGAAGTTGCACACAGGGGTCGAGCCCGACATGACCGTGACCGAGCCGGTGGGGGCGCCCGGGAACTGGGGGTTCACCGTGACGCCGAAGCTCACCGTGCTCTCGTTGCCGTAGGTGGTGGTGCCCGGCGTCGGGGTGACCG
>DATDIE010000101.1:0-7104 GCA_036521235.1 Acidimicrobiales bacterium | reverse complement strand
GCCCGGGTCGATCCACCCCTCGGCGACGCCGGCCCGCCGGGCCGCGGCCGCCCGCTCGGCGAGGAACCCACGGACCTCGGACACGACGTCGTCGTAGCGGGGGTCCTCCTGCATCGTGCGCGGCTCGCCCCGCATGTGCATGGCGACCCAGCCGGCGCCGCTGTCGGCGGCCACGTCGGCCAGCGTCGCCGAGATGTCGTTGATCAGCGTCGCGCCGGCGGCCACCGCCGCGGCCGCCACGTCCGGCTTGACCGTGTCGACCGAGAGGCGGACGCCGCGGGCGGTCACGGCGGGCGCGGCGGCCAGCGCCTCGATCACCGGGACGACGCGCTCGAGCTCCACCCCGGCGGGGACAGGCTGTGCGCCGGGGCGTGAGGACTCGCCGCCGACGTCGATCACGTCCGCCCCCTCGTCGGCCAGGGCGATGCCGTGCGCCACGGCGTGCTCGAAGGTGTCGTAGAGGCCGCCGTCGGAGAACGAGTCGGGCGTGACGTTGAGGACCCCCATGACGAGGGGCCGCCGTGCCGGCGGGGCGGTCACCGCAGCGTCTCCAGCACGACGGCGGTCAGCCCTTGATGAACTGCATCGCCTCGGCCCGGGTCGCCGGGTCGGAGCGGAACAACCCGCGCACCGACGAGGTCACGGTGAGCGTGCCGGGCTTCTTCACGCCGCGCATCGACATGCAGAGGTGCTCGGCCTCGATCACGACGAACACGCCGCGCGGCGAGAGGACGTCCTGGATGGCGTCGGCGATCTGCGTCGTCATGCGCTCCTGCACCTGCAGGCGGCGGGCGAAGCCGTCGACGAGGCGGGCCAGCTTGGACAGGCCTGTGATGCGGCCGTCCTCGGCCGGGATGTACGCCACGTGCGCCCGCCCGAGGAACGGCACCAGGTGGTGCTCGCAGAGGGAGGCGAAGGGGATGTCGCGCACCATCACCATCTCGTCGTGGTCGGCCGCGAACGTGACCTCGAGGTGGCGGGCCGGGTCGTCGTGGAGGCCGGAGAAGAGCTCCTCGTACATCGAGGCGACGCGCTCGGGCGTGGCGAGCAGGCCGTCGCGGTCGGGGTCCTCGCCGATCGCCTCGAGCAGCTCGTGGACGGCCTTCTCGACGCGGTTGACGTCCACGCTCATCGTGCTGTCCTCGTTCGGTGGTTCATTGATCGTTTCCCTTGTAGCGGTGGACGCCGCGCAGGTTGCGGTAGCGCTCGCCCACATCGAGCCCGTACCCGACGACGAAGTCGCCGGGGATCGTGAAGCCTACGTACCGCAGCGGGATCTCGACGCGCTGCTCGCCCTCCTTCACCAAGAGCGCGCAGACGTCGAGGCTCTTGGGCGAGCGGGCCTTGAGGTACTTGCGCAGGTAGTTGAGCGTCAGGCCGCTGTCGATGATGTCCTCGACGACGAGCACGTGGCGCCCCTCGAGCTCGGAGTCGAGGTCCTTCACGATCCGCACGACGCCCGACGTCTTCGTGGCGCTGCCGTACGACGACACGGCCATGAAGTCGACGTCGACGGGCAGTTCGATCGCCCGGCACAGGTCGCTCAGGAAGAGCATCGCCCCCTTGAGCACCGCCACGAGGAGCGGGGGCTCCCCGGCGTAGTCGGCCGTGATCTGGGCCCCCAGCTCGGCGACCCGGGCGGCCAGCTCCTCGGCGCCGACGAGCACCGGGCCCACGTCGGGCCGGGCCCAGGACGGGACGGCCGAGTCGCCTCCGGCCTCGTCGCTCACCGCGCTGACACTACCGGAGGCCCTCGGTCCGACCGAGAGGCGCCCCCGCGAGCGGCGGACGCGGCGCCCCCCCGCCAGCTCGGTCCCGACGGCCTTGCCCGACGCGACGTCGAGGACCCGGTCGACCTCGGCCAGCGAGGGGGGATGGGCGGCGGACGTCTCGCCGCGCAGCCAGTTGCGCAGGGCGCGGCGCGCCACGGGCCGCGGGCTGGCGGCGACGCGGCGGGCGTCGGCGGGGTCGGGCAGCGCGTCGGCGGCCAGCGCATCGAGCAACGCGACCTCGTCGCGCAGCACGCCGGCCTGGCGCGCCAGGAGCGGCACCGGGTCGCGCCCGGCCACCTCCGTGCACAGCGGGAGCAGCTCGTGGCGCACGCGGTTGCGCACGAAGGCCGGGTCGTCGTTGCTCTCGTCGCGCACCGGGGTGAGGCCGGCGCTGGCGCAGAGGCGGTGCGTGTCGGCCCGGCGCAGGCCGAGCAGCGGGTGGCGGAACCCCGGCGCCATGCCGGCCAGGCCGTCGGCCCCCGCGCCGCGCAGCAGGTTCACCAGCACGGTCTCGGCCTGGTCGTCCATCGTGTGGCCCGTCGCCACGCCGGGCGGCAGGACGGCGAAGCGGGCGGTGCGGGCGCGGGCCTCGAGGTTCGGGCCCGGCTCGACCACGGCGGTGCGGCTCTCGAAGCGCGCCCCGAGGGTGGCGGCGGCGGCGGCCACGACGTCGGCCTCGGTGTCCGACCCGGGGCGCAGGCCGTGGTCGACGTGGATGGCGGTGACGTCACACCCCGCCGCGGCGGCGAGCACGAGGAGGGCGAGGGAGTCGGGCCCGCCGGACACGGCGCAGGCGAGCGGCGTGCCGGGCGGCGGGAAGGTGCAGCGGGTCAGGAGGTCGGCGACGAGCCCGGCGTCAGGCACCCCGGCGGGCACGGGTCACGCCGAGGCGCGGGCAACCCAGAGGGCGGGGTCGCGGATCTCCTCGAGCGTGGGCAGCAACTCGGGCCCCTCCCACACCCGCGCCATCAGCGCAGGGCCACCGGCGGCCTCCACCGACTCGACGAACTCCTCGCCCTCGGCGTACTGGCGCATCTTGGCGTCGAGCCCGAGCAGCTTCGACATGACCTTGGTGAGGCCCTTGGCCTGCGAGCGCCGCTCCGCCAGCACCTTGGCGAAGTAGTCGGCGCCGGGCACCTCGGAGGCGCCGGCGCGGTTCATGGTGACGTCGCCGTGCCCCTCGAGCAGGCTCATCATGCCGGTGATCTTGGAGAGCGCGACCTTCTGCTCCGGCGTGGCCAGCATGCCGACGACGCCGGCGTCGCGGGTCGGGTTCCGCCCCGCCCGCACCTCGGTGGCCACGCGCTTGAGGACCTCGGCGAAGTTGTTGGGGTCGGCCGAGAGCGGGCCGAGCAGCTCGGTCACCAGGCCGACGAAGTGGTCGCGCAGCCAGGGCACGGCGGTGAACTGCATGCGGTGAGTCACCTCGTGCAGGGCGAGCCAGAGGCGGAACTGGCTCGGCGCGAAGCCGTATTGCGTCTCGACGCCGACGACGTTCGGGCCGACGTAGGACACGAGGTCCTGGTCCTCGGGGCTCGTGTCGTCGATCAGCAGGTCGTACTGGCCGAGGACGCGCGTCGCCATGTAGGCGAGCATCAGCCCGAGCTGCGTGCCCGAGATGGCCCGGCCGATGACGAGCGAGGGGCCGGCCTTGGCGCCGCGCTTCTCGGCGAGCTCGGCCAAGGCGGGGCCGACGAGCCGCTCGATCGAGCGCACGTTCGCCGCCGCCCAGCCGGGGCGGTCGGTCACCTTGGCGCGCGCCGCGCCGTGCGCGGAGCGCAGCCCGGTCGCCTCGGTCACGAGGTGCTCGGCCTTCGCCGTCAGCTCGTCGAACTGCGCCTGCAGCGGCGCGGAGCGGTACGACGCGGGCGCGGGCTTGAGGATGAGCGCACCCGCCGCCACGCGCTCGGCGAGGGCCCAGTCGACCATCGTGGCGTGCGGCGCGGCGGGGGCCCCGGCGACCGGCTCGACGCCGGCGGCGGAGGGGTTGGACCCGTTGGCCCCGGCGGGGCCGGTGGACTCGGCTGGGGTGAGATCAGTGCTGGGCGTCGTGCTCGGGGCTTTCTTCCTGGAGCGCCGCGGCCACCCGCTCGATCAGGCTCTGGGGCACCCGGTCCTTGCACCGGTTGGCGATGACCCGGCGCAGCTCCTCCTCGAAGTGCGCCGCCCCGCCGCAGGGCCCGCACCAGTCGAGGTGGACCCGGATCTCCTCCCGCCGCACCTCGGTGAGCTCGCCGTCGAGATAGGTGTAGAGCTCGTGTACCGCCTCGACGCAGTCCACGGACGACGAGCCGAACAGGCCGCTCGTGTCCAGGGCGGGGTCGCCGCTTGTCCCTTCGTTGTCGTCGTGTTGATGATGCTGCGGCACTTCGTCGCTCATTCCACTATCCCCTCGGTACGCTACCGACGAGCCCCCTCGCTTCAGCCACATCGTGCAACGCCTTCTGGAGCGCCCTTCTTCCCCGGTGGATCCGGCTCATCACCGTGCCGATCGGCACGTCGGTGATCTCCGAGATCTCCTTGTAGGAGAAGCCCTCCACGTCGGCCAGGAGCACGGCCATGCGGAAGTTCTCCGGCAGGGCCTCGAGCGCGGCCTTCACGTCCTCGTCGGTGAAGCGCTCCAGCGCCTCGTCCTCGGCCGAGCGCCCCGGCTCGCTGCCCCCCGAGCCGGCCAGGCGCTTGTAGAGGTAGAGGTCCTCGACGTCCTCGACGTCGGCCTGCTCGGGGCGGCGCTGGGCGGCGCGGTACGAGTTGATGAACGTGTTGGTCAAGATCCGGTACAGCCACGCCCGCAGGTTCGTCCCCTCCTGGAACGACCCGAAGGACCGGTACGCCTTGAGGTACGTCTCCTGGACGAGGTCCTCGGCGTCGGCCCGGTTGCGGGTCATGCGGAGCGCCGCCGAGTAGAGGCCCGGCATGAACTCCATGGCGACGTCGGAGAAGGTCGCCTGGTCAGCCATGGGTCCACCCTACCCACCCGGAGATAGGGTCTCCCGTCGTGACGACGGCACCCACGCAGCTCGGCATCGACCTGATGAGCGGCGAGTTCTACGGGCGGGAGCCCCACGACGCCTACGCCTGGATGCGGGCCAACGCCCCCGTCTACTACGACGAGGTCAACGACCTGTGGGCCGCCGCCAGCTACGCCGCGGTCAAGCACGCGTCGGTCGACACCGAGTCGTTCTCCAACGCCGGGGGCATCCGGCCCAAGTTCCCGCCGTTGCCGATGATGATCGACTTCGACGCGCCCGAGCACGTGCGCCGGCGCCGGCTCGTCTCCGAGGGCTTCACGCCCAAGCGCGTGCGCGCCATGGAGGACAAGCTGCGCGTCGTCTGCGACGCCATCATCGACACGGTCTGCGAGCGCGGGTCGTGCGACTTCGTCCGCGAGGTGGCGGCGCCGCTGCCGATCATCATGATCGGCGACATGCTCGGCGTCGCGCCCGCCGACCGCGACGACCTGCTGCGGTGGTCCGACGACATGCTCAAGGGGCAGGGCTCGCCCGACCCCGGCGCCCTGGAGAAGTCCGCCGAGGCGTTCGTGGGGTACACGGACTACATCAACCCGGTCCTCGCCGACCGCCAGGCGACCGGCCGCACCGACGACCTCGTCGGCGTGCTCTGCCACGCCGCGATCGACGGCGACTCGCTCGATGACGACTCGCTCATCCACGAGACGCTGCTCATCCTCATCGGCGGCGACGAGACGACGCGCCACGTGATCAGCGGCGGCATGGAGGAGCTCCTCGCCCACCCCGACCAGCGCGACGCGCTGGCCGCCGACCCCGACGGCCTCATGACGGGCGCGGTCGAGGAGATGCTGCGCTGGGTGTCGCCGATCAAGAACATGGCCCGCACCGCCACCCGCGACGTCGAGCTGGCCGGCGCCCACATCAAGGAGGGCCAAGAGCTCCTCCTCCTCTACCCGTCGGCCAACCGCGACGCCGCCGTCTTCGACGACCCGGACACCTTCGACATCACGCGCAGCCCCAACCCGCACATCGCCTTCGGCTTCGGTGCCCACTTCTGCCTGGGCAACCAGCTCGCCCGCCTGGAGCTGCGCGTCATGGTCGAGCGGCTGCTGGCCCGCCTGCCCGACCTGCACCTGGCGACCGACCGCGCCGCGCTGCCGCGCCGGCAGGCGAACTTCATCTCGGGGATCGAGGAGATGCCCGTCGCCTTCACCCCGGTGGCCCCGGTGGGCGCCGGCCCCGTCTGATGGCCGGACCCGGGGCGGGGGGCGTCGCCGGCTGGGCCGTCCTCGTCACCGGCGGGGGCAGCGGCATCGGGCTGGCGACGGCGGAACGCCTGGCGGCCGACGGCGCGCACGTCACGATCTGCGGGCGCACCGAGCAGAAGCTCGCCGATGCCACGGCGCGCCTCGCCGCGGTCGCGACCGGCGGCGCGACGGCGCGCTACGTCGTGGCGGACGTGACCGTCGAGGACGAGGTGACCGCGGCCGTGGCCGCGACCCGGGAGGTGACCGGGCGCCTCGACGGCGTGTTCGCCTGCGCCGGGGGGTCGCTGCACCTCGGCTCCGTGCTGACGGCCGACGTGGAGGCGGTGCGCGCCACGATCGACCTCAACCTCATGGGCTCGGTCATCTGCGTGAAGCAGGGGGCGCTCGCCATGGAGGGCCAGGACGTCGACGCGGACCGCGGCGGACGCGGCGCCATCGTCCTGATGTCGTCGGGGGCGGGGCGCTTCCCCCACCCGCACCTGTGGGCCTACGGCGTGGCCAAGGCGGGCATCTGCTTCCTGGCCGAGACGGCCGCCGAGGAGCTGGGGCCGCTCGGCATCCGGGTCAACGCGGTGGCGCCGGGGATCATCGCCGACGAGCTGATGTCGTTCATCACCGCAGGCGGACCGCTGCTCGACGACTACCTCGCCCAGATGCCGCTCGGCCGCGTCGGCACGGTCGAGGACGTGGCGGCCGCCGTGCGCTACCTGCTCGGCCCCGAGTCCACCTTCGTCACCGGGGAAACGCTGGGCGTGGACGGAGGGCATCACCTGCGCCGGGGCGCGGACTACTCCCTGCTGTTCGGGGGCTGAGGCCCGGCCGCCGGCGCCGCCCGGCGAGCGCGGCACCCAGCCGCCCGGCGGCGTAGCACGCCGCCGCGTACGAGCCGACGAAGAAGCCGACGGGCCAGTTCGTCCAGTACGAGCTCGCGATGGCGAGCCACGCCGTGAGGAGCGCGAAGGCGACCGACAGGACGAGCGCGTGCCCGGGCCGGCGGGTGAGCGAGCGCGCCGCGGCGGGCGGCCCGATCATGAGGCTGAAGATGAGCAGCGCGCCCACGACCGGCAGCGTCACCGTCGTGGCGGCCGCCAC
>DATDIE010000100.1:0-2004 GCA_036521235.1 Acidimicrobiales bacterium | reverse complement strand
CGAGATGGCGGGGGAGACCCCTGGCGGGCGAGCATGGCGGCGCGCCCGCAGAGCGCGTTTTCGGGCTCCGACCGGCAGGGTCGAGGGCGTCTGCTCGAGTCGCTGCGGAGTGGCGACGTCCCTGACGCTGCACTCGCCGGTGCGTGTGGCTGGCCGGAGGACGTGGCCCGCGCCGAACGTGTCGCCGCCGCGTTGGTGGAAGAGGGCTTCGCCGAGTGGCGAGGGAACGCCAGTCGGGTGCTCCGGCTGCGCTGAGCGTTCAGGAGGCGGTCAAGAAATCGATGATCCGCCGGTTGACGAGGTCGGGCTGCTCCACGTGGAGGAAGTGGCCGGTGCCGTCCACGATCTCCATCTCGGAGCCCTCTGCGAGGAAGTCGAGCGGCGAGCCGATCGACGAGAGCAGCATGCAGCCGTCGTCACGCCCGTGGAGATACAGCGTCGGCTTCGGCGTCGGCGACAGTGCGGCAGCCTGTTCGTCGGCCAGCTCGGGCGTCTGGTGTGCGGGGTCGAACATGGCCCGGTAGTAGCCGATGGCGGCGAGGATGTGCTCGGGGTCGCCGATCGACTCCTTCACCTTGGCCACGTCCCACGTGCCGTCGTAGCCGGGCGACCAGTCGCGCCACAGGTTGTCGATGAAGGAGTAGTCGTCGATCGGGAGCGCACTCTCCGCCATGGACGACTGGAAAAAGAACATGTACCAGCTCCGCTGCAGCTGGGCGTAGGTCAGCAAGTTCATCCCGATGGAGAGCGTCGGTGGAACGGCGGCGGTGACGGCGCGACGCCAGCGATCCGGCTGGTGGGCGACGGTTCCATACGTGGCGAGCGCGCCCCAATCGTGGCCGATGATCACCGCATCCGAGGTCGCCCCGAGCGCGTCGTGCAGAGCGTTGGCGTCGCGCACGAGCGCGCCGACTTGGTACTGACCGTCGGGCGGCACTGGCGACGGGGCGTAGCCGCGCAGGAACGGGGCGACCGCACGGAAGCCGGCGCCTGCAAGCTCGGGCAGCAGGTAGCGCCAGGTGTGTGCGGTGTCGGGGAACCCGTGCAAGCACAGGGCGAGCGGCCCGTCCGTTGGTCCGTCCGTGAGGCAGGCAAACTCCAGCCCGTTGGCGGAAATGGTCTCCTGTTGTCCCATGCGACAGAACGTATCGCCCCTCTGGATATAGGGTCGTAGCCGGTGAACGTCACGTTCTATGGCGTGCGGGGGTCGTGCCCGTGCTCGGGGGATCGCTACCGGCGGTACGGGGGGAACACCTCGTGCCTCGTCGTCGACATCGACGGGGACGAGCCGCTGATCGTCGACCTGGGCACGGGTCTGCGCGCGCTCGGCGAAACCCTGCAGAGGGAGGTACGGGCGCTCGGCACCCCTCTGCATGCGACCGCCCTGCTCACCCATCTCCACTTCGATCACATTTTGGGCATCCCCTTCTTTGCTCCGCTGCACGACCCCGGCGCCCGCCTGACGGTCTACGGCCCCGGCCAGCCGAAGGGAACGCTGAAGGACGCGCTCCACGCGGCCGTGCAGCCGCCGGTGTTCCCGATCCACATGGAGCAGTTCCGCGGCGAGTTGATCACGGTCGACGTCGGTGCCGAGGACTTCTCCATCGGCACGGCGAAGGTGATGGCTCGCCCCATTCCCCACTCCGGCGTCACGCTCGGCTTCCGGATCGAAGCCGAGGGGCGCTCGGTCGCGTACATGTCCGACCACCAGGCTCCACTCGACCGCCGGGCGGTGCCCGATGCGGTGATGGAGCTGTGCCAGGACGTGGACCTCTTGATCCACGACGGCCAGTACAACGAGGACGAATTCTCCGCCAAGGCGGACTGGGGCCATTCGACGGCGGCCTACGCAGTCCACGTGGCCGCCGAATCCGGTGCGAAACGGTTATTGCTCACACACCACGATCCGTCACACACCGACCGCGAGCTGGACAGGATCCTGACCCAGGCGCGGCGGCTTCCCGAGGCGAAGAACATCGAAGACGTGTCCTCCGCGCACGAGGC
>DATDIE010000099.1:0-4893 GCA_036521235.1 Acidimicrobiales bacterium | reverse complement strand
ATTCCGCGCGGAAGGTGCTCGTGTCGGCGGCGTGCGTGCTTGGCCTGGCGGCCACGGCCGCGCCGGTCCTAAGCCTCGCCGCCGCCTCGCCGGCTGCGGCGGCGGCTCCGTCGAGTGCGGCGGGCTCCGGCCTTCCCACTCCGGGGATCTATCACGCGCCCATCATCGGCAAGGTCGTGACGTCGATCCTCGGCCAGCTCCTCGGCGGCAACAGCGTCCGCCACGCCACCAACGTGCAGTCGTCCAACTGGGGCGGCTACGCCGACGGGAACGACACGTACAACTCCGTCGCGGCCAGCTGGACCGAGCCCACCGTCAACTGCGGATCGAGCAGCGGAGGCGGAGGAATCCTCGGTGGACTCCTGGGCGGTGTGGGGCTCGGTGGCCTGATCGGGTCGAGCGGATCCGCCGCGTCGTTCTGGGTCGGCATCGACGGGTACACCTCGTCGAGTGTCGAGCAACTGGGGACCGATGCGGACTGCAACGGCAGCACGCCGGACTACTACGCGTGGTGGGAGATGTACCCGAACCCCTCCGACGTGATCACGACCTCATCCGCCTACCCCGTGCACCCCGGCGACCAGATCACGGCGTGGGTCGTCTCGAACTCGTCGGGCACGAGCTTCTACCTGTCCGAGAAGGACACCACCGCCGGCTGGACCTTCTCGACGACGCAGACGGCCAGCGGGTTCGCCCGCTCGTCGGCCGAGGTCGTGGCCGAGGCGCCGTCGTCGTGCAGCCTGCTGTTCTGCAGCGAGGTGCCTCTGTCGAACTTCGGCCAGGTCTCCTTCACCAACGCCGACGTCATCGACAACTCCGGGACCAACGGCCCGCTCTCGGGCTTCGCGGCCAACGAGATCACCATGGCTTCGAACGGCAAGACGCTCGCCGTACCGAGCACTCTCAGCTCCGACGGCCGATCCTTCTCGATCTCTTGGCAGAACTCGTAAGGGTCCGCGTCATTCCGTTCACCCTCACCTAACCGTCAAACCGCTCTCACAGCATCCGCACCTCAGCAGGCGGGCAGCCAGTACCCGGGTCGGCTGACTGCTCCGGGGCCCGCCAGCTGAGGGGTCGGGCCCTGGCCCGTTCAAACGGGCGGCGATCGCGATCAGACGTCCAGTGGTCCTGCGTGAGCGAAGCCCTGTCGAACACCCTGCCCCGCCCGCGCCGTCAGCTGTTCGGGCTCGTAGAGCATCAGGTACGCGTTGCGGGCGTGGTCCCGCGAGCGGTTCTTGAACACCATCGCCAGCGTTGCCGGGTCGTCCGACTCGTCCTCGTGGACGAACACCTCGAGGATCGGAGTATTCGTCATGAGCTGCGCCGTCATGATCCCGGTCGACGCCTCGTGGGCGCAGACCTTGTCCACCTGCTCCTTGCCCGGCATGCCCAGGGCCACGACGATCCGGCAGCCCTCCTCCTCGATCAGCTTCTTCGCTGCCACAGCCAGGTCCTTGAACCCCGGGACGGTGCGGCGGATGGTGGTGAAGGTCGTCCCGTAGCCGGGGCACTGGGACAGCTCGTCCAGGGCCTCCCCGCCCATGTCGTACCGGGCGAACATCGTGTCCACGACGCCAATCAGGTCCATACCCACAGTTTCGCGCAGAGCGCCCATTGGCCGATCGGGCCCGGTGCGTAAAGAATCAGGGCCATGAGCAGCATCAATTCGGACCCCGCCGCCAGCTGGGTCGACCGCGACGCCGCAGTGGTCTGGCACGGCTTCACGCAGATGGCGGCCTACGTGGACAACGCCCCCCTGGTCATCGAGCGGGCCGAGGGCCGCGAGCTGATCGACGCCGACGGGCGCCGCTACCTCGATGCCATCTCCTCGCTTTGGGTGAACACGCTGGGCCACTGCGTCCCCGAGCTCGATGCTGCGCTCGCCGTCCAGGCGGGCAAGGTGGCGCACTCGACCATGCTGGGCAACGGCAACACGGTGGTGGTCGAGTTGGCCGAGGCGCTCGCCCCGGTCGTGCCAGTGGACGACCCGCATTTCCTCTTTGCCGCCGACGGGGCGGTGGCGGTCGAGCAAGCCCTCAAGATCGCGTTCCAGTACTGGGTCAACCGCGGCGTCGAGGGCCGGACCAGGTTCCTCGCCTTGGGCGACGCGTACCACGGCGACACGATCGGGTCGTTGTCCCTCGGAGACGGCGGCGTATTCAGCGCGGTCTTCGACCCCCTCTGTTTCCCCGTCGTGCGGACGCCCGGCTACGCCGACCCCGGCTGGGCCGACAAGGCTTGTGCGACGGTCGCTGTGCACGCGGACGAGCTGGCCGCCGTCGTGCTCGAGCCGCTCGTGCAGGGCGCAGCGGGGATGCTCGTGGCCGAACCAGACGACGTCCGCCGCGTCGGTGACGCGTGTCGCTCGGCAGGCGTTCTGCTCGTGTGCGACGAGGTGGCCACCGGGTTCGGGCGGACCGGTTCCCTGTTCGCCTCCGAACTGTGCATGCTGCGACCCGACCTGCTCTGTCTTGGCAAGGGGATCACGGGTGGCTACCTCGCGATGTCGGCCACGGTGGCGTCGGGGCGGGTCTTCGACGCGTTCTTGGGCGCGGACCTTGGTCCATCGACCTTTTATCACGGCCATTCCTACGGAGGGAATGCGTTGGCCGCCGCTGTGGCGCTCGAGCACCTCCGTCTCCTCGAATCGTGGGACGTGCTCGCCAACGTTCGGGCCCGCAGTGCACAGCTCTCCGACCTCCTGGCGCGTCGTGTCGCCTCTCGAGCCACCGTGGGTGAGGTCCGCCAACGCGGGCTGATGGTCGGTGTCGAGCTGGCGCCTCCGCGTGAGGGGCTCCGCTGGGGCCGGCGTGTCTGCGCCGGCGCGGTGGAGCGGGGCGTGTTGTTGCGTCCCCTCGGTGACGTCGTGGTGGTGATGCCGCCGCTGACCATCACCGAGGACGAGGTCGAACGGGTGGTCGACGCGCTGACGGAAGCTCTCGACGAGGTGACGGCGTCATCGTGAATACCGGCAACTGGCCTGAGCGCATCCGCGCGCAGCTGGCGCAGGTGGTCGACGACGGACGCTGGCGGGCGCCGCGTCCGTTCGACGCTCTGGGCCCGGGGGGCGAGCTCGAAGGAACCGACGTCGTGTCGTTCGCGTCGAACGACTACCTGGGGTTGAGTTGCCATCCTGCCGTCGTGGCCGCGGCGCACGCCGCCCTCGATCGGTGGGGGACCGGGGCGGGGGCATCACGCCTCGTCACCGGTTCTCGGCCCGTCCACGCGGATCTCGAACGCGAGATCGCCCAATGGAAGGGGACGGAGGCCGCCGTCTGCTTCCCGACCGGGTTCGCCGCCAACCTGGGTGTGCTCAGTGTCCTCGGTGGCCCAGGCGTCCGAGTGCTCTCCGACGAGCTGAACCACGCCAGCATCATCGACGGGTGCCGGCTCTCTCGTTCCGACGTCTCGGTCTACCGCCATCGGGATCTCGCCCACCTGGAACAGATGCTGGCCTCGGATGCGCACCATTCGCAGGCGCCCGCTGTGGTCGTCACCGACTCGGTGTTCTCCATGGACGGCGACGTCGCACCCCTCGACGAGCTGCTCGAGCTCTGCCTCCGACATGGGGCCCTACTCGTGATCGACGAAGCGCACGCCGTCCTCGGACCGCACCTCGAGACGTCGGCGCTCTCCGGGGACCCACGGGCCAGTGTCGTTCGTGTCGGCACGCTGTCGAAGACCCTGGGCGCGCTCGGCGGTTTCGTTGCCGCATCGAGAGACATCGTCGACCTGCTGATCAACCGGGCACGGTCGTACATCTTCTCGACGGCGCTGCCGCCGGCGGACGCCGCGGCGGGCTTGGCCGCCTTGGTGGTGCTGCGCTCGGCGGAGGGCGACGCGCTGGTGGCGAGGCTCTCCTTCCTCGTGGGGCGATTGTCGGAGGCGGGCTTGGCGGCGCCGGATCATCCGAGCCCGATCGTGCCGGTGGTCCTGGGCTCGGAGCAGGCCGCCATCAACGCCTCGGGGGTGCTCCTCGAGGCCGGGCTCTGGGTGCCCGCCATTCGACCACCGACCGTTCCCGCCGGCACCAGCCGCCTCCGCGTGACCCTGTCGGCGGCACACGACGACGCCGACGTCGGGCGACTGGTCGACGTGCTGGCTGCGCTGCCGATCCCCGTCTCCGTTGGGGCGATCGCGCGCTAGTGGCGCGGCCGCACCGCTTGGTGGCCGTGATCGGGACCGGCACCGATGTAGGGAAGACCTGGGTGACCGCGCGTCTGCTGGGCGAGCTCCGCCAGGCGGGCTGCAGCGTGGCGGCGCGCAAACCGGCGCAGTCGTTCGAGCCGTCCGACGATCCCGCCAGCTACGACGCCGCCATTCTCGGTGCGGCCAGCGGTGAGGAGCCCGAGACGGTGTGCCCGCCGCAGCGCTGGTACGAGATGGCGATGGCCCCACCGATGGCGGCGGAGGCACTGGGCCGTCCGAGCTTCACCCTCGACGCCCTCGTCGAGGAGCTGCGGTGGCCCGAGACACCAGTGGAGGTGGGCTTCCTGGAGACCGCCGGTGGCTTGCGTTCACCGATCGCGGACGACGGCGACTGCCTCGCCCTTGTCGTCGCTGCGATGCCCGACGTTCTGTTGTTGGTCGCCGATGCTGGTCTGGGCACGATCAACTCGATACGTCTCACGATGGACGCGCTCGTCCGGTTGCCTGCAGACATCATCGTTGTGCTCAATCGATTCGACGCGGGCTTGGAGCTCCACCAGCGGAACCTGTCTTGGCTGCGGGACCGCGATGGCGTCCGACTGTTCAAAACCCCGGGTGATCAGGCGGAGGTAGCCAAGCTCGTGCGGGAAGCCGACTAGGGACGCGGTCGGACACCGACGCTTTCTCCTTGACCCGCGTATGTGTGCTCAGGTGCCCCCCGCCGAGCCATAGAAGCCGGCGCTG
>DATDIE010000098.1:0-3175 GCA_036521235.1 Acidimicrobiales bacterium | reverse complement strand
CGGGCCCAGCAGTCCCGGGCGCGGTACGCAGCCGAGGCACAGCATGCGAGCGCCGAGGCGGCTGCCCACGCCCGCCGCACGAGCGCCGCCGCCGCGCGCGAGGCACTCGACCGGATCAACGCGACGCTCGAGGTGCTCGCCGGCGCGAGCGACACGATCGGTGAGGGCGCCCGCGAGACGCTGGCCGCCGCCGACGCGGCCCAGGCCCGGGTCGAGGAGGCCGTCGCGGGCAGCCTCGCCCTGCGCGGCACCACCAACGCCGCCGCCGAGATCACCCGCGAGATCTCCGCCGTCGCCGACCAGACCCGCCTGCTGGCGCTGAACGCCGCCATCGAAGCGGCCCGGGCGGGCGAGCACGGACGTGGCTTCGCCGTCGTCGCCCACGAGGTCGGCCAGCTGGCGAACACCGCGGGCGCCGCCGCCGCACGCGTGCTCGAGCACATTCGGGCGGTGACCGAGCAGAGCGCCGGCGTCGCCCACTCCATCGAGGCGACCAGCAGCGCCCTGGCAGAGGTCGGCGAGGCGACCCGCCGGATCGAGGAGACAGTCGCCTCCCAGCGCACCGCCACCGTCCACAGCGAGGACACCCTGACGGCTGCGGGCGACCGGCTCGTCCAGATCGCCGAGCGGCGCGCCAACACGCGCGTGGATCTACGGGCGCCGGTGCGTGCAACCCTGCTGACCGCCGACGGGTCGACCCGCGCGATCGAGACCACGACGCTCGATCTCAGCCTCGGCGGCGCCCTGCTCGAGAACCGGCCGGGGATCGGCGACGGGCCCTGGCAGATCGAACTCTCCCTGCCCGGCGAGCCCGACCCGGTGCGCTGCCTGGCCGTGCGCGTCCGCCTGGCCGGCGGGCACGTAGGCGTCGCGTTCGGCGAGGTCGGAGACGCCGACCTGCTGCGGCTCGACGCCGTCATCGCACGTCACCGACCGCACGACGACTAGGCAAGAGGTCAGACAACTGTGATCGGAATCACGATCACGCAAACCGACCTCTCGCCCCCCCGCGTAGTCCGCACCAACATCCAGACCTCTTCAAGGAGATCGACATGTTGGACATCCTTCGCGCCGGCATCGCCGTCGCGACGCTCGGACTCGTGATCGCTCCGGTGGCCGTCGCCGAGACAGGTGCGTCACCACAGGCCAAGGCGCCGACGGCGCCACCCGGGTACAAGATCGTCCGTGGCCCGCTGACGCCGTTGCCGGCCGGACCGCTCGACTCGGGCGGGCAGACCTCCTGCCCGGCCGGCACCGTCGTCTGGGGCGGCGGGACAGCGGTCCAGGGCGTCGGCGGGCCGACCGAGAGCATCAACACCTCTGCCCCCAACGGGTCGACCGCCTGGCGGGCACGGGTCAACAACACCGGCGTCTCGACCCAGCAGTTCGGGATTGACGCGATCTGCGCCAAGCAGCCCAAGGGCTACACGACCACCTTCGCCCAGATCGGGAACCCCCATGGCACGCAGGCCAGCGCAACCGCGACATGCCCCGCCAACACCGTCCTCCTGAGCGGGGGCGTCCTCTCGACGTCCGACTCGGCGCTGGCGGCCGTCACGAGCGCCTTCCCGGCGAGCTCGACGAAGTTCACCGCCTTCGTGAACAACGCAACCGGCGTGAACGAGGTGCTGACCACGTTCGCGATCTGCGGCCAGAAGCCGGCCGGCTACAAGATCGTGCGCACGAGCGGGACGACGATGCCGAACGGAAACCCGATCGCGATCGTCGGCGGAGCGTCCTGCCCGGCCGGGACGTCGGTCATCGGGGGCGGCGTGCGCGTCGCCACCCCTCTTCCGAGCTCGGTCGTCAGGCAGTCGATCGTCGGCACCACGAAGGAGTGGGACGCCGAGATCATCAGCACGAGCACGCAGCCGGTGCAGGACACCTTCGCGGCGATCTGCGCCGCCTGAGCCTCCAGGGCCCGCCGCCACCGCCGCCACCTGGCGGCGGGCTCTGGGAGACTGCCCGTATGCAGCGCCCGTTCCGCCAGATCGACGTCTTCACGACCGAGCCGTACCGGGGCAACCCCGTCGCCGTCGTGCACGACGCCGACGGGATCACCGACGCGGAGATGCGTCGCTTCGCGCACTGGACGAACCTGTCGGAGACCACGTTCGTCCTGCCCCCCACCGATCCCAGGGCCGACTATCGAGTGCGCATCTTCACCCCGGTGGCCGAGCTGCCGTTCGCGGGCCACCCGACGCTCGGCACGTGCCATGCCTGGCTCGAGGCGGGTGGCACGCCGCGGTCGCGCGACGAGATCGTGCAGGAGTGCGCGGCCGGCCTCGTGTCGATCCGACCCACCCCGGACGGGCTCGGGTTCGCCGCGCCGCCGCTGATCCGCTCCGGGCCGGTGGATGAGGACGAGCTCGTCCACGTCGCCCGGACGCTCGACCTCGATCGCGGCGCGATCGTCGCCGCCGAGTGGGCCGACAACGGCCCCGGCTGGGTCGCGCTCCTGCTCGAGTCCGCCGAGGCGGTGCTGGCAGTGCGGCCCGGGGCCGTCGACCACGACGTCGGGCTGGTCGGCCCGCACCCGCCCGGCGCCGGCGCGGCGTTCGAGCTGCGGGCCTTTTTCCCCAAGGACGGGGCCACCACAGAGGATCCCGTGACGGGCAGCCTGAACGCCTCCGTCGCACAGTGGCTCCTGCGCACCGGCAGAGCCTCGGCGCCGTACGTGGCGTCCCAGGGCACGGCGCTGGGACGGGCCGGCCGGGTGCACCTCTCGGCGGACGACGCCGGGGCGGTCTGGGTCGCCGGCGGCACGGTCACGTGCGTCAGCGGCACCGTCCAGCTGTAGCGCGACCGGCGTCAGTAGCGCGTGTGCATCAGCTCCTTCACGGCCCGCAGGGTGCCGGCGGCGATCTCGCGGGCACGGTCGTTGCCCCGCGCGAGCACGGCGCGCAGGTGGTCGCGGTCGCCGGCGAGCCCGGCCCGCCGGGCCCGGATCGGCGCCAGACGCTCGTTGAGCGCGTCAGCCGCGACCCGCTTCAGCGCCGCGGCGCCGCCGTCGCCGACGTCAGCCGCGACCGCGTCGGGTGCCACGTCCAGGCAGATCGCCGCCAGCCTGAGCAGGTTCGCCACCTCGGGGCGCCGGTCGGGCTCGTAGGTGATCAGGCGCTCGCCGTCGGTCCTGGCGGCCCGGATCAGGCGCGTGGTCTCGTCCGCGCTCGCC
>DATDIE010000097.1:0-8935 GCA_036521235.1 Acidimicrobiales bacterium | reverse complement strand
GATGCCCGCGGCAGCCCCACCAGGAAGGATTCAAGATGCCGAAGAACGAGAAGAGGGTCCAGGTCACGCTGGCCTGCGAAGTGTGCAAGCGGCGCAATTACATCACGACCAAGAACAAGCTCAACGATCGTGAGCGGATCGAGATGAAGAAGTACTGCCGCTGGGACCGCCAGCACACCCTCCACAAGGAGACCCGCTGAGCCGATCCGACCCTGCCGGTGCTACTCTGGCAGGCCGTTCCCCAGGTCAGGGGGAAGAACCACCTGCCCGACGGCAACCGAAGGCAACCCCACCGAGGGCAGTAGCTCAACTGGTAGAGCACCGGTCTCCAAAACCGGCGGTTGGGGGTTCGAGTCCCTCCTGCCCTGCCCCGGACGTGAACATCGAACGAAGTACGTGAGGCGAGACCCGTGAACCGCGAGACGAAGCGCTTGATGCAGCGCCAAGGTCAGATGGAGGCCGATGGCTCTCCGTCCACAAAGCGCGCGCCGGCACAGCAGTCACGGACGACCCGCCAGACCAAAGGTGGTGCGCCCGTCCGCCGCCGGTCCACGCCCGCACAGTTCGTCCGCGAGATCCGCGACGAGATGCGCCAGGTCGCCTGGCCCTCGCGCTCGGAGCTCATCAACTACACGACGGTAGTCTTCACCACCCTGGCCATCATGATCAGCCTCATTTTCGTCCTGAACCTGGCGTTCGGGAAGCTCATCACCCTCCTCTTCACGAAGTAGCCCCCCCATGACTGATATGTCTCACACCCAAGCAGAAGAAGCCCTCGCGACCGGCGACGAGGAAGACGTCGCCGAGGCGGTCGAAGCCGAGCGCGAAGAGGCCGAACAGGCGCCCGAAGAGGCGGCCATGAGCACGGCCGTGACCGACGACGTCCTCGACGAGGTCGCCGCGGAGAACGAGGCCGAACTCGAGGCGATCGCGGACAACGCGGCCGTCGACGCGGTGGCCGAGGAGATCGCCGAGGCCGTGGCGGAAGAGGCCTCGGAGGAGACCGTCGAAGAGCTCGCAGAGGAGATCGTGGAAGAAGCAGTGCTCGAAGCCATCGAAGAAGAGGAAGTCGCCGCGGCGCCCGCGGCGAGCGACGAGCCGGACCTCGTGCTCGACGCCACCGGTAACGGGGCGGCCGCCGCGGCGGACGACGAGCCAGTCGAGCTGGGTGGCTGGGGCCGCGACGACGCGGAAGAGGATGAGGTCGTCGAGGTCGAGAGCCCCTACGACCGCCCTGGCCGCTGGTACGTCGTGCACACCTACTCGGGGTACGAGAACAAGGTGCGTTCCAACATGGGCAACGTCGTGGCCTCGCGTGGGCTCGAGGACCGGGTCTTCGAGGTCGTCATCCCGATGGAGGACGTCGACGAGTTCAAGGGCGGCAAGAAGGTCACCGTCCAGAAGAAGGTCTTCCCCGGCTACCTGCTCGTGCGCTGCGACCTCGACGACGACACGTGGGGCGCCGTGCGCAACACGCCGGGCGTGACGGGCTTCGTCGGGCCGGGCACCAAGCCGACGCCGCTGTCGCGCCGTGAGGTGGAGAACATCCTCCAGGTCAAGGCGGAGGGCGTGCCCGGTGCGGCGCCCAAGCGGACGCGGGCCCGGCTCGAGTACGAGGTCAACGAGACGGTGCGGGTCAAGGAAGGCCCCTTCGCCGACTTCTCGGGCCAGATCTCCGAGATCAACGAGGACCAGCTCAAGCTCAAGGTGCTGGTCAACATCTTCGGCCGGGAGACCCCGGTCGAGCTCGAATTCAGCCAGGTCGCCAAGCTCTAGGCGGGCACCCGGCGCCGCCGGCCCCGCCGGAACAAAGCGTCGGCCAAAGACGCTTTACCTAGTAGAGAACGAAAGAAGAAGGAGTACAGACGATGCCACCGAAGAAGAAGGTGCTCGCCGTGGTCAAGATCCAGCTCGATGCCGGCTCCGCCACTCCCGCGCCCCCGGTCGGCACGGCGCTCGGGCCACACGGCGTGCAGACCATGGAGTTCTGCAAGCAGTACAACCAGGCGACGGAGAGCATGCGCGGCCAGGTCATCCCCGTCGAGATCACGATCTACGAGGACCGGTCGTTCACCTTCGTCCTGAAGACCTCGCCGACCCCGGTGCTGCTGCGCACGGCGGCAGGCCTCGACAAGGGTGCGGCGACGACCGGGCGTGAGCAGGTCGGCACGATCACCGACGCCCAGCTGGCCGAGATCGCCACGACCAAGCTCAAGGACCTGAACACCGACGACCTCGACGCGGCCAAGAAGCAGGTGGCCGGCACGGCCCGCTCGATGGGCATCAAGGTCGGCGGCTGAGGCCCTGAGGACGCGCAGAGGAGAGATGCGATGACCCAGCACGGGAAGAAGTACACGGACAGCCTGACCAAGGTCGACCGCGAGCAGCTCTACGGGCTTGGCGAGGCCGTGGACCTGCTGAAGGAAATGGCCAGCGCCAAGTTCGACGAGACCGTCGAGTTGGCGGTGCGCCTCGGCGTCGACCCGCGCAAGGCGGACCAGATCGTCCGCGGCACGCTGTCGCTGCCCGAGGGCACCGGCAAGACCAACCGGGTGGCCGTCTTCGCCAACGGCGAAGCGGCGAACGACGCCCGGGCCGCCGGTGCCGACGTGGTCGGCGCCGACGACCTGGTGGCCAAGATCAACGGCGGCTTCCTCGACTTCGACGTCGCCATCGCCACCCCCGACCTCATGGGTCAGGTGGGCTCGCTCGGCCGCGTCCTCGGTCCCCGCGGCCTGATGCCCAACCCCAAGACCGGCACCGTCACCACCGAGGTGGGCAAGGCCGTCACCGAGTTCAAGGGCGGCCGCGTCGAGTACCGCACCGACAAGGTGGGCAACGTCCACCTGCGCGTCGGCAAGGCGTCCTTCACCCACGACCAGCTGGTGGCGAACATCCGCGCCGTGGTCGAGGAGCTCCAGCGGGCCAAGCCGGCGGCGGCCAAGGGGCGCTATTTCCTCTCCGTCACGGTGTCGACGACGATGGGCCCGGGCATCCACATCGACCCGGCCAAGGCCCGCGCCGTCGACGAGGAGCAGCTCGCCGCCTCGGCGTGAGCCGGCCCCCGACGGGACGGGCGCCCGACTCGTACTAAAGTTTCCCGCACAGCTCGCCGCCTGACTGCGGCCGGGCACTGAATCCGTACGCCAGAGACCTCCGGTGCACCTCAGGGTGCTGAAACGGCCCACCAGGCCGGCCTGACGAGGCGACATCTCGCAGCCGGCTCCGCCGTCCTGCGCCGTCGCACACCGGAGATCCCTGGCCCGCTTCCGGGCACCGATCCCGGTGGAGGAACCGATGGCAACGCAGAACGCACAGATGGCGCACAAGGTCGAGGTCGTCGACGAGGTCAAGACGCGCCTCACCGCGTCGACCGCGTCGATCGTGAGCGAGTACCGCGGGCTGACGGTGGCCGAGATGGCCGAACTTCGTCACGCGCTGGGCGCCGTTGGCGGCGACTACAAGATCTTCAAGAACACGCTCGTGCGCCGGGCCATCGACGGGGGCGAGTACCAGCCGCTGGGCGAGTACCTGAGCGGCCCGAGCGCGCTGACCTTCGTCCAGGGCGACATCAGCGCGGTGGCCAAGGCGCTGCGCGACTTCTCGCGTGCCAACCCCCACCTGGTCATCAAGGGCGGGCTGGCCGACGGCTCCCTGCTCTCGACCTCGGACCTGGCGGCGCTGGCCGACCTGCCGCCCCGCGAGGTCCTGCTGGCCCGCTTCGCCGGCGCGCTGGCGGCGCCGCTCCAGAACATGGCCGGCCTGCTCAAGGCGCTGCCGCAGAACCTGGCCTACGGGATCTCGGCGCTGATCGAGGAGAAGGGCGGCGTCGCCGAGGCGGCTGCGCCCGAAGCGCCGGACTCGGCTGAGGCAGCCGCACCCGAAGCCGCCGAGGTGCCCGCGCCCGAAGCCACCGAAGAGGCGGCGGCGGAACCGGCTGAGTCCTCCGAGGGCGCAGGCGGCGACGCCGGGGCGGCAGACACCACCGAGGCGACGGCCGAAGAGCCCGCCGCCGAATAACCACCGTCCACCCACGAGATCGACTCACACAGAGACCGAAGGAAAGAAAGGAAGGCCACGGAGATGGCAACCCTCACCAAGGAAGAGATCCTCGACGGGATCGCCGAGCTGTCGGTGATCCAGCTGAGCGAGCTGTTGAAGGACTTCGAGGAGAAGTTCGGCGTAACCGCGGCCGCCCCCGTGGCGGTGGCTGCCGCTGCGGCCCCGGCTGCCGGTGGCGACGCCGGTGGGGCCGAGGAGGAGAAGTCGACGTTCGACGTCATCCTCTCGGCCGCGGGGGACAAGAAGATTCAGGTCATCAAGGAGGTGCGCGCGCTCACCAGCCTGGGCCTCAAGGAGGCCAAGGACCTGGTCGAGGCCGCCCCCAAGCCTGTCCTCGAGAACGTCAACAAGGAAGACGCCGACAAGGCCAAGGAAGCCCTCGAGGGCGCCGGGGCCACCGTCGAAGTCAAGTAGCCGGGCCAGGGCGGCGGGTCCCGGCCATTGCTGGTCGAGGGCCCGCCGACCTCCGGTTCGACGACGGGTTGGCCTTCTCGTATTCGAGGCAGAGCCCACGAGAGCCCCGCATAGGGGCTTCCGCTGGGTCTCCGGCCGGCCTTTTGTGGGTCGGAGCACTCTGACCAGGCACGATGCCTGGCCGGCGAGGGTCCTTGACGAGGGAGGGGGGCACCTTTACCCTGTCGGGGACCCCGGGCGCAGCCCGTGTAGGCCTCTCGCGGCCCAAAGGGGTTGTGATCGTGCACGCCTCACGATAAGATGCACGGTTGCCGTGCGTCTCCGTGTGCCTGAACCCGCAATTCTTGCGGGCTGGTGCGCGCCCCGGCAGCTCTGGTAGCCCGCCCACTCGCCCTCGTCCCGCCCGCCCGTCGTCCCCGCAGTACCCGAATTCCCGTCCTCAGCCGGCCGTCTTTTCTCCTTGGAGGTGTTGACCGTTGTCTTCACGGTCCCGTAGCCCCGAACGCGTCTCCTTTGCCAACATCAATGAGGCCCTGCCGCTCCCTGATCTGATCGCGATTCAGCGCGACTCGTTCCAGTGGTTCCTCGACAAGGGTCTGGCAGAGGCGTTTTCCGACATCAGTCCGATCGAGGACTTCACTGGCCAGCTCAGCCTCGAGCTCGAGTTCGACCCGACCGACGCCGACCTGCGTCCGCCGCCCAAGTTCTCGGTGGAGGAGTGCAAGGAAAAGGACATGACCTACGCGGCGCCTGTCTTCGTGCGGGCCCGCTTCCTGAACGCCACGACCGGTGAGATCAAGGAGCAGACGGTCTTCATGGGGGACTTCCCGATGATGACCGACCGCGGCACCTTCATCGTCAACGGCACCGAGCGCGTCGTCGTGTCCCAGCTCGTCCGCTCGCCGGGCGTCATCTTCCAGCCCGGCCGCGACGCCAAGACCGTCTTCACCGGGACGATCCACCCCTACCGCGGTGAGTGGATCGAGCTCGACATCGAGGCCAAGCCGGGCAAGGACGTCACGGCCGGTTGCCGCGTCGCCCGCAAGCGCCGCCTTTCCCTCTTCGTGCTCCTGCGCGCCCTCGGCTACGGGGACGAGGCCTTCCTCGACCGCTTCGTGCGCCACTTCGACTTCCTCGAGGGCCAGTGGGAGAAGGAGCGCAACCTCGCGCCCACCCGTGAGGAGGCCCTCCTCGAGATCTACAAGCGCGCCCGCCCCGGCGAGCCGCTCTCAGCCGAGGCCGCCCGTGTCTACTTCGAGAACGCCTTCTTCAACCCGAAGCGCTACGACCTCACGCGGGTCGGTCGTTACAAGCTCAACCGCAAGCTCGGCCCCGAGATCGACCGGCTCTCCGAGCTGTTCGGGATCGAGATCGAGAAGCCGGCGCCGGACCAGTCGGTGCTCAGCCCGTCGGAGATCCTGGCCTCCGCCACCTACATGCTCCACCTGGCGCTGCACATGGCCGACGGCGAGTCGACCTACCGCATCGACGACCAGGACCACTTCGCCAACCGCCGCATCCGCTCGGTCGGCGAGCTCATCCAGAACCAGGTGCGCGTCGGCCTGTCGCGCATGGAGCGTGTCGTGCGCGAGCGCATGACCACCCAGGACGTCGAGGCCATCACGCCGCAGACGCTCATCAACATCCGGCCGGTGGTCGCTGCGGTGAAGGAGTTCTTCGGAACGTCGCAGTTGAGCCAGTTCATGGACCAGAACAACCCGCTGTCGGGCCTGGCCCACAAGCGCCGGCTGTCGGCCCTCGGGCCAGGCGGCCTCTCGCGTGAGCGCGCCGGCTTCGAGGTGCGAGACGTCCACACGTCCCACTACGGCCGCATGTGCCCGATCGAGACGCCCGAGGGACCGAACATCGGCCTCATCGGGGCCCTCGCCACGTACGCCCGGGTCAACGAGTACGGCTTCATCGAGACGCCGTACCGCACCGTCGTCGACGGCAAGGTCACCAACGAGGTCAACTACCTGGCCGCCGACGAGGAGGAAGAGCACGTCATCGCCCAGGCCAACGCACAGGTCGACGCCGAGGGTCGCCTGACCGAGGACCGCGTCCTCGTGCGCCGTGGCCCGCAAGGCACCGGCGTGCGCGTCGGCGCCGTTGGCGGCTCCTACGGGACCACGTCGGAGATCGACTTCGTGCCGCCCTCCGAGGTGGACCTCATGGACGTTTCGCCGAAGCAGATCGTCTCGGTCTCGACCGCGCTGATCCCCTTCGTCGAGCACGACGACGCCAACCGGGCCCTCATGGGCGCCAACATGCAGAAGCAGGCCGTGCCGCTGGTCGTCCCCGAGGCGCCGTACATCGGCACCGGTGTGGAGGCTCGTGCCGCCCGCGACGCCGGCGACGTCGTCCTGGCCGAGGGCAACGGCACCGTCACCGAGATCAGCGGCGACACCATCACCGTCGAGTACACGCCGGGCCAGAAGGACCGCTTGGGCACCGCCCTCGGGCGCAAGGTCTACCGGCTGTCGAAGTTCCGCCGCTCCAACCAGAACACGTGCATAAACCACCGCACCCTGGTGGCCGAGGGGCAGGGCGTGACGTCGGGCGACCTGCTGGCCGACGGCCCGTCGACGCACAACGGCGAGCTGGCGCTTGGCAAGAACCTGCTCGTCGCGTTCATGCCGTGGGAGGGCTACAACTACGAGGACGCCATCATCCTCTCGGAGCGCCTGGTGCGCGACGACGTGCTGACGTCCATCCACATCGAGGAGCACGAGGTCGACGCCCGCGACACCAAGCTGGGGGCCGAGGAGATCACGCGGGACATCCCGAACCTCTCCGAGGAGATCCTGGCCGACCTGGACGAGCGCGGGATCATCCGCGTGGGCGCCGAGGTCGAGCCGGGCGACGTGCTCGTGGGCAAGGTCACCCCCAAGGGTGAGACCGAGCAGACGCCCGAGGAGCGCCTCCTGCGCGCGATCTTCGGCGAGAAGGCCCGCGAGGTGCGCGACACCTCGCTCAAGGTGCCGCACGGCGAGTACGGCAAGGTGATCGACGTGCGCGTCTTCTCCCGCGAGGAGTCGCATGAGCTGCCTCCGGGCGTGAACCAGCTGGTGCGCGTCTACGTGGCCCAGAAGCGCAAGATCTCCGAGGGCGACAAGCTCGCCGGCCGCCACGGCAACAAGGGCGTCATCTCCAAGATCCTCCCGGTCGAGGACATGCCGTACTTGGCCGACGGTTCGCCGGTCGACATCATCTTGAACCCCCTCGGCGTGCCGAGCCGGATGAACGTGGGCCAGGTGCTCGAGTCGCACCTGGGCTACGCGGCCCGTCACGGCTGGGAGGGCGTCGTGGTCAACGACGGCGTCGGGACCTCGGCCAAGGGCGACGGCGCGGCGCGCAAGACGCGGCCGCGCACCGAGCCGGCGGCGTGGGTGTCCACGCCCGTCTTCGACGGTGCCCACTGGGACGAGGCCGAGGACGCCGGCAGCCACCCGACGATCCAGCAGATCTTCGGGGAGCTGTACTCGGACTCGGCCAACGGGAACGCGAACGGGAACTTCAACACCCCCAGGACGGGCAACGGCAACGGCGACGGCAGTATCGAGGCCGCCGTCATCACCCCTGCCCCCGTCACCGCCCCCGCCACAGAGGACGTCACGCGCCTCATCGGCATGGACGGCAAGGCCACGCTCTACAACGGGCGGACCGGCGATGCGTACGACAACCCGATCTCGGTCGGCTACGTCTACATCCTGAAGCTGGCCCACTTGGTGGACGACAAGATCCACGCCCGCTCCACCGGCCCGTACTCGATGATCACCCAGCAGCCGCTGGGTGGGAAGGCCCAGTTCGGTGGCCAGCGCTTCGGCGAGATGGAGGTGTGGGCCCTCGAGGCCTTCGGCGCCGCCTACGCGCTGCAGGAGCTGCTGACCATCAAGTCCGACGACGTGCTCGGACGGGTCAAGGTCTACGAGGCCATCGTGAAGGGGGAGAACATCCCCGAGCCCGGCATCCCCGAGAGCTTCAAGGTGCTCATCAAGGAAATGCAGTCGCTCTGTCTCGACGTCGAGGTCTTGGCCGTGGACGGCCGTGAGATCGAGATGCACGAGCTGGACGAGGACGTGTTCCGCACCGCCGAGGAGTTGGGCATCGATATCAGTCGCAATGAGCGCGGCTCGGACGAAGAGGACGAGCGGCGCGCCGCAGAGAGGAGCTTCTCCTAATGGCTCTGGACGTCAACACTTTCGATCAGCTGCGCATCGGGCTCGCCACCGGCGACTCCATCCGTGGCTGGTCCAACGGCGAAGTCAAGAAGCCCGAGACGATCAACTACCGCACGCTGCGCCCCGAGAAGGACGGGCTCTTCTGCGAGAAGATCTTTGGTCCGACCAAGGACTGGGAGTGCTACTGCGGCAAGTACAAGCGGGTGCGCTTCAAGGGCATCATCTGCGAGCGCTGTGGCGTCGAGGTCACGCGGAGCAAGGTCCGTCGCGACCGCATG
>DATDIE010000096.1:0-12700 GCA_036521235.1 Acidimicrobiales bacterium | reverse complement strand
ATCGCCGAGGCGATCCGCCGGCTGTCGGCCGTCTGAACCTCGAGCGCGCGTTCTCCGATCAGCAACCGAGAGCGCGGGCGATCACCACGTGCTGGATCTCGTTGGTGCCCTCGCCGATCTCGAGCACCTTGGCGTCGCAGTAGAACCGCGCGACCGGGGACTCCAGCATGTAACCAAGCCCGCCATGGATCTGGACCGCTTCCGACGCGGCCGAAACGGCAAGGCGACTCGCCTTCAATTTCGCCATGGCCGCCTCCTTCAGGAACGGCTGCCCTTCGTCGCGCAGCGACGCGGCGCGATAGGTGAGCCAGCGAGCCGCCTCGAGCTCGGTGGCGATGTCGGCCAGCTTGAATTGCACGGCTTGGAACTTCGAGATCGGTTGGCCGAACTGCACGCGCTCCCGCGCGTACTGGGTCGCCATGTCGAGCACGGCCTGCGTGAGGCTCAAGGAGAGGGCGGCGATGGAGATCCGTCCGACCTCGAGCGTCCGCAGGAATTGGGCGAGCCCCATCTCGGGATCACCGACCAGGTGATCGCCGGGGACCCAGACGTCATCGAAATAGAGCTCACGAGTGTCGAGCCCGCGCCACCCGATGCCGCGCATCTTGGGACCCATGGTGAAACCCGGCGTGTCCTTCTCGACGACGAAGCTCGCGTAGCGCGGCGCGTCATCACCCGCGTTGGTCCGGGCCAGCAGCGTGACGCCGAACGACATGTCCGTCCCGGCGTTGGAGATGAACGTCTTGCGGCCGTTGATCAGCCAGCCGTCGTCCTGGCGCTGCGCCCTGGTCTGGATCCCGCGGGCGTCGGATCCCGCGTCCGGCTCGGTGAGCCCGAACGCGCCCAGCGCCCGTCCTTCGGCCAACGGTCGCAACCAGCGCTCGCGTTGTGCGTCGTCGCCGAAGAGCAACAACGGTAACGAGCCGATAGTGACGTGGGCCTGCCACGCCGCAGCGACGGACTGGTCCGCCAGGCCAAGCTGCTCCATGGCCGCCACGAAGCCCACCGTCGACATGCCGATCCCACCCCACGTCTCGGGGACGAGCATGCCGAGCAATCCGAGCGCGCCCATCTCCCGCAGCAGATCGGTCGGGCAACGCCCCTCTTCCCACGCCTCCGGCGCGCGTGATGCGATCTCCTTCTGCGCGAAGTCCCGGCACAGGGCGACCAGCTCGCGCTCGGCTTCACCCAGGGAGAAGTCCATGGCGCCCCATCCTATGGACTGACCGGTACAACGCTCGTACACTGAAGGCGTGCCATCAGACCGCACTCCCCACGTGATCCCCGAGTTCAACACCGTCGAGGAGGAGCGGCGCCATCGCAAGCAGCGACTGGCCGCGGCCTTCCGCCTGTTCGGCAAGTTCGGCTTCAGCGAGGGCACGGCGGGTCACATCACCGCCCGCGACCCCGAGTTGCCCGATCACTTCTGGGTCAACCCGTTCGGCATGAACTTCCGCCAGATTCAGGTCAAGGACCTGTTGCTCGTCAACGACACGGGCGAGGTCGTCGAGGGCAACTGGCCGCTCAACCTCGCCGCGTTCGTCATCCACTCTCAGATCCACGCGGCGCGGCCCGACGTCGTGTCTGCGGCGCACTCGCACTCCGTCTACGGAAAGGCGTGGTCGACCCTGCATCGGACGCTCGATCCGCTGACGCAGGACGCCTGCGCGTTCTACGGGGACCACGTGCTCTTCGACGACTACACCGGCGCGGTGGTCGAGACCGAAGAGGGCAAGCGCATCGCGCACGCCCTGGGCGACAACAAGGCCGCCATCCTGGCCAACCATGGACTCCTTACCGTCGGCCACACCGTGGACGAAGCGGCTTGGTGGTTCATCACCATGGAGCGCACGTGCCAAGCGCAACTGCTGGCCGAAGCCGCGGGGACGCCGATCTCGATCCGCCCTGACGTGGCCGAGAAGACGGCCGGGCAGACGGGCGGCCACCGCACCGGCTGGTTCCAGTTCCAGCCGCTCTACGACCAGATCGTCGTCGAGGAGCCCGACCTCCTCGACGAGTAGCGCCGCTGGACGTCAGCCCCCGGCGGGCGGCAGGTGCGACAAGAAGGCGGCTGACCAGTCCGGTAGGTCACGCGGCACCGAGTAGCCAGCTTCGTCGTTGATGTCCGCCCAATGCGCCGCAATGTCCTCGATCGAGACGTCCTTGCCTGGATGCACGTACCCGGGCGTGGTGGCGAGGAAGATGCGCGCGAAGCGTCCCGCCCCGGCGGCGTACATCTCCCCGTTCGCCGGGCAGGACTCGTGCGCCAGGTACGCCGCCATCGGCGCGACGAGCTCAGGAGCCATGTGCGGATCCTCCCCGCCACCCGCCATGCGGGTCATGGCGGCCGGCGCGATCAGGTTCACGCGGATGCCGTGCTTCGGCGCGGCGACGGCCAGGCTGCGCGTGAGACCGATCACGGCCGCTTTGGCGGTGGCGTAGGAGGTGTTGTTCTTGAGACCGAACACACCACTCGACGTGGTCATCACAATGCGGCCGTACCCGCGTTCGGCCATGTGGGTCCAGGCCGCTCGGGTGACGTGAAAGGAACCGAAGGTATGGACGGCCAGGTGTGCGGCGAGGTTGTCCTCATCGACGTCGGGAAACCCGGCCCACCGGATGATGCCGGCGTTGTTGATGACAACGTCGACCGACCCGAAATTCTCGATTGCGGCTGACACGAGGGCTTGCGCGCCCCACGCGGCAGCCACGTCGCTCGTGTCGGCCAGTGCTGTTCCGCCCGAGGCGACGATCTGGTCCACGACCTCCGCGGCTGGTCCCTTGTCCGCCCCGGTGCCCTCCATGGAGCTACCGAGGTCGTTGACGACGACGGCCGCGCCCCGCGCCGCCAACAAAAGCGCATACGCCCTTCCGATCCCTCGCCCCGCTCCCGTGACGACGGCGACGCGTCCGTCGAATCGCAGCTCGCTCAGGTCGGGCCCTATCAGGCGGCGACGGGCGCGAAACCGAGGAGCCCGCCGAGCGTGCCCCCGACCATTGCGTCGCGCTCTCCGTCGGGGATCCCGACAAATTGCTCGGCCAGGATCTGGCGGCTGCCCCGGAACGTCCCTTCGGCGTGTGGATAGTCGTTGCCCCAGACGATCGTAGAGAGACCAGTGATGTGCCGGCAGGCGACCGCCACGGGGTCATCTTGGAACGACACATGGAACTGGCGGCGCACGTACTCGCTCGGCATGAGCGGGTACGGCCACTTCTCGTTCAACCGGAAGAGCTGCGCCATGTTGGTCTGCTGCTCCGGCGGCAACGACTTGTCCCAGTGACCCAACCACCAGTCGGCGTCCTGGCCGATCCCGGTGATCCAGCACTTGTCCATCGCCCCGACCAGCGAGGACAGCCAGTGCGCATTGAATTCGATCAACGCGAAGTGCAGGTCGGGATAGCGCTCGGCCACGCCGCCGCCGACCAGTTGGCAGATCACCTGCTGGGGCACGATCGTGCTGTAGATCGCTTGGGTGATCATCCGCTTCGAGGCGGACTTCTCGGTCACCGGCTGGTTGACCTGCGCCGCGTTCTCCATGACCACCTTCAAGGTGGTCGATTCTGGGTCGTTGACCTTCACGCCACCCGTCTGGGTATGGATGAAGACGTGCACGCCGTTGGCCTGTGCCGCCGCCCACACCGGGTCGTAGTCGCGCGAGTAGTAAGGCGTCGGCGGCACCGCCGGGAGAAGAATCGCCCGGAACCCGCCGGCTGCGACCCGTTCGATCTCAGCGACCGCGTCGTCGATATCGGTCAGCGGGACCGGCGCGGTCGGGGCCAGGCGCGAGAAGTACGGGGAGAACCGTTCGATGATGTAGTCGTTGTAGACGCGGGCGTGCGCCATGGAGAGCTCGTGGTCGTCGGAGTAGAGACCGAAGAGGGAGAGGTTGGGGTGCATGACCCCGACGTCGACGCCATCGAGCGCCAGGTCCTCGATGATCAGTTCGGGGTCGCCTTCGGGCGTCCGCCCGCCCGTCTGGCGGTACCGGGAGATCGTCCACCCGTCGAAGCCGGGCGTGTGCAGCATGCGGAAGACCCGCGCCCCGCCTTCGACCAGGGGCTCGATCTCGAAGTCCTCCTCCCAGACGCCGCGCTCGCGCAGATGCTTGGGCAGCCGCGTCACGAAGAGGTCGGTCGGTTCGAGAATGTGCCCGTCGGCGGAGACGACGAACGGCTTGTCGGCCATGTGTGCTCCCGTGGTCTCGGTTTCAGCAGAATCCTCGCAGGGCGCGCGAAGCTGCGCACCGAGATTAGACCAACCGGTCGGTACACAACAATGGCGGCCGATGACGCCAGAGAGAAGGAGTCGGAGACGTGACGAAGCGGTGGAAGCAACGCCCGGCCGGCTCGACGTGGGGGGACTGGGGCGATGACGACGAATTGGGGCGGATCAACCTGGTCACCTCCGAGAAGGTCCTGGCGGGCATCCACGAGGTCGAAACCGGGATCACCTTCTGCCTGAGCCTGCCGCTCGACTACCCCGGCGGCACCGCGTTGAACCAGCGGCGCCATCCCCCCGCCGTTGCCCCGACCGAGGACATGAACGGAGCGCCGGCCACCTTCTACAACGTCCACATGAGCGAGATGGAGGACTTCGGCGATCCCAAGTACGTCGACGTCTGGGCGGACGACGTGGTCACCCTGTCCCTGCAGTACTCGACGCAGTGGGACTCGCTCGCGCACGTGGGTGCGGAGTTCGATGCGGACGGAGACGGCGTCGAAGAGGGCGTGTACTACAACGGTTATCGCGCCGGCGTCGACTTGGTCGGCCCGATCGATGACGCCCGGGGCGACGGAGGCCCCCACCGTGCCTTCGCCCACCACCTCGGGCTCGAGCACATGGCGTTCCACGGCATGCAGGGGCGGGGCGTGCTCGTCGACCTGGCCCACCATCTCGGGGACGAATGGAAGGGCGTCGACCGGGAGATGCTCGAGGAGATCATGGCGGCCGACGGTGTCGTGGTGGAGCCGGGCGACATGCTGCTGCTGCACACAGGCTTCGCCACCAGGGTGCTCGAGTGGGAGCGCAACCCCGACCCGAAGAAGATCCACACGATGTGCTCGTATCTCGACGCCCGCGACCCGTCGCTGCTCGAGTGGATCGCGGACTCGCAGATCTCCGCGCTCGTGGCCGACAACTACGCCGTCGAAGGGCTCCTGGGCAAGGACCGCGACCCCGACCGGCACTCGTTCCTGCCGATCCACAACCTGTGCCTGTTCCGACTCGGCGTTCCCCTCGGCGAGATGTGGTACCTCCACGAGCTGGCGGGGTGGCTCCGCGCACACAGGCGCAGCCGCTTCCTGCTCACGGCACCCCCGCTGCGCATGCCCGGGATCGTGGGCTCGCCCGTCACGCCGATCGCGACGGTGTAGCGGAGTCGCCTCAGCCGCCGGCGGGCGCCGGCTCGGAGGCGTGCGACAGCGTGAAGGCGTCGTAGTCGTTGGCCACGACCTCGGCCGCCACGGAGAAGAACTTCGGGCGTCCGGCCGAGTTGAGCAGGTAGCGCTTGGGCTTCCCGGGAATGTTGGTGCCGAAGTAATAGCTCTTCTCGCCGAACGACAGGGGTGACTCGGCCCCGCGGTCGATCATCCTGGTCCAACGGTCCTCGGCGTGTGCGGTGACCTCGACCACGTCGTCGCCGTGGTCCCGCGCGTAGACGAGCAGGTCGGTTACGAAGTCGACCTGGTCGCCGTTGTAGCGCGGGTTGTTCCCGGCCGCGGCGTGCGGGCCGCCGGGGAAGAAGAAGTTGGGGAAGCCGTGCGTCCCGACGCCGAGGAAGGTGCGCGGGCCGTCGGCCCAGTACTCGACGAGTGGGAGCCCGTCGCGGCCGCGCACGCCCATGCGCGACAGGGCGCCCGTGCCGAAGTCGAAGCCGGTCGCCCACACGATGATGTCGAATTCCCGCACCCCGTCGGTCGTCTCGATGCCCGTCGAGGTGATGCGCACCATCGGCGTCTCCTGCAGGTCGACCAATGAGACCTTGGGCTGGTTGAACGCCTCGTAGTACCCCGTGATGAAGGGTGGGCGCTTCTCGCCGAAGCGGTGGTCGGTCGGGATGAGCCGGGCAGCCGTCTCCGGATCGTGCACGAGGCCACGGATCTTGTCGGCGATGAACGCGCACCACTCGGCGTTCGCCTCGGGGTTGGAGAGCAGGTCGAGGTAGTTGCTCGTCAGCTTGGTGAACCCCGGGCTGTTCCACATCTTCTCGTAGAAGGCCCGCCGCTCGTCCTCGGGGTCCTCGAAGGCGGTGCGGTCGTGGGCCGGGTGGTGGAAGCCGTGGACCGAGGTGTTCAGGACGTCGCGCAGCTGCTCGAACTCGGCGCGCAGCCGGGCCTGCTCCTCGGCGGTGATCGGCGCGTTGTTGAGGGGCGTGCACCAGTTGGGGGTCCGCTGATACACGGTGAGTGACGCCACCTCGTCCGCGATGACCGGGACGACCTGCACGCCGCTCGACGACGTCCCGATGACCGCGACCCGCTTGCCCGCGAAGTCGACGGGCTCCGACGGCCATCGGCCGGTGTGGTGCGCCACGCCGCCGAACGTGTCGCGGCCGGGGACGTCGGGCAGGTAGGGCACGGAGAGGACGCCGGTCGCGGCGACGACGAAGCGCGCCTTGACGTCGGTGTCGTTGGTGGCCGTGACGCGCCAGGTGCCGGACTCCTCCTCGTATTCCGCCGCGGTGACGCCGGCGCCGAAGCGGATGTGTGCGCGCAGCCCGAAGCGGTCGACCACGTGGTTGAGATAGCGCTCGGTCTCGGGCTGGGGGGCGAAGTGCTCCTGCCACTCCCATTCGTCGAAGAGCTCCTCGGAGAAGAGGTAGCCGTACGTGTAGCTCTCCGAGTCGAAGCGGGCACCGGGGTAGCGGTTCCAGTACCAGGTGCCGCCGACGCCGTCGCCGGCCTCGACCAACAGGGCGGAGAACCCGGCGTCGAGGGCCCGGTAGAGCTGGTAGATCCCGGTGATGCCGGCGCCGATGACGAGCACGTCGACGTCCGCGGCGAGACGTTCCGGGTGGGCGGCGTGGTCGGCGGGGTCGAGAGACGCGTGCATTGAGTGGTGGGCCCGGCCGCCGGGTGGACCGGGGTGACGACCCCGTGAGCACCATCTTCGGCTTTGTACCGACCGGTTAGTCTACTTTCGAGTCGAAGGCACGGCCAGGGGACGACAGTATGGCGATCGTGGAAAAGAAGTGGTCGGCGCTGCCGGTGCCCTTTGCGATCGAGCTGCCGGACCGGGTCCCCAAGGAGCGGTACTACGATCCCGACTTCTACCGCCTGGAGGCGGAGCTCCTGTGGTCGAGGACCTGGCAGATGGCCTGCCGGCTCGAGGAGATCCCGCGTCCGGGGGACTTCGCCGAGTACGAGATCCTCGACCAGTCGGTGCTCGTGGTGCGCGGCGAGGACATGGCCGTCCACGCCTTCGACAACGCGTGCCGGCACCGTGGCGTGCGCTTCGCCCAGGGACGCGGCTCGAAGCCGGGCGGCTTCGTCTGCCCGTTCCACGGCTGGTGTTACGGCACCGACGGACAGAACACCCGCGTCACCCAGCCGAGCGGGTTCTCCGAGCACAACCTCGTGGCCGCCGAGGTCAACCTCTCGCCGGTGCGGTGCGAGACGTGGGGCGGGTGCGCCTGGATCAACCTCGACGCCGACGCTCCCCCGCTGCGAGCGTCCATGGAGCCCTTCGCCACCGTGCTCGACGCCTGGAAGGTCGAGTCGTTGCGGGCGGAGTGGTGGTACTCGGCCCGCCTCCCGATCAACTGGAAGCTCGGTGTCGAGGCCTTCGTCGAGCAGTACCACGTGCTCCAGTCGCATCCGCAGCTCCGGATCCCCGGTCGCTACCAGGGGCGCGACGAGTTCGACCCGCGGACCTTCCTCGATTCGGAGCTGCAGTACCTGCGGACGATGAGCGACGGCATGGCGGGCATGGTCCACGGGCGAGACCTCAAGATCGCCGAGGAGATGTCCGACCTGGAGCTCCCGGCGGACTACAAGCTGGCGCGGGCGACGTGGGACAGGACGTTCAACGAGGCGGTCGTCAGCACGCACACCGCCCGCGGCTGCGACATGCCCGACCTGAACGGATTGGCCGAGGAGCAGATCGACGACACGATGTGGTTCTGCTTCCCGCACTTCTTCGTGCTCCCGATGTACAGCAGCGCCACCTCCTACCGCTTCCGTCCGCTCGGCCCCGAAGAGACGTTGATGGACATGTGGTCGCTGACCCGCTACCCGCCGGGTGAAGAGCCCGAGGCGCCGCCGGTCCCCGAGCCCTGGGCGCACGACGACCCGCGATGGCCGCCCATCCCCACACAGGACTTCTCGAACCTGCCGAAGCAACAGCGCGGGCTGCACGCGCGCACCTTCGAGTACATGCGGCTCTCGGAGCAGAACGAGGGGCACATCTCGAACTACCAGCGGGTCCTCGACGGCTACCTGGCCGGGCTGCCGAGCGAACGGCTGCTCCCCGCCTTGCGCAAGGTGAACCTGAACCCGCTCGAGCAGCCGGTCGCCGAGCTCGAGCTCTGAGCGCGGCGGGGATGGGGGTGCGCACGCAGGCCGACGTGGCCGAAGGCGTCCGCCGCGCGCTCGGGGTATACACGCAGGCGCTCGACGACGGCCGGACCGACGACGTCGTCGCCACGTTCTGCCCCGATGGCTCCGTCGAGATGCCGGGCGCTGGTCGCTTCGAGGGCCACGCCAACCTGCGGGCGGCGTACGAGCAGTGGAAGCCCGTGGCTCCCCAACGCCATCTCGTCCTCAACACCGTCGTGACCGAGTGGGACGCGGACGTGGCCCGCGCGACGAGCGACTTCGTCTTCGTGCTCCGTCGCGGTGGGAAGTGGTCAGTCGAGCTCGTCGGCCGCTACCACGACGTCCTGCACCGCGACGGCGACGCCTGGCGCTTCCACAGCCGGGTCGCCGAGTTCGTCACGTAGAGTCACCGGGTCCAGCGCGTAGAACGGAGAAGGCAATGAGGTTCGGTCTCGATGTCGCGCAGCAACGCATGTCCTGGGACGAGCTCGTCCGCCGCGTGCGCCTCGCCGAGGACCTCGGCTTCGACGGGATGTGGGGCTTCGACCACTTCCAGCCGATGTACGGCGAGGGACCGGGCGAGACGTTCGAGGGCATGACGACCCTGGCCGCACTGGCCGGGCTGACGTCGCGCATCCGGCTCGGCCTCCTCGTCACGGGCGCGACGTACCGGCACCCGTCGGTGCTGGCCGCCCAGGCGGTGACGATCGACCACGCGTCGCACGGCCGACTGGAGCTCGCCCTGGGGGCGGCGTGGTTCGAGAAGGAGCACGCCGAGCTCGGCATCGACTTCCCGCCGACGGCCGAGCGCTTCGACCTGCTCGAGGACACGCTCGAGATCGTGACCCGCCTGTTCACCGGCGACGTCGTCTCCTATGCGGGCAAGCGGGTGTCGCTACGGGACGCCTCGCTGCGTCCCCGGCCCGTCCAACAACCCCACCCGCCGATCTGGATCGGCGGGACCGGTCCGAAACGGACACTGCCGCTGGTGGCGCGCTACGCCGACGTGTGGCACGCCTGGGGCTCGCCCAATGCGCTGCGAGAGGCGAACGAGCGGATCGACACGCTGGCCCAGGCGGCCGGCCGCGACCCGGCCGCCATCATGCGGGCGAGCTCGCTGTCCTTGGACGACCTGGAGACGGCTCGCAAGCACGCCGGGAAGTGGCGCGACGCCGGGTACGGCTACCTCGTCTGCGGCTGGCCGGGCGACGGCGAGGCGCAGGTGGAGGCCTTCGTGCGCGACGTCATGCCCGAGTTCGCCGCCGACTGAGTCGGCGCGTGGCACGCACGTGAGCACGAGCCGGGTACCCCCGCTCCCGCCGCAAGAGTGGCCCGCGGGCATGGGCGAGGCGCTGGCGGCCGCGCTGCGGCCTGAGAACCCGCGCCACCCCCTGCCGCCGCGCGACCCGGAGAGCCCCAAGGGGATGAACGCCATGGGCGTGCTGGCGCACCATCCCGAGCTGACCAACGCCTACAACCAGCTCATCCGGCACGCCCTGTACTTCACGACGTTGACGCCACGCCAGCGGGAGCTGCTCGTGCTGCGCGTGGCACACCGGCGCGGGTCGGCGTACGAGTGGGCCCAGCACGTCTATCAGGGCGGCGTGGCCGGCCTCAGCGCAGAGGAGATCGCGGGGGTACGTGACGGCGCGGGCCCAACGGAATGGTCGCCGCTCGAACAGGCGCTCCTGTCGGCCGCCGACGAGCTGGTGGCCGAAGCCCGCATCGGCGAGGCGACCTACGACGCGCTGTCCGCCGAGCTCGACACGCAGCAGATCATGGACGTGGTCTTCACGGTCGGGGCCTACGAGGTCTTCGCGATGGCGATGCGCACGTTCGGCGTCGAGCTGGACGAGGACCTCAAGCCGTACGCGTAGCGCGGCGGCGGGGTCGGCGTCAGCGCGCCTGGCGGGCGGCCATGACGGCCGCGAACTCGTCCCCCTTGAGCGCGGCGGCGAAGGCCGCCGACTCCTCGGCCATCCGGCCCGGCACCGTCTGCTCGGTGGAGCGGAGGAGGGCCTTCGACGCCCGGGCCGCTTGATGCGGTTGCGCCGCGATGCGCTCCGCCGCCTCGAGCGCGGCGGGGAGCACCGGACTGGCGGTCGCGTTCGCCAGCCCCCACTCGGCCGCCTCGGCGCCCGAGAGCCGTCGCCCCGTCAGGATCACCTCGGAGGCCCGTCGCTCCCCGATGACCCGCGGGAGCAACAGGCTCGAGGCTGCCTCCGGCACCAGGCCCAGCGCCACGAACGGGGCGGAGAGCTGGGCGCTCGGCTCGACGAACACGAGGTCGCAGTGCAGCAGCAGCGTCAGCCCGACCCCGATTGCCAGGCCGTTCACCGCCGCGACGAGCGGGACGTGCACCGTCGAGATCGCCTCGAGGAAGCGATGGGTCTGCTCGAGGCTGCTGCCCGCCATGAAGTCGGCGAGGTCGTTCCCGGCGGTGAACGCGTCGTCCACGCCGGTGAGGACGAGGGCGCCGACGTCGGGGTCTGCATCCGCCTGCACCAGCGCGTCGGCCAACCGCTCGTACATCGCCTGCGTCAGGGCGTTGCGCTTCGACGGCCGGTCGATCGTCACCACGACGACGCGACCGTGGCGCACGACCGTGACGTCCCCGCTGGCGTGCTCCACGATCCGACCCTTACCCGTGCTCATAGACCGTCCTCCGCTCTCGGCCGGCGCACCGTCGCGCCGTTTTCTTCTTCGTCATCCAACCTCGCCCGGGGCGCCGGGACCAATTCTGGCCCGTGGCGCGGTCCTTCAGAGCTCCCAGACGGCCGCGCGGCCGGCGGCGGCGAATGCGGCGTGCAGGGCGGTCTCGTCGGGCTCCTCGAAGGGGCGGTAGGCCTTGTCGCCCCGGTCCCGCACGTACATCTGGTCGCCACCGAGGCGCTCACGACGGAATTTCTGCTGCACGAGTGTGCGCGTGAGGATCTTGTTCGTCGGCGTGGTGGGCAGTGCGTCGGCGACCCGGACGAAGCGCGGGCGCCATTGGGGGCTGAGGTCCGCCTGGCCGTCCAGCCACGACGCGAACGACGACCCGTCGAACACCGCGCCGCTGCGCAGGACGAGGGCGGCCATGACCTGGTCCCCGGCGTCCGGGTCGGGCACGCCGTACACCGAGGCCAGCATGACGTCGGGGTGGCGCCCCACGATCGATTCGATCGGCGCCGCCGGGAAGCTCTCGCCGTCGACCCGCAACCAGTCGGCGGTCCGCCCCGCGAAGAAGACCCAGCCGTTCTCGTCGACGTAGGCGAGGTCGCCACTCCAGTACCAACCCCGGCGGGTCGTCTGCTGCATCGCCTCGTCGTTGCGGTAGTAGCCCTCGAAGGGCCCGGCGCCGAGCGTGTTGACGATCTCGCCCACGCAGCGGTCCGCGTTGATCAGCCGGCCGTCGGGGTCGAAGATCGCCCGGGGCGCCTCGTCGCCCGCCTCGTCGACGATCATGATCCCTTGTCGCAGGCGCCCGATGGAGCGCGGCGGGCGGTCGCCGGTGCGATCGAGCGCGATCGCACCCTCCGTCGAGCCGAACACGTCGATGATCCGCACCCCGAAGCGGGTCGCGGCCTCCTCGACGACCTGGGGCGAGCCCTCGTTGCCGAAGGCGACGCGCAACGTGGTGTCGGCGTCGTCCGCGCAGGGCGGCGTGGCCAGCAGGTACGTCAGCAGCTTCCCGGTGTAGTTGAACCACGTGGCGCCGTGGCGGCGGACGTCGGGCAGGAACCCCGACGCGCTGAACCGGCGGGCCAACGAGAGCGACGCACCGGCGACCAGGGCCGGCGCCAGCCCGGCCATCAAGGAGTTCGTGTGGAAGAGCGGCATGGCCGAGTACCCGACGTCGTCGGGTGTGAGCTCGAGCATCATGGCCATCCGGTTGCCGGTCGTGAGCAGCCTGCGCTGCGTGCAGCGGACCGCCTTGGGGGCGGCGGCCGTCCCCGACGTGAACAACAGAACCCACAGGTCGTCGACGCCACCGGACTCGTCTCGGGCAGTCGCGGGAGCCGACCCGAGGGCGTCGTCGAGCGAAGCACCGGCGAGGGGCGGGTCGTCGTCGTCCGCGAACCGGTCGGAGACGAGCATGCCGCCAGGGAGATCGAGGCCACCGAGCGCCGCCTCGAGTTGGGCGGCGTGCCGCGGCTCGGTGATGACCAGCTGAAGGTCGGTG
>DATDIE010000095.1:0-4717 GCA_036521235.1 Acidimicrobiales bacterium | reverse complement strand
GGCGCTCCTGGGCGGCGGTGCGGCGCTGGCCGTGTGGTGCGGTTGGGTCAGTGGGTTCCACCGCAGCACCACCGCCGCCGAGGTCACCTGGGTGGTCTCGCTGGCGTTCGTCGTGGCGGTCGCCGTCGCGTGCTGGCTGGGGCGACGCGGGAGTCGAGTCGGTTGGCCTCTCGGGGTGGCGGCGGACCCGTGGCCGCGTCGGGGGCGGGGCGGTGGCCGGCGGGCGCTGCTCGGCGTGGCGCCGTGGCTCGTGGTGATCGTCGTGGCGGCGGCGTGGGATCTCCTCGGCATCGACACCGGCACGCACGAGGCCCACCTGACGATCAGCGCGCTGTCCGAGGTCTACCGTCCGCTCAACGCCCTCCTGCTGCTCGTGTGGATGCTCGTCGGGATCGGCTACGCCGCGGCCAGGGCGCGTGCGCCTCTGGTCCGCGCCGACGTCGCATCCGGCGAAGGTGGCGTGGCGGTGGATCGGACGGAACGGGGCGCAGCCTGGGGCGCGCTCGCCGCGCCCGCCGGCGGCCACTCGGTCACCCCGGCGCTGCTGCTGCCGTCGAACCGGCCCGTGGGCGTCGTCTTCTGGGTCGCCGTCCTCTTGGCCACGGTCGCCGTAGACGTCGCGGCGCGGCGTTCAGCGGGCCGCATGGCGACGGCCGAGGAGTTCGCCCGGTTCATCTCGACCGCGTGGCCGGCGAACGTGGCCCTCATCGCGGCGTGGGCGTTCGCCGGCTACCACCTCTTCGCGCGCTGACGTCGCTCAGGAGGCGGTGGCCAGCCGGCGCCGTTGGCGCAACTCGCACAAGCCGTCCGAGCCGATGCCGAGGCCGAGGTTGGCGAGGTTCGCCAGGTGCTCGCTGGCCACGAGCCAGACGATGTCGCAGATCTCGCGCTCGCTGTAGTGCTCAGCGAGGCGGGCGAAGGTCCCGGGCGACACCGACTTGTCGGCGGTGAGCTCGGAGACGTAGTCGAGGGCGGCGCGCTCGGGCTCGCTGAACAGTGAGCTGGTGCGGTAGTCGCCGAGCGCGTCGAGGCGGGTGAGGGTGTCGGCCGACTCCTTCAGGCCGAAGTAGCGGCCGATGTCCATGCAGGCGGTGCACATGTTGATACGCGACACCTGTTGGCGGACGACGTACACCGTCTCGGACGGGAGCACCAGCTTCTTGTCCAGCCGGTACGTCTTGCCCAGGAAGGTCGTGAAGGCGGTCGGCATCCGGGCGGTGAACACCTTGGTGCCGGTCGGCACGAGACCGAACATCCGGTGCATCACTCGATACATGATCCTCTTCACCAGGCCCTTGGGCCGGTCCACCGGGGGTAGGTAGGTCGCCATCCGAGCGGCTCCTCTCCGCTGCGGCCGACGCAGCGTTGTCGTGCTTGCTGTGAGGACCCGCTAGAGGAGCAGGATGTGACGTCGGTCGGCGGCCGGTCGCCGAGGACTGCGGCGGCCCCAGCCCCGGCGGGGTCAGCCGGGACCCTCCGGCCGTCGAGAGGGAAGGGGGAGGCCTTCTTCTCTGTGACCAATATCGTGCTGTCGGGAGGTCTCGCCATGCCGAAGGCTGTCCGTTTCGACCACTACGGCGATGTCGACGTGCTCGAGGTCGTCGACGTTCCCCGCCCTCAGCCCGGACCGAATGAGCTCCTCATCGGGGTCAAGGCGGCCGGGATCAATCCCGGCGAGGCCAAGATCCGAGAGGGGCTCCTGGCTGAGCAGTTTCCTGCCACGTTCCCTTCGGGTCAGGGCAGCGACCTGGCCGGCGTCGTCGATGAGACCGGATCAGGGGTCACCGGGTGGGTGCCCGGCGACGAGATCATCGGGTTCACCGATCGCCGCGCGAGCCAAGCGGAGGTCGTCGTCGTCGAGGCTTCCGACGTCGTGGCGAAACCACCGAACGTCTCGTGGGAGGTGGCCGGTTCTCTCTTCGTCGCCGGCACCACCGCGTACGCCGCCGTGCGTGCCGTGGCTCCGCGGTCCGGAGATACCGTGCTCGTCGCGGGAGCGACGGGCGGAGTGGGCTCCATCGCGGTCCAACTGGCGCGTCGCACGGGGGCGACGGTCGTCGGCGTCGCGAGCGAGTCGCATCACGAGTGGCTGACGGAGCACCGCGTCATCCCCGTGGCGTACGGGGACGGGCTGGAGGAGCGGCTCCGCGGAACCGTCGAGGGGATCGATGCGTGCATCGACACCGTTGGAGGCGAGTACGTCGAGCTCGCGCTCGCCCTCGGCGTCGCACCGTCGCGGATCGACACGATCGCGAACTTCGATGCGGTCCAGCGATTCGGGGTCAAGGCCGAGGGAAACGCCGCCGGAGGGAACAGCACCGTCCTCGGCGAGGTCGTGTCGCTCCTCGCCGAAGGCGCGCTCGAAGTGCCGATCGAGGCGTCGTATCCGCTGGACCAGGTCCGCGATGCCTATCGCCGGCTGGCACGGGGCCACGTACTGGGAAAGATCGTCCTCCTCGTCTGACCCGGCGACCCGAAGTGTTCGATCAAGAGAGGGCGGGTCCACGCTCCCGCTCTTCGCTCCCGTCTCGGGAGGCGGGCTCGTCGACGGTCAGGCGGTGCGTGCCCCGTGGAGGAGCTCGGACATGTTGTCGTAGAAGAACTTCGAACGATCTTCTTCGCTGGAGCCGGCGAGCGCCTCGTCGAACTTCTGCAACGGATTCCGGCCACCCTCGGGGTGCGGGAAGTCGGTCGAGAACATGAAGAGATCGGAACCCGACTGCTCCATCATCCAGTCCACGGGTTCCCCGGGGAACGGTGTGAACTTGAGATGCCGGCGCACGTACTCGGAGGGAGTCAACTCGAGTCGTTGGAGCGGCTCTTCGGTCCGCCGGAACGCCCGGATCCCGTAGTCGAGGTGGCGCATCCACGACACCACCCAACCCGCCCCCTGCTCGATGCAGCCTCCCCGCAGCTTCGGGAAGCGGTCGAAGAGACCGTCGTAGATCAGCGTCCCGAGGAACACCTCCGGCGAGTGCGGGATCCCGAGGAAGTCCTTCGAGCGGACGTTCTCGCCACCGCCCAGGTGGTCTGGAACGGGCATGCCGTTGTTGTGGAAGGCCGGGTCGAGGAGCCTCCCGCCGCCGCCCACGTGCAGCACGAAGGGCACGTTCGCCTCGCTGAGCACGTCCCAGAAGCCGTGGAGGTCCGGATGGGTCGGGCCGCGCGTGCCGGCAGCCGTCGAGGGGACCATCACCGCGGCGCAGCCGGCCTCGACCGCTTCGACGGCCAGCGCGACGGCGCGATCCGGGTCGACCAGCGGGACGAACGCCACGGGAAGCAGCCGCTCGTCTTGCGAGCAGAAGTCGACCATCGCCCTGTTCTGGGCCGAGCTTCCGGCGTAGAGACGATCCTCGTCCCTGCCGGCGAACCTCGCGGTGGCGAACGTGGCGAACACGAGCTGCCCCTCGACGCCGAGCAGGTCCAGGACCCGGCTCCGCTCTGAGGGGTCGAAGGCACCCATCGCGTGCCATCCCTTGTCGTGCATGAGGCGGTCTTCGGCCAGCTTCGCCGCTTCGGGGTCTGTGCGCCGCGCCGCGGCCTTCGCCACCGCGTCGGTGAGCACCCCGGCGAGGCGATCACTCGTCACGTCGCGCAGACGGTCCTTGAACGCGGGGTCGACGAAGTCGTCGAGGAAGTCGCCCAGCTCCATGACATGGCTGTCCGCGTCGAGGACGCTTCGCTCCCCGACATAGGTCGTCGTCTCCACCGAGCGCACCAACCCTTCCGTCCGGTGACAAAGTGTCACCACCTGTCGTGACAGAATGTCACCATGAGCCCCCCCAGCGCAAGGGCTCCCGCTTCGTCCGACCGAACCGCCCTGGCGGGAGGGCGCCTCGAGGGCTCCGCCCGTCGGGACGCCCTGCTCGACGCCGCCGTGGCGCTGGTCGCGACCAAGGGCGTGCACGAGGTGTCGATGGAGGCGGTGGCCGAGCGCGCCGGGGTCAGTCGACCTCTCGTGTACAAGCACTTTGCCAACCGCGACGGGCTCCTGTCTGCGGTCTACCGGCGGGAGGCCTCGGAGTTGCACGCGGAGCTCGCCGCGGAGGTGGCCGCGGCGGACGGCGTCGAGGAGATGTACCGCGCCCTCCTGCGCGGCTCGATTCGGGCCACGGTGGAACGCGGCCAGATCTTCACCGCGCTCCGCGCCGCCGGCGGGTGGAACCGGGACATCCGCCGGGAGCAACGATCGAGAGACCTCGACACGGTGCGGGCCTTCGCCGCGGTGGCCGCCCGGCAATACGACTTGGACCGGAAGCGTTCCACCTCGGTCACGGCCGTGCTGTTGGGCGCGCTCGATGCCGTCCTGGCGCAATGGCGTCACGAGCCGAGCGAGAAGAGCGCGAAGCTCCTCGAGGAGACGTACCTGGCGATGGTCGTCGGCGCCTATTCGGCGGAGTCGCGCAACCGCTTGGCCGCCTCGGCCACCTGAGCGCCTCGTCGCACCGCCGAGCGCTGATCGGTACGCTTCGGATCACTTCGACCGGAGGGCTGGGGCCATGGAGATCGTCCAGGAAGTCTGCGAACGCGGCGTCGTCGAGCGGCGGGTCGGGCTCGAGGTGGAGGGCGGCGAGATCGTGCCGGGCATCGTCTGGCTGCCGGAGGCGGCGACCGGGCCGCGACCGACGGTGATCCTCGGTCACGGAGGTACGGTCCACAAGCGCGCCCCCGAGGTCCTCGGCCTGGCGCGGCGCCTCGTGCGGCACCGGGGCTACGC
>DATDIE010000094.1:0-23101 GCA_036521235.1 Acidimicrobiales bacterium | reverse complement strand
GGGACGAGATCGTCCAGGCCTTCGAGGACTTCGAGGCCGGCCGCCTGGGCACCGTCCCCGCCGATCACATCGGCAACGCCTGAGCCACCCTTCCGGTCCGACGTCCACGGCCCGGCGGGGCATGATCGGGGCATGCGGCGGATCCCGGGCAGCGAAGCCACTAACAGCGACACCTGGAGCGCCGCCGACGTCGGCGACCTGACGGGCCGGGTCGCACTCGTGACCGGCGCCAACAGCGGCATCGGCTACGAGACGGCCCGCGCCCTCGCTGACCACGGGGCGCACGTGGTCATGGCGTGCCGCAACCACGAGAAGGCTGCCCGGGCGCGGGACAAGCTGGAGAGCCAGCTCCGCAGGAGCTCGCTCGAGGTGGTGGACCTCGACCTGGCCGACCTGGCCTCGGTGCGCACGGCCGCCGGGCACGTCCTGGACCAGCACGCGCGCCTCGACCTCCTCATCAACAACGCCGGCGTGATGGGCACGCCGGCGCGCCAGACGGCCGACGGGTTCGAGCTGCAGATGGCGACCAACCACTTCGGTCACTTCGCCCTCACCGGGCTGCTGCTGGACCGCCTCGTCACCACCGAGCGTTCCCGCATCGTCACCGTCAGCTCGCACATGCACCGCCTCGGGCGGCTGCATTCCGACGACGTCGCGATCACCAAGACGCGCAACCCTTGGACCGTCTACAGCACGTCGAAGCTCGCCAACCTCCTCTTCACGGCCGAACTGAGCCGGCGCCTCGAGGCGGCCGGCCTGCGCACGATGGCGCTCGCCGCACACCCCGGCTGGACGCGCAGCAATCTGGCCGGCAGCGGTGCCGCCTCGAGCGACAGCCGCGTGCGCCGGCGACTGAGTCGGGCGGTCGGGTCGAACCTGGGGCAGTCGGCCGCCGGCGGCGCGCTGCCGGTGCTCTGCGCGGCCACCGCGTCGAGCCTGCGCAGCGGGCAGTACGTCGGGCCGGCCGGCCTCCTCCAGATGTACGGCCCGCCGCGCGTGGCGCAGCCGTCCCGTCGGGCCCGCGACCTCACGATGGCGGGGCACCTGTGGGAGGTGTCCGAAGAGCTGACCGGGGTGCGCTACTCGGTGCCCGCGGCCGTCTGAACACAGCGGGCACACGGGCCCGCCCCGGCGCCGAAGGGGTCGCCGGGCGGGAGGCGATGGAGGAAGGCGTGGTGCGCCGGGACGCGGTCGGGCCGCACCACACGGCCCAGGACCACGACGACCACCGACGCGGCGCCGGCGCGGCGCAGGCCGGCGGCCGCACTCTGCGAGCGGGACCCGCTGACGTAGGTGTCGTCGAGCAGCACCACCCGCCGGCCCGCCACGCGGGAGCGCAGCGTGGGCGGCACGACGAAGGCGCGCGGGGAGGGCCGCATGTGGCCGACGGGCTCGCACGTGCGGACGAGCAGTCCCGTCCAGCGCACGCCGGGGAGCGCCGCCTCGACGTCGGCCGCCAGGCCGGGAAGTCGGGCGATCGGTGACCCGCCGGGTCGGTGGGTCGAGGGGACGGGGAGGACGAAGTCGGGTCGGCCGCCGGCGAGGGCGGTGACGCAGGCGGCGTGGGCGCGCAGGAAGCCGGCGCAGAGCTCGCGGACGATGGGCCCGAAGCGGGCGCGGGCCTCGTCGACCGGAGCCTCCTTGTACCCCATGAGCACCGTGTAGAGCGGCCCGGGCAGCGGGCAGATCCGCACGGGGAGCACCGGGGCGAGCACGGCGCCGACGCCGCGGGCGACCCAGCGGCAGGCGAAGCAGACCCGGTCGGTCCCCGGGGCGGGCCCGCAGCAGACGCGGCAGGCCCCCGGTCCCGGGTCCGGCGGGACGACGGGGTCAGGCCGAAGGGCTGGCGGGGGGTTCGGGGTCCGGGCGATGCAAGAGAAAGGTCCCCGTGGCGCGGCTGATGAGCTCGCCGTCCGCGTCGCGCATGGTGGCCTCGGCGTAGGCGATCTGCTTGGCCATGCGGGCGACCTCGCCGCGGAGGGCGTAGGGCTCGCCCTTGAGGGCGGGGCGCATGCACTCGGTCTTCATCTCGAGGGTGCCGCGGGTGCGGGCCTTGCCGGGGAGGGCGGAGTTGATGGCGAAGTTCATGGCGGCATCGAGCAGGAGAGAGTGGATGCCGGCCTGGACGATCCCGTGCGGGTTGCAGCCCAGGTCCGTCGGCGTGAACGAGCCGGTGGCCCAGCCGAGGTCCTCGCCGTCGACGCCGTAGCCGAGGAAGGCGCCGCCGACGAGCTCGATGATGGGCATGCCGCCGTCGCCGAGCCAGCGGTCCATGTTCTTGGGGGCTGGGCTCATCGTGCGCAGACGATAGCGGGCGGTGGCGGCGGCACCCGGGGGCGCAGGCGCGCTATCGAGGGCGGCGTGGGGCGCCTCGGCTCCCTGGTCAGAGGCCAAGTGGCTGCCCCGGGGGCGACGGGTAGAATGAAGGGCGATCTGGACCGGCAGGGCGGGTCCCGCCGGATTTGAGGAGGCATCATGACCACCGCAGTCATCGTCGACGCTGTTCGGACCCCCGGCGGCAAGCGCAACGGCAAGCTCCGCGGCTGGCACGCCGTCGACCTGGCCTCCGAGACGCTCAAGGCCATCGCCGAGCGCAACAAGCTCGACCCGGCGCAGATCGACGACGTCGTCATGGGCTGCGTCATGCAGGTCTCCGAGCAGTCGCTCAACATCGGCCGCAACGCCGTGCTCGCGGCGGGCTGGCCCGAGTCGGTGCCGGCGACGACGATCGACCGCCAGTGCGGCTCGTCGCAGCAGGCGATCCACTTCGCGGCGCAGGGCGTCATGGCCGGCGCCTACGACATCGCCGTCGCGGCGGGTGTCGAGAGCATGACCCACACCCCGATGGGTGCGTCGGTCGTGCGGGACTTCGGCTTCCCCTTCGGCCCGCGGATGATGGCCCGCTACAACGACGAGGAGGGCCACAGCCGCCTGAAGGGCCAGGGCATCGGCGCAGAGATGATCGCCGACCAGTGGGACATCTCGCGCGAGGACCTCGACGCCTTCGCGCTGCAGAGCCAGCAGCGCGCCGCCCGCGCCAGGGACGAGGGCCGATTCGAGAACGAGATCGTCCCTGTGAACGTGCACGACGAGGAGGGGAAGGACACCGACGAGATCCTCTCCGCCGACGAGGGCATCCGGGACTCGACGATGGAGGCGCTCGCCAACCTCAAGCCGGCGTTCAAGGAGGACGGCAAGGTCACGGCCGGGAACTCTTCGCAGATCACCGACGGCTCGTCGGCCGTGCTGATCATGAGCGAGGAGAAGGCGAACGCGCTCGGGCTGCGGCCGCGGGCCCGCTTCCACGCCTTCGCCCTGGCCGGCGTCGACCCGGTGACGATGCTCACGGGCCCGATCCCGGCGACGACGACCGTGCTCGAGCGGGCGAAGCTGACGATGGACGACATCGACGCCGTGGAGATCAACGAGGCCTTCGCCTCGGTCGTGCTGGCGTGGGAGAAGGAGCACCACCCCAACATGGAGCTCGTGAACCCCAACGGCGGCGCCATCGCGCTGGGCCACCCGCTCGGCGCCTCGGGCGGCAAGCTCATGGCGACGCTGCTGAACGAGCTCGAGCGGACGAACGGGCGCTGGGGCCTCCTCACCATGTGCGAGGGCGGCGGGCTGGCGAACGCGACGATCATCGAGCGCCTGGGCTGAGCCGCCGGACGGCGCCCTCGGTTATCGAGTGAGCGCCGACGCGGCGAGCTCCGTGGAGCACCCGGGAGCCGAGCCGAGATAGGTCACGAGCGCGTCGTCGCGCAGGCGGTGCGACTCGCGCAGGCCGTCGACCAACAGCGAGAGATAGGCCGGCGCGGGCGCCGCGAGCCCGGCGTCGTCCATCGTCGAGGGCGACGTGAACGTGAGGACGGGCACGTCATCGAGGCGGCCGACGCAGAGCAGGTGCTCGTAGCGCCCGGGCCCGATCCGCTGCCCGGTGCCCGCGGCCAGACCGTGGAGCGCCCGGTCGATCGGCGGGGTCGCCCGGTGGCCGTTCTCCTGCGCGACGACGTCCTCGAACTGGCCCCAGGTGATCAGGTACGCCCGCGCGTGCGTGGGCGTGGTTGCGTCCTCGACGGTGTCGATGAAGCACGGCGCGCCGCCCCACGTCTTCGAGGTGCCGGCGAAGTACAGGCGGTGGGGGATGTCGAGCGGCCGGTCCTCACGCGGGGGCGTCGCGTCGCGGGCGCCGCGGCACGGGTGCGCCGCCCCCCGCGGCAGGCCGCCCGCCAGGTAGCAGCCGAAGCGGTCGGCGCAGAGGTTCGACCCGTAGCTGGCGTACCAGACCGTGTCCGACCCGTCGTCGGGCTCGGCCGCCGTCAGCGGTAGCGCGTCGCCATCAGGAAGCCGGCGAAGATCATCACCAGGCCGGCGACCAGCCCCCACGGTGAGCCGTGGGCGGCGAACGGCAGGTGCGCCAGGTAGTTGACCGTGATGACGACCACGCCGCCGATCAGCAGGATCAAGATGAGCGCGCCGAACCAGGGCGGGCTGTGGCGCACGTTCTTGGGGATGGGCGCCGTGTACCGCCCGCTCTCCTCGGCGGTCTTGTACCGGCCGACCTTCGAGGTGGTCCGCCCCGTCGCCGACTTGCCCTTCTTGGACGCGCCGCCCGGGCCCTTCGTGCTCGTTGCCATCGGGGTGAGAGGTTAGCCAGCGGCGCAGGGACGCTCCGGGCGGCCGGGCGGGAGGGGTCGCGGGGTTCGGTACGATTTTCCGCCAATGGGACCCCGGGTGCTGGTCATCGACAACTACGACTCCTTCGTCTACAACCTCGTGCAGGAGCTGGGCGAGCTCGGCGCGGAGCCCGTCGTGTTCCGCAACGACGCGATCGACGTCGACGGGATCCGGGCCGAGCGGCCGGACGCCGTGCTCATCTCGCCGGGACCGGGCCGCCCCGAGGACGGCGGGGTGAGCCTGGAGGTCGTGCGCCGGCTGGGCGGGGAGATCCCGCTGCTCGGGGTCTGCCTGGGGCACCAGTGCATCGGCCAGGCGTTCGGCGGCGAGATCGTGGCCGCCCCGCACCTGATGCACGGCAAGACCTCGGAGATCCACCACGACGGCGAGGGCATCTTCGCCGGCCTGCCGAACCCCTTCGTCGCCACCCGCTACCACTCCTTGGTCGTGCGGCCCGACTCGGTGCCCCCCGAGCTCGAGGTGACGGCGACGTCGAGCGACGGCGTGGTGATGGGGCTGCGGCACCGGACGCAGCGGATCGAGGGCGTGCAGTTCCACCCCGAGTCCGTGCTCACCGTGTCGGGGCCGGCGCTGCTGGCGAACTTCCTCGCACAGCTGGGGGCGGGGGCGACCGCCGCGACCTGACGTGATCGGCCTGGGGGGCCCTCAGTGCCGGCGGGACAGACCGGAGTGCGTCGACGTGGTCGTGCCCTGCGTCCCGGCCGTGGTCGACGTGGTCGTCGTCGACGAGGAGCTCGTCGTCGTCGTGTTGGACTGACAGACCGAGATGTCGATCGTCCCGCCGTTCGCCACCTGCGAGCCCCCCGCCGGGGTCTGACTGTCGACGTTGCCCGGCTGGGCGTTGTTGGCGCAGGTCGTGTCGGACGTCGTGTTCGGGGTGAGCCCCGCGTTGGTGATCGCCGTCTGGGCCGAGCTGGCCGACTGCCCGACGACGCTCGGCACCTGGACGCAGTTCGAGATCACGAGGTTGACCGAGCTGTTCGGCGGGATGTTGTCCCCCGCGCCCGGGCTCTGCGCCGCCACGGTCCCGGTCTGGTACGCCGCCGGGCACCCCTGGGACTGCGACCCGACGGTCAGCCCCTTCTGCGCCAGGATCGAGCCGGCGCTGGCCGCCGACTGCCCGAGCACACTCGGGACGGCGACCTCCGTCTGGTTGCCCGACACGGTGAGCACCACCGGGACGTTCGCCTTGATCTTCGTCCCGGCGGCCGGGTTCTGCGTCAGCACCGTGCCCACGGGCTGCGTGCTCGAGATGTCCCTCACGGTGTAGGTCAGATTCGCGGCGCTGAGCTTCTGGATCGCCGTCGTCAACGGGTCGTTCTGCACGTTGGGCACCGTGACGGTCGGGATGTTCGGGCCGTCGCTGACCACGAGGTTCACCGCCGAGTTCTTCGACACCGACGCGCCGGAGGCGGGACTGGTCGACAGGACGAGCCCCTTGGCCGTGGTACTGGTCCTGAAGGTCGTGGTGCCGACGGTGAGGTGGTCGTTTTGCAGCGTCTGCGTCGCCGCCGCGGTCGTCTCGCCCACGACGTCGGGCACGGACACCTTGCCGCCGATGACCGAGCTCAGCAGGAAGTAGCCGATGATCCCGAGCGCGACGAGCAGGAGGACCAGGATGACGATGAGGCGCCGCGTGCGCTTCTTGCGCTCTTCCGCCTCGCGGTCGGACGGCGGCAGCCCCCCCAAGGGGACGGCCATCGTGCGCCCCGTCGCCGCGGCCATCATCGTCGTGGCTGCCGCGCCGGCGCCGGCGGCACCCATGACGCTGGTGAGGTTCGGGTCGCCCGCCTCGACGGGGCGCCCGTCGGCGAAGCGGAGGAGGTCCGCCCGCAGCTCCTCGGCCGACGCGTAGCGCGCGGCCGGATCCTTGGCCATCGCCTTCATGATCACGGCCTCGAGCGCGGCGGGAACGGCGGGATTGGCGACGCGCGGCAACACGGGCATGTCGCGCACGTGCTTCGACGCGACGGCGACCGGGGAGTCGCCGGTGAAGGGCGGGCGGCCGACGGACATCTCGTAGAGGACGACGCCGAGCGAGTAGATGTCGCTGCGGGCGTCAACGCTCTTGCCCTCGGCCTGCTCGGGCGAGAAGTACGCCGCGGTGCCCATGACGGCGCCGGTCTGGGTCAGGCTCTCCTCGGTGTTGATGGCGCGCGCGATGCCGAAGTCGGTCACCTTCACCTCGCCGTCGGGCGTGATGAGGATGTTGCCCGGTTTGACGTCGCGGTGCACCACGCCGTGGCGATGGGCGAACGCGAGGGCGGCGGCCGTGCCGGCGCCGATCTGCGCAATCTGGTTCGGCGGCAGCTTCTTCGGGTCGCGGAGCACGGCCGACAGCGGACGGCCCTCGATGTACTCCATCACGATGTAGTAGACGCCGTCGTCCTCGCCCCAGTCGAAGACCGGGACGATGTTGGGGTGCGAGAGGTTCGCGGCGGCCTGGGCCTCCCGCTTGAACCGCTCGACGAACGTCTTGTCGACGGAGAGCTCGGGGAAGAGGACCTTGAGGGCGACCGGCCGATCGAGTTGGCGGTCCATCGCCCGGTAGACCTGCGCCATGCCGCCCCGGGCGACCATGTGCGTCACCTCGTAGCGTCCGGAATAGATCCGAGGCGTTTCGACGGGTTGCATCCGGGCCGAGCCTACGCTGGGCGCCCTTGGGCGCGGGGTAGGGGCGGGCCGGCTGCGAGTGGCGGTGAGGCGGGCGTCAAGGCGCACCTCCGGCGGTGGTGCTCGTGGTGGTCGACGAGGTCGCTCCCTTCGGCAGCGTGGTGGTCGTCGTCGTGGTCGTGGTGGTCGTGACGCTGGTGACGTAGTTGCGGGCGGCGCTGAGGGAGGACTTCTGTACCCCGGCGAGCAACGCGAACTCGGCGGTGGGCGAGAGATCGTTCTTCGTCACGTGGGGTCGGGCGACCACCTTGGGGTGGAACCAGAGCACCCCGCCGGGTTGGCCCTGCTCGATCACGACGTCGTTGCCGTGGAGGGTCACGATCCAGTTGTCGTAGGCGTACCACCGGATCACGAAGTAGGCGGCGATGGGGACGGCGGCCACCAGCAAGATGAAGCCGAGCACCCGGAAGGTCAGGCGCCGCGGGATGCCGAGACGATGCCGGCGGTCGCGCCGGCTCTCGGACTCCTTGCGCTTGGGCGAGGTGTCGGGCTGCGGGGTCATCGGGACCCGGGTCGAGGTGCGCGACAGGGGGACCGACGCGCCGGCGCCGAGGAGGAACTCGTCGCTGCGCGGCTCCTCCCCGAGGGTCGTCGTGTCGCGGCCGAACCCCAGCCGCGCCCCGGGGGCGAGTGTGTCCGAGTCGGAGTAGGCCGGGACCTCCCCGGTGCGGTGGACCGGCACGCGCTGCGTGGCGTCGGACACCGAATCCGGGGCGGGCGCCTCGGGCGCCGCACCCCCCTCGTCGGGACGCGCCGCGGTAGCGGGCGGGCCGCCGTTGGTCAGGCCGGCGGAGGCCGCCGCGGCCGCGCCGGCGGAGGCCACGGTGATGGCGGCGGTGCTGGCGCCGATCGGCGTGAACTTCGAGGCGGTGTCGGCGCCGTCCTCGCCGACCTGGACATCGACGATGACCACGGTGATGTTGTCGGCGCCGCCGTGGTCGTTGGCCGAGTCGACCAGGCGGTCGGCGGCCTCCTGGGGATCCTCGAACTCGCCGAGGATGTCGGCCATCTCGTCCATGCCGACCTCGTTGGAGAGGCCGTCGGAACAGAGCAGCACCCGGTCGCCCGTCTTCAACTCCAACTCCCACATGTCCGTCTGGACGTCGGAGGAGACGCCGAGGGCCCGGGTGAGGATGTGACGCTGGGGGTGGACGGCGGCCTCTGCCTCGGTCATCTCGCCGTGGCGCATCCGCTCCTCGGCCAGGCTGTGGTCCGCCGTGACCTGGACGAGCCGCCCGTCCGAGTACACGTAGGCCCGCGAATCGCCCACGTTGGCCAGGGCCAGGACGTCGCGTCCCCCGTTGCCCCCGACCAGGGCGACGGCGGTGAGCGTCGTGCCCATGCCGTGGAGGTCGGCGTTGACCTGGCTCTCGTGCCACACGGCCGCGTTGGCCTCGGAGAAGGCGGCGCGTAGCCCCGAGATCGTGGGCGCCCGCTCGAAGGCCTGGTCGAGTGTCTCGACCGCGACCCGCGCCGCCACCTCGCCGCCGACGTGCCCGCCCATGCCGTCGGCCACGGCGTAGAGGTTGGGCCGCTCGAGCGGCATGTCCTGGTTGATCGGCCGGACCCGGCCGACGTCGGTCGCGGAGCCGGACCGCAGGACGGTCACCGGGAGACCTCGAAGACCGTCGAGCCGATCTGGAGCATGTCCCCCTTGCCCAGCCGGACCGCCTTGGAGATCCGTTCCGAGTTGACGTAGGTGCCGTTGGTCGAGCCGAGGTCCTCGACCCACAGCTGCTCGTTGCGACGGAAGAGCCGAGCGTGCAGCGTCGAGGTGTAGATGTCCTCGGGCGTGGAGACGCCGCAGCCGGGCGAGCGCCCGATGGTCAACTCGTCGTCGAGGTCGTAGCTGCGGCCGGCGTGCGAGGGCGGCTGGACGACCTTGAGGTAGAGCTGCTTGCGGCGGGTCGCCTTGGGGGCCGCCGCCGGCCGGGACGCGACCCGCTCGTCCCGGCGCTCCTGGCGCTTCTGCCAGCGCGGCTTGCGGACCGTGGCCGGGCTCATCTCGACCCAGACGGCGCGGATGACGCGCAGGAAGAAGAGGAAGATCAACGCGATGACCCCCCACTGCATGACGTGCAGCACCGCGTTCAGATTCTGCGTGGCGATGAGCACCGCCCCCGCATTCGGTGCGGTCACGACATTTCGAAGATGAGTCTCGTCGACCCCACGCTGACCTCGTCCCCGCTGGCGAGGAGCTGCTCCCGGACCGGGGTGCCGTTCACCCTGGTGCCATTGGTGGACCCGAGATCCGTGACGAAGACTCCGTCGCCCTTGCGGCGCAGCTCGGCGTGGCGCCGGCTCACGTTGGAGTCCGCCAGGACGACGTCACACTCGGGAAGACGGCCGATGACCAGGCCCTCCGTGCCCACGGAGAGGCGCCGGCCGTCCGGCAGGACGAGCTCGGCCAGGATGCCGCCGTCCTCGCTCTCGTGGACCTCGGCGGTCACGGTGAAGCGACCGGGCTTGAGGTTGGAGCCCTCGAAGATCTCGACCTCGACCGGGCCGACGAAGGAGTAGTTCTCGATCCGGGCGTGCTCGCGGGCCGCGTCGGAGAGCTCCCGGGACAGCGCGTCGATGAAGTTCTCGAACCGACTGACGTCGGCCGGCGACAGCGTCACGGCAAAGGCATTGGGCGCGATCAGGCCGCGCACGCCCACCCGTCGATGCAGGTCCATCTCGCGCGTGAGCCTCCGCCCGATCTCGACCGGTTGGAGGTTGCTTCGAAACGGCTTGGCCAACGTTCCCTCCACCAGACGCTCTAGGCGCTCCTCAAACTGCTGGAGTCCCATGGTGCTCGCAAGGATACCGGCCCTTTCGGCTCAACAGGGACTCGTCAGGCGTCTGACCTGGTCACCTATACCCAAATCAGCCTTTTGGCTGATCTGGGCAGGTCCGGCAGCGACTACTCTTGTCCGGTCACTCGGGCGAGTGGCGGAATTGGCAGACGCGCAGGATTCAGGTTCCTGTGTCCGAAAGGATGTGCGGGTTCAAGTCCCGCCTCGCCCACCACTGTGCCCCGGGGCACCGGTCAGCCCCCCGGGCCCGCAGCCAACCGGGTGGCGTGCCAGGCGTGTGGTGAGCCCGAGGTAATCGGCGCATGGCCCCGCCGGCCTGGCCTCGCCGACCTGGCGAAGCCCGGTTGCAGCGGATGCGCTACGGGGTGACAACGACGAGGGCAGCCGTCGGGTTCACCGCGCCTGGGTATTGAGAGAGGTAGTGCCCCACGCTCCGAGTGCGATCCCACACGCCGGCGACGCCACGACACGACGGCTCCGCGCGTCGCTCTCGCTGCTCGCGGTGTGCCTCGGGTTCTTCGTCATCCAACTCGACGCCACCGTCGTCAACGTGGCGTTGCCGAGCATCTCGAAGGAGTTGGGCGCATCGCTGTCGCGCCTGCAGTGGGTCGTCGACGCCTACACACTGGCCCTGGCGGGGTTCATGCTCACGTCGGGATCGCTCGCCGATCGCGTGGGGGCGCGGCGGATGTTCTCGCTGGGGATCGCCGTGTTCACCGCCGGCTCCCTCGCCTGTTCACTCGCGCCGGGCCAGGACTTCCTGGTGGGAGCCCGGGTGGTCCAGGGCCTCGGGGCGGCCGCGCTGTTGCCCTGCTCACTGGCGCTGCTCGTGCACCAGTTCCCCGATCACCGCCGACGAGCCCGTGCCATCGGCGCGTGGGGCGCGGCCGGCAGCGTCGGCGTCGCGGCCGGACCGGTGCTCGGGGGCGCACTCATCGCCACGGTCGGGTGGCGGGCGATCTTCCTCATCAACGTCCCCGTCGGGCTGGTCGAGCTCTGGCTGCTGCACGCGTTCGTCGGCGAGGCGCCTCGGCGGGGGCGCGAGCCCATCGACCGAGCCGGTCTCGTCCTGTCGGTGCTCTCCCTCGTCCTCGTGACCGCGGCATGTATCGAGGCCGGCGACGTCGGTTGGTTGACGCCCCTGCCGGCCGCGTTGTTCGTCGCCGGCGTGTTGCTGGGCGCTGCGTTCCTGCGGGCCGAGCGCAGGCGATCGGCGCCGATGCTGCCGTTGGAGCTCTTTGCGTCGCGTCCGTTCTCTGCCGCGGTGGTGGTCGGCGCGTGCTTCAACTTCGCCTTGTACGGCGCGTTGCTGTGCCTGTCCATCTATCTGCAACAGACGCGGGGCGAGTCCGCGTTGCGCACGGGGCTGCTCCTCCTGCCGATGGCCGTCTTCGTGGCCGCCGGCTCGGTGGTGAGCGGCCGCCTCACGGGCCGGGGACACCGACTCCCGATGATGCTGGGCCTGATGATCGCGGCGGGCGGGGCCGGCGTCCTGGCGTCGGTGGACTCGTCGACGTCGCTCGCCGTGCTGGTCGCCGGGACGCTGGCCGTCGGGTTGTGCTCGATCGCCATGCCCGCGCTGTCCTCGCTGGCCGTCGGGTCGGCCCCGGCCGAGCGAGCCGGGCTGGCGGCCGGGGTGCTCAACACGGCACGCCAGGCGGGCGGCGCACTGGGGGTCGCGGTGCTCGGCTCGCTGCTCGCGCTGAGTGGCAACGATCCGGCGCACTACTCACTGAGCCTGCCGCTCGCCGTCTCCGCCGGGGTCCTCCTGGTTGGCGCCGGCGTGTCGTGGGTGGGGACGCGCGGCGAGCGCGGGCCCGGCGTGGCGCGGACGGGCGACACCGCTGCGACGCGGTCGGGCGACCCGGGGCGGCCGATCGACCTCGCACGGGCGGCCGCTCAGAGGCGGTAGAGCTTGGCGGCGTTCTCGCCGAGGATCTTGCGCTGGACGTCGGGGGCGAGCACCGACATCTTCTCGGCGACGGTGTCGAGTGGCTTGGGGTACAGGCACGTCGGATGCGGGAAGTCGGTCTCGAACAGGATCCGGTCGGCGCCGACCGCCTCGACGAGCGTCGGCAGGTTGTTCCGCTCGAACCAGAACGTCGCGAAGAGGTTGCGTTTGAAGTACTCGGACGGGAGCATCGAGAGCTTCTCGAGCTGCTTGGGCGCGTTCTCCGACATCTCGTAGTCGAGGGCCTCGAGGATGAACGGAACCCAGCCGACGCCGCTCTCCACCGAGACCATCTGGAGTGCGGGGTGGCGGTCGAACATGCCGGAGAGGATCAGGTTGGTGACGACGCGGGCGTTGCCGATGAAGAGCAGCGTGCCGCCGATGGCCAACTTGGTGTCCTCGTCCTGGGACTCCCAGGGGTACGTGCCGAAGTACGTCATGGTCGTGAGGCTGGCGCCGATGTGGAAGTGGACCGGGAGGTGCTGGTCGGTGCAGACCTCCCAGAGCGGGTCCCAGGCCCGGTTGGCCAGGTCGGGACCGCCGACGTCGTTGGGGTCCGACGTGATGTTGACGCCGCGGAGGTCCATGGACGCGACCCGCTTGGCCTCGGCGACCGCGGCGTCCACGTCCCAGGCCGGCAGGACGGGCATGGGCAGGAGGCGGCCGCCCGAATCCGCCTGCACGTCGGCCATGGCGTCGTTGTAGATCTGCACACAGAGCAGGCGGAGCTCGGGATCCTTCACGACGTCGGAGATGCCCTGGCCGCCGAGGCCGATGGAGTTGGGAAAGCAGACCTGCGCGTAGACGCCCGAGTCGTCCATCACCTCGACGCGCGCCTTGATGTCGAAGGCGCCCAGGTGGATCTCGTCCTGGGTCCACTCGAAGAGCGCCTCGGCGGCGCGGCCCTTCCCACCTTCACGGTCGATGACCCCGCCGCCGCCGGCGAAGCCGAGCTCGGCCCCGTCGACGTACCACATGGGCTTGCCCTCGACGTCGACGACGTGGGGGACGCGGTCCTTGTACTTGGCGGGAGCGCGCTTGGTCCACAGGTCGTGGGCCTCCGTCAGGTGGGTGTCCGCGTCGACCACCCGCAGCCCATCCAGTGCCAGAGCCATCCGTGCCTCCCCGAGCTCGTCTTCGACTTTGACTTCAATGTCGAAGCCACCCTACGGCCAGTCCTACGAGGGCGCCCCATCGATGGGATTGGGGCCTGGTCATCGCGGGCAACCCCGACCCGTCTTCCGCCTGTATATGAATTCGGACAGCGTGTCCGATCTCAATACCACCGAGCCGCTGCAGCCCCGGAAGGGCTGGTCAGCGAGTGCGGGGGAAGCCGAGGTCGATCTCGCTGGACGCCGGGTCGGGCCAGCGGGTCGTGACGACCTTGGGCCGGGTGTAGAAGCGAATGCCCTCGGGGCCGTACATGGCGCTATCGCCGAAGAGCGAGGACTTCCACCCGCCGAAGGAATGGAAGCCGACGGGAACCGGGATGGCCACGTTGACCCCGACCATGCCGGCGGTCACGTCCCGCTGGAAGCGGCGCGCCGCGCCGCCGTCGCGGGTGAAGATGGCCGTCCCGTTGCCGTACGGGCTGGCGTTGACGAGCGCCAGGGCCTTGTCGTAGTCCGGCACCCGGACCACGCTCAACACGGGCCCGAAGATCTCGTCGTCGTAGGCGCGCATGCCGGGCGTGACGTTGTCGAGGAGCGTGCAGCCGAGGAAGAACCCGTCGGGGTGCGCGGCCGCCGCGCTGGCAGCGCCGTTGCGGCCGTCCACGACGAGGCGGGCGCCCTCGCCCTCGGCGCCGTCGATGTAGGAGCGCACGCGCGCGAGGTGCTGCGCGGTGACGAGCGGACCCATCTGCGACTCCGGGTCGTCGCCGGGGCCGATGACGACGGAGGGGATGCGCTGCGTGATCGCGTCGACGAGCGGGTCGGCCACATCGCCGACGGCGACGATCACCGAGACGGCCATGCACCGCTCTCCGGCAGAGCCGTAGCCGGCGGAGATCGCCGCGTCGGCGGCCGCGCCGACGTCGGCGTCGGGCAACACGATCATGTGGTTCTTCGCCCCGCCGAGTGCCTGGACGCGCTTGCCTTGTTTCGCCCCCTCCGCGTACACGTGCCGGGCGACCGGGGTGCTGCCGACGAAGGAGACGGCGGCCACGTCGGGGTGCGCAAGGAGCGCGTCCACCGCCTCGGCGTCGCCGTGCAGGACGTTGAGCACGCCGTCGGGCACGCCCGCCTCGTGGGCGAGCTCGGCGATGAGGAGCGAGGGCGACGGGTCGCGCTCGGACGGCTTGAGCACGAACGCGTTGCCGCAGGCGACGGCGTTGGCCAGCATCCAGAGCGGGACCATGACGGGGAAGTTGAACGGGGTCATGCCAGCCACCACGCCGAGCGGCTCGAGCACGGTATGCACGTCGACGCCGGTCGAGACCTCGGTGGAGTGGGCGCCCTTTAGGAGGTGGGGGATGCCGCAGGCGAACTCGATGTTCTCGAGGCCGCGGGCCACCTCACCCGCGGCGTCGCTCAGCACCTTGCCATGCTCGGCCGTGACGGCCGCGGCGAGATCGGGCGCGGCCCGGCTGACCAGGTCGCGCAGCCGAAAGAGCACGTTGGCCCGCGAACTGAGCGAGCCGGCGCCCCACTCGGCCGCCGCGTCCTTCGCGAGGGCGACCGCATCGTCGATCTCGGCCGCGTCGGCCAGCGGCACGGTGCCCGTCTGCACGCCGCGGGCCGGGTCGAACACCGGCCCGTGACGGCCCGACGTCCCCGCCACCGACTTGCCCCCGACGAAATGCTCCAGCTCACGCATGGGACGATCCTCCCACGCTCATCCCAGCGGCCGGAAAGCGGACGAGCTCAGACGGTGGCGGGCTCCTCCTGCACGAGCTTGGCCAGCTCCTCGGAGACGATGCGGTCGTGCTCTTGCAGGTCGCGACGGGCGGCGCGCGGGCTCCAGCGGCCGCGCATGAAGAACACCAGCACGGCGAAGACCGCCATGCCGATCGCGCAGACAGTCCACCAGCGCTTCCACTCGCCCGGCGACGTGTGCTGCGCCGGGACCAGCTTCGCCTCGGAGAACAGCAGGTTGGCGAGGTTCGGCGAGTACTTCGCCACCCCGGCCACCTGGGCCAGGCTCACCGTCTTGCCGTTCTGGATCTGCAGGGCGAGCGGGTTGAAGGCGTTCAGGCCCAGCACGGCGTGGTTGGTCAGGCCGCCGGCCGCCGTGAGGGCTTGAGAGAAGCTGTGAGTGTTGTTGCAGACCGTCAGGATCGTGGCGAGCGTGTCGAGCTCGGGTCGCGCCAGGGGCGTCGTCTTCAGGTTGGCGATGACGTCCGACGGGGCGGGGGTCGGGTTGCACTTCAACGTCGCGGTCGGCGCGTAGGGCTGCGCGGCCTGGATCGCCTGCAGCGTGGAGCCAGCGTTCTGGTTGTCGACGAGCGTCGTCGACGTGGTGATGACGTAGGGCAGCACGAGGAAGGACAGCGCCACGGTGATGCGCAGGATCCAACCCCAGATGGCGAGGCCGGACGCGGTGAGCGCGGGATTGTGGCTCTCCACCTGTTCGGTGTAATTGGCCATCCACGGCGCGTAGGCGAACGCGATCGAGACGGCGAGCAGCACGATCACCAGGATGTTGGCGTCGATGCTGGCGTGGGGCTCGCCCGTCTGATGGATGAGGAAGAACATCATCACGATGCCGCAGACGGCGCCGATCAGCATGAACGGCTTGCGCACCCGCGACAGGTCGGAGAGGAACCCCGCCAGGACGAGCCCGAGGGACAGCGACGCGGCCAACCAGATGTTGATGCTGTTGGCCTGCGACGTGGTCCGGTTGAACGTCACGACCCAATAGATGGTAAGGACACTGACCGAGGCGTAATAGAACAACAGGAACACCGAGATGGCGACGGACGACGCGATGAGGTCGAGCTTCATCATCGAGCGGATCGGGTGCGCGGTCGCCTTCTCGACATCGATGCCCATGGCCCGCGCCTCGACGAGCGCGCGCTCGCGTTCGCTCACCATGAGCTGGTCGCGGAGGTGCGGGGAAAGCTCGCGCAGGAACACGAACGAAATGGCCACCACGCCGAGGCAGATCAGGCCGGAGATGATGAACTGGTCCTGCCACGGGTAGAGGTGGTCCAGCGTGTTCGTCGCCACGACGCTGGCGAACAGCGCGCCCATGGTCGGGCCGAGCGCCCAGAAGCCCATCGCCACGCCGCGGCCCATCTGGGGCGAGAAGTCACGCATCAGCGCTGGCGTCGACACCAGGATGATGCCCTCGACGAAGCCAATCACGCAGTACGACGCGGCGAACCACCACTTGTCCGTGATGTGTGGGATGGCGAAGAGCTGGATGAGCGCGACGACCAGCGTGCCGTAGATCGTGAGGTTGGCGCGGCCGATCTTGTCGGAGAGGCCGCCGATGAACGCGCTGAACGCGCCGATCGCGTTCGACACGACGAGGAGGTACAGGAAGAACGCGAACGACATGTGGTAGTAGGGCAGCAGCCGCGGCGTGACCGCCCCCTCCACGTAGTAGAGGTAATAGAGCATGATCGTCGTCAGGACGACGAGGGCCAGATAGCCGATCCGCGGCAGGGTGTCGGGGTACTTGTCGAGCTGGCGACGCCCGAAGGCATTCCTCCAGAAGCCGCGGGGGGCGGGCGCCGTCGCCGCCGTCGTGCTCATGTCGAACCCCTTTCGCACCGTCGTCCCGACCCTCGGCCACGCCGCCGCTCGACGTGGTCAGCAACGGCCAGGAGAGGGCTGTCCTCGATGCTAGGACCGGAACGCGGGGCGTGGGCGGGCGAAGCCCTACGCGCTCGTCGTCGCCCCGGCGCTCGTGCCCGCAACGGCGCCGAAGGTGTCGTCGGCCGGCGGCAGCGGGACATACCAGGTGAGGCGGGTGCCGCCCTCGCGCGAGGTGCCGATCACCATGCCCCCGCCGAGCAGCTCGGCTCGTTGCCGCATGTTCTTGAGCCCCCGCCCGCCGCGGGACCCCTCGGCGGACGCACCAACGCCGATGCCGTCGTCGGCGACCACGATCCGCAGGTCGGCGTCGGCCGCGATCGTGATGATGACCTGGGTCGCCTTAGCGTGCTTGCCGACGTTGGTCAGCGCCTCGCGCAGGACGGCGAGCACCTCCTCGGCCAGCTGTCCGGTGACCGCGTGATCGACCACGCCGCTCATCGCCACCTGGGGGTGGATGCCCAGGACCGGCCGGAGTTCGTGCACGAGGTCGAGGACCTTGGGCTGCAAACCCTCCTTGTTGATCGTCAACTCGATGTCGAAGATCGCCTTGCGCAGCTGGCGGATCGTCTCGTCGAGCTTGTCGATCGCATCGGCGATGCGCAGCACGGCGTCCGGGCGCTCGACGAGTCGCGCCGTGCCCTGGAGCGACAGCCCGATCGCAAAGAGCCGCTGGATCACCGAGTCGTGGAGGTCCCGCGCGATGCGGTCACGGTCCTCGGTCAGCGTGTTGTCGCGCACCAACGCGTGCAACCGCGCGTTCTCGATCGCGATGCCCGCCGCCATGGCGAGCGCCAACACGAGCTCCTCGTCGTCCGCGGAGAACTCCCGCGCGTGACGCTTGTTGGTGAGGTAGAGGTTCCCGTAGACCTCGCCGTGGACGCGGACCGGCACGCCGAGGAACGACGTCATCCCCGGATGATGCGCCGGGGTCCCGAAGCTGTCGGGACTGTCCGAGAGGTTCGCCAGGCGGAGCGGCTTGTCGTCGACGATGAGCGTCCCGAGGACGCCCCGCCCGGTCGGACGGGGGCCGATGGCGTGCTCCTGATCGCTGTCGAGCCCGACCGTGAGGAACTGGTCGAGCGTCTGGCCGTCGGCGGAGAGCACGCCGAGGGCGCCGTATTGCGCGTCGACCAGGTCGCAGGCCTCCTCCACGATGCGCCGCAGCACCACCGGCAGGTTCAATTCGGCATCGAGGATCAGGATCGCCTGCACCAAGCGGCGCAGCTTGACCGGGTCGTTGATCTGATCGAACGGCTGCACGATCGACCAGGCTACCGGTGCTCCGGCGCCGTATACGGCGCCTCCCTGCGTGCGTTGGGGAACCGGGTGCGACGGACCACACGGCAGGCGCATGCCAAAATCAACGCATGGGAATACGGGTGTTCGTGCTGGACGACCATGAGCTCGTCCGGACCGGGCTGCGCACACTGCTCGAGGCGGAGGAGGATCTCGAGGTCGTCGGCGAGGCGGGGACCGCAACTGAGGGGCTCCGGCTGATCCGTGAGCTCAAGCCGGACGTCGCCGTGCTCGACGTGCGGCTGCCCGACGGCTCGGGCATCGAGGTGTGCCGGGAGATCCAGTCCGACCTGCCGGGCGTGCGCTGCCTGATGCTCACGTCCTACTCGGACGACGACGCGCTCTTCTCGTCGATCATGGCGGGAGCGTCCGGCTACGTGTTGAAGGAGGTCGGCGGCGGCGACCTCCTCGGCGACATCCGCCGGGTCAGTGAGGGCTTGTCGTTGCTCGACCCGGTGCTGACGCAGGAGCTCTTCGACCGGTTGCGCAAGGACCAGGAGGCCGAGTCCAGGCTGACCGTGCTCACGCCACAGGAGCGCCGTGTGCTGGAGCTGATCGCCCAAGGACAGTCGAACCGACAGATCGCCGAACACCTCTTCCTGGCCGAAGCCACGGTCAAGAACTACGTCTCGAGCTTGCTCTCCAAGCTGGGCATGCGGCGCCGCACCGAGGCCGCGGTCTACGCGGCGGTGCTGGCGGAACGCAAGTCGATCCCCCGGCGCTGACCGGGGCGGTTCGTACGGGACCCGGGACGGTCCCGGGGCGGTCAGTGGTTGACGCTGACCCGTCGGTGGTCGTCGAGGGTGCGAAAGTCCACGCCAGCCCGCCGCAACAGTCCCTCGAGGCGGGCCCGCTCGCTCAGCGGGTTCACGAACTGGGTGGGGTCGCTCTCGATGCCCATGGCGGCGCACAGCCGGAGCAGCATGCGGTCGTGGTCGAGCTCGAGCGCCAGGTCCTCGGCCATGACGTTGTCGTTTTCGAGGCTGTGGCCCTCGAGCCGACGCCGGCACTGCAAGAGGATCACCACCAATTCGTCGCGCGACGTCGGCAGCTGCACCGGGTCCACATCAGCGCACAATCGGCTCAGGAGTTCGCTGTACATCGACATCGCCCTGCCAGCGTGCCCGCCTCGCGGCCCGTCCACCAGATTCGTTCCTCCTGATTTTGGCCGAACGCGGGGATTGCGCCCGGGCGGCGTGTCGGTACTCTTCCGGGCTCCCCGAACGGTTGTTGGGGACCCTGAGTTCGGCAACCGTCTCCTTGGGGACGCGAATGTGGCATTGCCGCTGCCGAGAAACCTCAAACGACGTGGGTAAACTGCCGAGTCCCTAAGAAAACGGGGCAGCGTCGGGGGAAATAGAGGAACGTGAGTCGGCCGGGAGGGGCGCTGCGCGTCGGTGCGGCGAGAGATGGGCGGCGGTGCACACGGGGGCCACGCGCGTGCAGACACGTGCCGCCGGGCCCACGGTCATGACCTTCATCGAGGAGTCGCCGCGCGCCGTGGGTGGCGTAGGAGGTGACTTCCTCGAGGGGCGCTTCGAGCTGGCCGGGCTCATCAAGCGGGGAAACGGCATCGACACGTACCGGGGCGTCGACCGCCTCCAAGACGCCGAGGTCGTGGTCAAAACGATCGAGACGGGCAGCATGCCGACGGCCGTCTACTCCCGGCTGCAGCACGAGGCCCGCTTGCTCGAACGCATCGATCTCGGCAGCACCCGACGCGTCATCTGGTGTGGGCATCGCGGGCGTCATTTCTACGTCGTCCAGCCGCGCGTGTCGGGAGAGCCGCTCGATCTCGTGCTGGCCCGCGGCCCGATGACCGTGACCGCAACGCTGCGGGTGGCGGCGGACATCCTCACCGCGCTGCATGAGGTGCATGAGCTGGGTGTCGTCCATCGCGACGTGAAGCCGCCGAACATCGTCGTGGCGCGGGACGCCGAGGGCGTGACGGCCCAGCTCGTCGACTTCGGGCTGTCGCGGGGCGGCGGCACCGGAGGGACCGCTGACCAGAACCCGGCGGCGGTGCGGTATCTCGCGCCCGAGGCGGCCGGGCTCATCACCGCGACGGTCGATCACCGGACCGATCTCTACGCGCTCGGCGTCGTGCTGTTCGAATGTCTGAGTGGCGCGCCCCCCTTCGACGGGGACACCGTGGGGGAGGTTCTGCGCCGGCACCTCAACGCCGAGCCGCCCCAGCTGCGGTCTCTCGGTGTCGCGGCGCCGCGTGCGCTCGAAGGTGTCCTGCAGCGCCTGCTCGCCAAGGATCCCGGCGTGCGCTACCAGTCGGCCGCCGCCGCCCGACTCGACATCGAGGAGATCCGGGTCGCCCTGGAGGCCGGGTTCGCGGAGCCACCCGTCACGCCGGGCCAACGAGACGTTCGCCACGTGTTGGCCGAGCCGGCGTTCATCGGCCGGGCCGACGAGTTGACGGACCTGGTGGAAGTGTTGGAGCGGCCGGCCGGCTCGTCACGGCGACTCGTGCTCGTGGAAGCCGAGTCGGGCACCGGCAAAACGCGGCTCCTCGACGAGCTCGCGGTGCACGCGGCGCAACGCGACGTGCTCGTCCTGCGTGGCCAGGGGGTGGACCAGGCCGCGCCGCGGCCTTTCCAGATGCTCGAGGGGATCGCCGCCGGCATCGTCGCCAGCGACCTCGACGCAACACTGGCCGAGGGTGGCGGCCTCCGCGGCCACCTGGGCGACCGGGCGGACGCGGTGGCGGCCGCGCTCCCGGCCCTCGCGGCCGTTGTCGGGCCGGTGGACCCCGGCGGGCTCGGCCCCGAGCAGTACGGCGAGGCGAGGAGCATCGACGCCCTCCTCCGCCTGCTCGACGTCCTCGGCCAGGCACCCAGCGCCGTCCTCATCCTCCTGGACGACTCGCAGTGGGCGGATGCCATGACGCTCAAGCTGCTGGACCGCTGGCAGGACCGCCAGGCGTCCGCCGCCGACTGCCGGCTGGTCGTCGTGGCCTCGTTCCGCTCCGAAGAGGTGGCCGCGGGCCACCCCTTGCGCACGATCGATCCGACCGCGGTCGTGGCGCTGCGCCCCTTCGATCCGGCCGACGTCGAGGCGCTCTGCGAGTCGATGGCCGGACCGTTGCCGCGCGACGCCGTGGATGCGGTCGTTCGGCTGGCAGACGGAAGCCCCTTCATGGCCTCGGCGGTGCTGCGGGGCATGGTCGAGACCGGCGCCCTGCGCACCGGCTCGGGTGGGTGGGAGATCGACCCGGGGCCGATGACTGAGGTGCAGACCTCGCGGCGTGCCGCGCTAATTCTGCAGCGGCGCTTCGAGCTGTTCGCACCCGACGCCATCGAGTTGCTCACCATCGCCGCCGTCTTGGGAAAGGAATTCGACCTGAACCTGGCCGTTGCCCTCTCCGGCCAGAACGCGGCCAGCGCCGCACCGACGCTCGACAGCGCGCGGCGGCGGCGGATCCTGTGGGTCACCGAGTCCGACGGCCGCGGCGCCTTCACCCACGACAAATTGCGAGAGGCCTTGCTCGACGGGCTCGATGGGTCCGAACGTCGCCGGCTCCATCTGGCGGCGGCCGAACGCATCGAGGACCTCGACCCCGACCGCGTCTTCGAGTTGGCCTACCACTTCGACGCCGCCGGCGAAACGGCTCGCGCGCTCCCCTATGCACTCCGAGCGGCGGGAGAGGCGCGGGCCCGCCACGCCCTCGACGTCGCCGTGACCCACTACCGGATCGCGGAGCGCGCCGGTGTCGGCCAGCCCGCGTTGTCGGCCCGGGTGGACGAGGAGTTCGGTGAGGTCCTGATGCTCCAGGGCGACTACGCGGAGGCCACGCGCCACTTCGAGCGCGCGCTCGGGCTCAGTCAGGACGACCTGGCCCGGGCTGTCATCAACGGGAAGCTAGGCGACGTCGCTTTCAAGCAGGGCGACCAGGTCAACGCGGCGCGCTCGCTCGAGGGTGCGCTCCGAGCCCTGGGGCGCTGGGTCCCGCGCTCGCGCGTCACGATCTCCGTCGCCGTCGTGTACGAGGCCCTCGTCCAGTGCCTGCACACGCTCCTGCCGCGGCTGTTCGTCGGGCGTCGCATGGCCGAAGGGGCCGAGCGGGAGTTCGTGGCCATCCGGCTCTACAGCAACCTCGCCCACGTCTACTGGTTCAGCGCCGGCAAGTTCTCCTGCGCGTGGGCGCATCTGCGCGAAATGAACCTGGCCGAGCGTTACCCCCCCAGCCCCGAGTTGGCGCAGGCCTACTCCGAGCACGCGCCGGTGATGACCACGGTGCCGTGGTACTCGCGTGGACTCGCCTACGCACAGCGCTCGCTGGCCATCCGTCGCGAGCGCGGTGACGTCTGGGGCCAGGGCCAGTCGCTCAGCTTCGTCGCCACCGTCCTGTACGCATCGTCCCGCTTCCCTGAGTGCATCGAGGCGTGCCGTGAGTCGATCCGGCTCTTGGAGAGGACGGGCGGTCGTTGGGAACAGAACACGGCGCTGTGGCACCTCGCCTTCGCCCACTACCGCCTCGGCGAACTGGAATCGGCACTCGAGGTGTCGCGCGACCTCTACTACACCGCCACCTCCATCGGCGACGCCACGGCGGCCGGCATCGCGCTGAGCGCGTGGGCCCGGGCCGGCATCGGCCGCGTCCCGGAGCCGTTCGTGGCCATGGAGATCGGGCGGGACCTCGGGGACGCACACACATCGACGGAAGTGCACCTGGCCGATGGGGTCCGCCTGCTCTATGCGGGCGAAGTCGACGCCTCGGTGCAGCGCTTCACCGAAGCGCTGCAGATCATCTCGGACGCCGGGCTCCACGCCGAGTACTTCGCGCCGGCGCGACCTTGGCTGGCCACTGCGCTGCGGCAGCAGGCCGAGCTCGTCGACCCGGCGGAGCGGCGACAACGCGCCCGCCAGCTGCGCCGGGCCGCGCACGCGGCGAGGCGCGCCCATCGCCTCGC
>DATDIE010000093.1:0-2459 GCA_036521235.1 Acidimicrobiales bacterium | reverse complement strand
GTCTTGCCCGACCCCGTGATGCCCTGGAGCGTCTGATAGCGGTCCCCATTGGCCACGCCCTTGGTCAGGGCTTCTATGGCCGTCGGCTGGTCGCCTGACGGCTTGAACGGGGAGACGACTTCGAATGCGGGCATGACCCTTCGAGGCTACCTGCGGGGTGTCTCGGACCCGGCGGGAGACGCCCGGCTGGAGGCCGGCGACAGCGCGGCGTGGGCGGCCGTCAGGCCGATGCCTGCTCCTCTTTCTCCTGCCGTGTCCGCTGCTCGCGCTGGGCCTCGAGCAGCCAGTCCCAGAGCTTGTCCACCTCGCGCTCGAGGGCGGCCCGGTCGCCCGAGTTGTCGAGGACGTAGTCCGCCTCCTGCTTCCGCTCCTGGCGCGAGATCTGCGAGCGGATGCGCGCCTCGGCGTCGTCCTTGTCGAAGCCGCGCTGGGAGAGCAGGCGCTCCAGCGCGACGTCGACCGGCGTGTCGACGACGACGACCTTGTGCAGCCGCACCGTCTCGCGGTGCTGCGCCGTGAGGAGCGGGATGGCCAGGACGACGATGTGGTCGGTGTCGGCGTGGGCGTCGCGGGCCTGGATCATGGCGATGCCGATGGCCGGGTGGGTGATGCCGTTGAGGGCGAGGCGGGACTCGTCGTCGGCGAAGGCGATCTTGGCCAGCGCCGGGCGGTCGATCGTGCCGTCCGGGGCGACGATGCCTTGCCCGAACCGATCGATGAGCGGCTGGTAGGCGGGGCCGCCCGGGGCCACGACGTCGCGGGCGACCTGGTCGGCGTCGATGAGGATGGCGCCCCGTTCGACGAGGAGGTCGGCGACGGCGGACTTGCCGGAGCCGATGCCACCCGTGAGGCCGACGGCCAGCATCTAGGCGCGGCCGTTCCCGTTGCGCCGGGGCTTGCGCGCCACGGCGAAGAGCACGAGCGTGGTGTCGTCCGGCTCGTCGGTGACGAACCAGTCGTCGGCCGTGATGCCGGTGCTCCCGCCGCTGTCGCCGCGGGCGACCAATTTGTAGGCGAGCGGCAGGATGCGGGTGTAGGCCCAGACGTACCAGGAATACGGGATGCGGTGGCGGAGGTCGAAGACGTCGAGCTTGAGCAGCTTGTTGCCCTTGAGGCGGCGCGCCTCGAAGTCGGCCTTCACGTGCGGCGCGGCGTCGATGCCGCCGAGCCAGACGTCGCCGAAGTGGCGGTCCAGCATGGCTTTGAGCTCGGGCCGGTCGAAGAGATGGAGGTGGAAGGGGTTCTCGAAGTCGGTCGGACCGTTCGGCGTGACGAGGCACAGCACGCCGTCGTCCTTGACGACCCGGGCCAGCTCGGCCACGTGGGGCTCGGGGTCGGTGAAGTGCTCGATCAGGTGCGAGGAGCAGGCGCCGTCGAAGCTCGCCGTGGCCAGGCCGAGGTCGAGCGCGTTCATCTGGGCGACCTCGAGGCCCTGGGCGCCGTAGGTGGCGGCCGCGGTCGACGTGGCGTCGGATGAATAGTCCACCCCGACCACCCGGCGGGCGGGGCCGAGGAAGCGGGCGGACTCGAAGCCCTGGCCACAGCCCACATCGAGGATGCGGCCGTCGCCGATCCGCTCGAGGATGGCCCGGTAGCCCGCCTCGTGCAGCGCGAGCAGGGAATCAGGCGTGACCCCCTGCTGTGGCCGCTCCCCCGTGAGCCGGCTCTTCGTACTGGTGGCGGTCGTGGCCACGGGGGCGCTCCCTTCGCGTCTCCCGTCCCTTGACGGGTAGTGGTGGCCTGGCCTGGTTACATTACCGGGCGACCTCCTGGCCCCTTGATGACCTCCGCATTCACCGTCACCGCCTCCCGGGGGCGGCACGCCGCCAACCGCGACGCGAAGAAGAGGAACGGCGACGGCGGGGAGGGTGACGGCGGGGAGGGCGGGGGCGGCGGAGTCGCCACCGAGGCCGGGGGCGGCGGCCTGACGAGGGCCGAGGCCAGGGCTCGGCGCCGGGCGGAGTCGGCGCGGCGCGGCGGTCGCTGGTGGTGGGTCGGCGGCCTGGTCGTGGTGGCCGGGCTGGCCTACGTCCCGCTGCTCCTGGTGCGGCCGGGGCTGGTCACCCCGGACACGAAGACGTACCTGTATCTCGACCCGCTGTCGTTCCTGAGCCAGGCCGCCTTCATGTGGAACCCGACCGTCGGGTTGGGCACCGTCACGCACGAGTACATCGGGTACCTGCTCCCGATGGGCCCGTTCTACGCGGTCTTCCACCTGCTGGGGGTGCCCGTCTGGGTGGTCCAGCGCCTGTGGCTGGGCTCGATCCTGTGCGCGGCGGGGCTCGGGATGCTGTATCTCTGCCGGATCCTCGGGATGAGAGGGCCGGGGCCTACGGCGGCCGCGCTGGCCTACATGCTCTCGCCGTACTTCCTGCAGTACGCGGGGCGGATCTCGGTGATCCTGCTGCCGTGGGCGGGCCTGCCGTTCATGCTGGGCCTGACCATCGTGGCGCTCCGCC
>DATDIE010000092.1:0-2154 GCA_036521235.1 Acidimicrobiales bacterium | reverse complement strand
GCAGCATCGCCTCGCTTCCCGATCCGGTCGGCGAGACGGTCGCCGGCTGGGTCCGACCCAACGGCCTCGAGATCCGCCAGGTCCGCGTGCCGCTGGGGGTGATCGGCGTGATCTACGAGAACCGGCCCAACGTCACCGCCGACGCCGCCGGCCTCTGTCTCAAGTCGGGCAACGCGGTGATGCTGCGGGGGAGCTCGGCGGCCCTGCGCTCGAACCGGGCCATCGCCGCCACCCTGCGGGACGCGCTGGGCAAGGTGGGCCTGCCCGTCGACGCCGTGAGTCTGGTGGAGGACACGAGCCGGCCCACCGCGACGGCGTTCATGCAGCTTCGCGGGGTCCTCGACTGCCTCATCCCGCGGGGCGGCCGGTCGTTGATCGACAGCGTCCTGGCCAACGCCACCGTCCCCTACGTGATCGACGGGGACGGCAACTGCCACGTCTACGTCGACCGGGCCGCCGACCTTGACATGGCGGCGGCGATCGTCGTCAACGGCAAGCTCCAGCGGCCGAGCGTGTGCAACGCCACCGAGTCGCTCGTGGTGCATCGCCAAGTGGCCGAGGCGTTCCTGCGCCGGTTGGAGCCGCAGCTCGACGGGGTGGTCCTGCGAGGCGACGACACCGCCCGTGCCGTCCTCGGCGACGAGCGGGTGGCGCCGGCGACCGACGAGGACTACGGGCGGGAGTTCCTCGACCTCACCCTGAGCGTGGTCGTCGTCGACGACCTCGACGGCGCCATCGACCACATCACCCGCTTCGGGTCGGGGCACACCGAGGTCATCGTGACCGGCGATCTCGGCGCGGCCCGTCGCTTCCAGCGGGAGGTGGACGCCGCCGCGGTCGTGGTCAACGCGTCCAGCCGGTTCACCGACGGGGAGGAGTACGGCTTCGGGGCCGAGATCGGCATCAGCACCCAGAAGCTCCATGCGCGGGGGCCGATGGGCCTGCGCGAGCTGACCACCACCCGCTACCTGGTGACGGGCGAGGGCCAAATTCGGACCTGACAACTCTCGCCCTGAGCACAACTCCCTGCAGCACCTTGGCTCACCGCCGGTAGCATTGGCGCTTGGTTTGGTTCGGGACCGGCACCGCGCCGGTCCCCTTCTGTGAGGAGATGTTCGTGACCGCCACCGACGCCGCTCCCCGCTTCGAGTCGCCCACCGAGGTGCGACAAGGTCTGCGGCAGGTGGACTACCTCGCCGACGAAGGCATTGCCGGCGTGGTGTACCTGGCCGACCGGCTGAACAAGCCGGTGCTGGTGGAGGGTCCGGCGGGGACGGGGAAGACCCAGCTGGCCAAGTCGGTGGCGGATGCGACGGGCTCGCGCCTCATCCGCCTCCAGTGCTACGAGGGCCTGGACGAGTCCAAGGCGCTCTACGAGTGGAACTACAAGAAGCAGCTCCTGCGGATCCAGGCCCAGCGGGTCGGCGAGGAGGGCGGCGAGTCGTGGACGGACATCGAGGAGGACATCTTCTCGGAGCCGTTCCTGCTCACCCGACCCCTGCTCGAGGCCATCCGCTCGACCGAGAAGGTCGTGTTGCTGATCGACGAGGTCGACCGCGTCGAGGTGGAGACCGAGGCGCTGCTCCTCGAGATCCTGTCCGATTACCAGGTGTCCATTCCCGAGCTGGGGACGGTCGGAGCCACCCCGATCCCCTTGGTGTTTCTCACGTCCAACAACACGAGGGAGCTGTCCGAGGCTCTGAAGCGCCGGTGTCTCTTTCTCCACATCGACTATCCCGATGTCGAGCGCGAGCGGGAGATCGTGTTGACGAGGGTTCCGGGGATCTCGGTGTCCCTCGCCGATCAAGTGGTGCGGATCGTGCGCTCGATACGGAGTTTGGAGCTGAAAAAGGCGCCGTCGGTGTCGGAGACCCTCGACTGGGCGCGCACCCTTCTGTTGCTGGGCATCGCCAACGTGGACAACGAGACGGCCACCGAAACGTTGCACATCCTGCTCAAGTACCAGACCGACATCGAGAAGGCGGCCAAGGAGCTGGCCACCCCGAGCGGCTCGGGGCGCTGATGGCCCTGGAGATGGGGCGGGACCGGGCCACGGGGATCGCCAGCGACGGCCTGCTCGACGTGCTCGGCGGGTTCGTCGCCGAGCTGCGGACGGCGGGGATTCCGGTCAGCCTGACCGAGAACCTCGACGCC
>DATDIE010000091.1:0-5548 GCA_036521235.1 Acidimicrobiales bacterium | reverse complement strand
CGGCCGCGAAGGCGAGTCGGCGGCGCCACGTCCGGTCGGTGTCGGGGTACTCGCGCCGGGCGTGGGCGCCGCGGCTCTCGGTGCGCGCCTCGGCCGACACCAACAGCGCGTCGCCGACCTGCAGGAGGTTCGCCAGCTCGCCGGCCCGCACCGAGCCGTTCGGGTCGCCGAGGAGGTCGGCCACCTCGTTGAGCGCCGCCCGGGCGCCCTCGAGCGACGGCGCGCTGCGCACCACGCCGGCGCCGCGGGTCATGGCGCGCTGGAGCATGTCGCGCAGCTTGGTGACGTCGGGAGCCGTCGTTGCGGCGCCGTCGCGCGGGACGACCCGCGTCCGGGCCGCCAGGCGCGTGCAGCCGATGCCGTCGAGCGCGCCGTCGCCGAGCACGACGCGCAGCGCGCCGCTCGGCTCGGGACCGGTGGCGCCGCCGGGGATCCGCTCGGCCAGGCGCGCCCCGAACACCATGCCCTCGAGCAGGGAGTTGGAGGCCAGCCGGTTTGCCCCGTGCACGCCGGTGCACGCGACCTCGCCCACGGCCCAGAGGCCGGGCAGCGCCGTGGCGCCCCACAGGTCGGTGAGCACGCCCCCCGAGAGGTGGTGCGCCGCCGGCGCGATGGGCAGCCAGTCCTTCTCCGGGTCGAGGCCGATGGAGGCGAGGGAGGCGGCGATCGTCGGGAAACGCTGGGAGAAGCGCTCGAGGCCGGTGGCATCGAGCCAGAGGTGGTCGACGCCCTGCTCGGTCATGCGCGCCGCCATCGCCTGGCTCACCACGTCGCGCGGCGCCAGCTCGTCGACGAAGCGCTCGCCGTCGCGGTCGCGCAGCAGCGCGCCGTGGCCGCGCAGCGCCTCGGACAGCAGCGGCCGCGGCATGGCCGGGTGGTGCAGCGCCGTGGGGTGGAACTGCACGAACTCGACGTCGGCGGTGGGCACCCCCGCCCGCAACGCCATCGCCACGCCGTCTCCCGTCGACTCGGTGGGGTTGGTCGTGACCGAGTACAGCTGCCCGGCGCCGCCGGTGGCGAGCACGACGTGCGCGGCCCGGATCTCCACGGGCGCCGGCCGCGCGCCGTGCGCGTGTGGGGGGAGCGCGGTCACGCCGACACAGCGACCGCCCTCCACGAGGAGATCGAGCGCGAACCAGCCTTCGAGGACGGCGCTGGCGGAACGGAAGGTGGCGTCGACCAGCGCGCGCTCGACCTCGGCGCCGGTGGCGGCGCCGCCGGCGTGGACGACGCGGGCGCGGGAGTGACCGCCCTCGCGGGCGAGGGCGAGGGAGCCGGTGGTCTCGCGGTCGAACCGGGCGCCGAGCGCGATCAGCTCGTGCACGCGGGCCGGGCCCTCGTCGACCAGGACGCGCACGGCCTCCTCGTCGCACAGGCCGGCGCCGGCGCGCAGCGTGTCGGCCAGGTGCAGGTCGGTCGAGTCCTCGTCACCTCCGAGGACGGCGGCCACGCCGCCCTGGGCCCACCGCGTCGCCGACTGCGACAACGCGCCCTTGGTCAGGACCCCGAGGGACACCGACGGCCGGCCCGCGGCGTCGGCCTCGGCGAGGCGGACGGCCGCCGAGAGCCCGGCGACCCCGCTGCCCAGGACCAGGACGTCGAAGGGTCCCGGCCGGGCCTCCGGGCTCACGCCGGTTCGGTCAGGGGCGCCAGTTCGGCGTCGAGGCGCGCGGACGCCTCGTCGATCACCCGGTTGCGCCCGTCGACGTGCACGACGCGCGGCACGTACGACTCGAGCTCCTCGCGGTCGTACTCGGCGTAGGTGATGACGATCACCTTGTCCCCCGGCGCGACGAGGCGGGCGGCGGCGCCGTTGAGGCAGACCTGGCCGCGCTCGCCCTCGATGGCGTACGTCTCGAAGCGCGCGCCGTTGTCGATGTCGAGGACGGCGACCTGCTCGTAGGGGAGGATGTCGGCCAACGCCATGAGCTCGGTGTCGAGGGAGATCGACCCGACGTAGTTGAGGTTGGCCCCGGTGACGGTGGCGCGGTGGATCTTGGACTTCATCATGCGGCGGCGCATCTGGCTCACACGATCCTTTCGAGTTGGCGGTGTGTGCGGGCCGGTACGGCCGCGTCGGACTGGTCGTGATTGGTTGGGTCGGTCGGAACATTGTCGGCGTCTTCGAGCGCGCCCGAGTTGTCGATGAGGCGCACCGGCCCCACGACGGCGGCGATCAGCAGGCGCACGGCGGCGGGGTCCTCGATCGCGTCCACGGGCTCGAGCGTGGCGGCGTCGACCGCGACCGCGTAGTCAAGCTCGACCAGCGGCTCGGCCGCCGCCACGGCACGCATGGCGTCCCCCACCGCAGCACCGGCGCGCTCGCCGTCCGCGATGGCGGCCCGTCCCGCGGCCAGGGCCCGGGACAGGGCCAGCGCGGCCACGCGCTCGGCGTCGGAGAGCCGCACGTTGCGGCTCGAGAGCGCGAGGCCGTCGGGCTCTCGCACGATCGCGCAGCCCACCACGTCGACCGGCAGGCCGAGGTCGGCCGTCATGGCGCGCACGACCGCCAGCTGCTGGAAGTCCTTGAGGCCGAAGTAGGCGCGGCACGGGCCGGCGGCGGAGAAGAGCTTGACGACCACGGTGGCCACACCGTCGAAGTGACCCGGGCGCGAGGCGCCCTCCCAGGCGTCGCTCACCCCGCGCACCGAGACCGTCGTCGCCGGCGGCTCGGGCCACGAGGGGTACATCTCGGACACCGGGGGCACGAACGCGACGTCGGCCCCGGCCTCGGCGCACTCCGCGAGGTCGCGCTCGAGCGTGCGCGGGTACTTGGCGATGTCCTCGGGGTCGCCGAACTGCAGCGGGTTGACGAAGATGCTGACCACGACGACGTCGCACTCGGCGCGGGCCCGTGCGATCAGCGAGACGTGCCCGGCGTGCAGCGCGCCCATGGTCGGGACGAGCCCGACGGTGCGTCCCACCGAGCGCGCCGCATCGAGGCGGGCCCGGCAGCCGGCCGCGGTCTCCTGCACGTCGATGGACATGGCGGTCGCTCCCCCGGCCCTACACCGCCGCCGGGACGGAGACCTGCGCCGGCGCGCCGTCGGCGGCCAGCTTCGTGGCGAGGGCGGCGCCGGCCTGGTAGCCGGGGCGCTCCGATTCGGGCAACGCGTCGAGATGCCGGCTGAGCGTGGCCCAGTCACCCCGGCGCGCCGGCCCGGTGAGGGCGGCCTGCGCCCCCAGGGCGGCCACGTCGTCGACGGCGGCCCGCGTCAGCGGCAGGAAGGACTCGAGGTCGAGGCCCACGGAGACGGCGACCCGCTCCACCTGGCCAAGCAGCGCCACGATGTGGTTCGCCGCGATGCAGGCGGCGGCGTGGTAGGCGGCCCGGTCCTCATCGGCCACGTCGACCGTGCGGCCGCCGAGGGTGGCCGCGATCTCGTGGGCGACCGCGTCGCCGGCCACGGCGAAGGTGACGCCGGAGCACAGCCGGGCCGCGCCGACCTCGCCGTTGGGCAGCGGGACGAGCGGGTGCACGGCGGCCCGCCGCGGGTGTGCGCCCAGGGCGTCCAGCCCGAGCGAGCCCGAGAGGTGCACGACGGTCGTCGTCACCACGGGCACCACGGCGGCGGCCACCTCGGTGATGGCGTCGTCGGGGGTGGCGATGACGAGGACGTCGACGCCGCGGGCGGCGCCCGACAGGTCGTCGCCCCGGCGCAGGAACCCGGCGAACTCCCAGCCGCGCGCCGAGAGCGCGGCGGCGAGGGACGTGCCGGCCCGGCCTGGGCCAATAATGCGGATCGTGTGCACCTGACCTCCTTCGGCGTTCGAGCCCCAACCGGGTGCCCGTCGCCTACAGATGATGCGAAAACGTCGGCTACAGCCTACCCATACGGACGACCTCGCCACCAGACGCCTCCACCTGGGCCGACGTCACCAGGTCGGGGGCCAGGTCGGCCAGGGGGGCGGTCACGAAGCGGCGCTCCCACAGGCGGGGGTGGGGCACGGTCAGGTCGGCCTCGTCCACCTCCTCGCCCTCCACCCAGAGCACGTCGGCGTCGAGGGTCCGCGGGCCCCAGCGCTCGGCGCGCTCGCGGTGCGCCGCGGCCTCGAGGGCCTGGCCGCGCTCGAGCAGGGCGCGGGGCGTGTCGGCGGTGCGCAGCTCCACGACCACGTTCAGGTAGTCGTCCTGGCCCTCCGGGCCGCCGACCGGCGCGGTCTCGTAGAGCGGCGAGACGGCGACGACGTCGCCGGCGGCCTCGAGGCGCTCGATCGCCGCACGCAGGTGGGCGCGGCGGTCCCCGAGGTTCGAGCCGAGGCCGATGAAGGCCCGCCGGGTGGGCCCCGCAGTCAACGGGCGCGGCGCACCCGGACGCCGGTCGAGCCGACGTCGAGGGCGAGCGGCGGCCGCAGCTTGCGCACGGTCACCTCGACCGCCTCGAGGCGCGGGTCGACGATGAGCAGGGCGTTGGCCAGGCGGCCGGCCAGGGCCTCGAGCAGCTGGTACGAGCGGCCGCCGACGACGTCCGCCGCGGCCTGGGCCAGCGCGCCGTAGTCGACGGTGTCGGCCAGGTCGTCGCTCTGCTGGGCGGCCTCCATGTCGAGCCAGGCCGTGACGTCGACGGCGAAGGGCTGGGCCCGCTCGCGCTCTTCGGGCAGGACGCCGTGGACGCCGGTGACGCGCAGGTCGCGGATCTCGATGCGGTCGTTCACGCGGGGCGCCGGATCACGCGCCGCGGGCGCTCATTTGGGGGTGCCGCGGGCGGGCATGCCCTCCATCTCCGCCAGGAGCTCGCGGCCCGGGGCGCCCATGGCGTGCCCGCAGACGCCCTCGACGAGGGCGACCGCCTGGGGGAGGTTGGCGATGCGCCCCGACCACACGAGGTAGCCGGCGACGACGCCCATGATGCGGTCGCCGAGCTCGTCCTGATGCAAGAGGATGCGCAGGCCGGCACCGAGGGAGTCGTCGACGTCCTGGAAACAGGCCAGGAGCACGGGGCGGGGGTCTCCGGTGCGCTCGAGCGGGTAGTGGGCCCAGGCCAGGCCCTCCTCCTCGTAGGCGGCGAGGTTGTGCGGGGACGGCAGCAGCGAGATCACGCGCCCGAAGCCCTGGACGCGGAGCCAGATGATCTCCTCCTGGCGCCGCACCCGCCGGTGGTTGACCGAGAACCCCCCCGGGCGCTCGCTCAGTGCGAGGTGGTCCTTGATCACCCAGGTGAAGTTGCGGGGTGGGATACCCGCAGCCCACTGGCCCTTCATGCGGCAGGACCATACAGCCGGGCCAACTGGACCGTCGCCGCCACGTCGTGGGCCCGGACCAGTCCGGCGCCGGCCACGAGCGCCGTGGCGGCGGTGGCCAGCGAGCCGGCCAGGCGGTCCTCGATCGGGGCGGGGGTGAGGGACTCGGGCGGCGTGCCGGCGGGCGAGCCGCAGGCGGCGGCGAGAAGGCCGAGGAAGCGCTTGCGGCTGGTGCCGACGGCCACGCCGGCCCAGCCGGCGCCGGCCGCGTCGTCGACCAGCTCGCCCAGGTGCGCCAGCAGCGAGAGGTTGTGCTCGATCGTCTTGCCGAAGCCGATGCCCGGGTCGATCCAGACCTCGGCGACGC
>DATDIE010000090.1:0-10901 GCA_036521235.1 Acidimicrobiales bacterium | reverse complement strand
GACCGTCACGTTCGGGTCACCCTGGGGGAAGCCGCTACCGGTGATCGTCACCGGCGTGCCGCCCGACGTCGGCCCCTGGTTCGGGTTGATGCCGTTGGTGCTGACGACCGGGGTCCCCTCGAAGGTGAACTCCTCGGCCGCCGGGGCGGTGCCGCCTTGTGCGGTGATACAGAGCACGGCGGGTCCGTCGGCGAAGGCCGGTGTCGTCACCTTGGCTTTTGTGTCACTGACTGCGGTGACCGCCGTCCCGGGCGTGAAGGAGCCTGCGCCGCAAGTCGTGAAGTCCGATGCCTGCGTGAAGGTCACGGCCGTGATGCCGGTGAGGCCGGTGCCCGTCATGGTCACCACGGTGCCGCCGGTGTCGGGGCCGAAGGCCGGGTTGAGGCCATTCACGCCGACGAACGGGAGGCCGATGTAGAGGTACGTCTCGGTGTTCGACACCCCACCCTGGGTGGTGACGATCACGTTGACGAAGCCCGGGTTGCCCATCGGCGTGACGGCGGTGAGGGACTTACCGTCGCCGGCCACCACGACGTTGGTCGCCTGGTTGCCGGTCAATCCGCCGAAGAAGACGTCCGTCGTTCCGGTGGTGCCGAGGTCCGTGCCGGTGATCGTCACGGTCTGGCCACCCGCGGTCGGGCCGCTGTCGGGGTTGATCCCGTTGACCGCGATGGTCGGCGGCGGGATGTACGTGAACGTGACCGGCGGTGCGTTGCTCGACGTGCCGCCGGCGTCGGAGACGCTGACGTCGACCACTCCGGTGCCCGGGGGCGTGACGGCCGTGATCTCGGTCGTTGAGACCACATGCACGCTCGCCGGCGGGGCCGGCGTCGAGCCGAAGAGGACCGAGGTCGTGGCGTCACTCGCCACGAAGTTGGTGCCCGTGATGGTGACGGGCGTGCCGCCGGCCTCGGGGCCCTGGTTGGGCACGATCCCGTTCACCGACGCGATGGTCGGTGCCAGCTCGTAGGTGAAGTGGTCACCCACCACGCTGGGACTCGTGCCGAGCGGTGTCGTCACCGTGACGTCCACCGTGCCCGTTCCCGGCGAGGGGAGTGGGCTGGCCGGCGAGACCACGGTGATGGTCGTGTTGCTATTGACAGTGATCTGGCCGGATGGCACCGCGGCGGTCCCGAAGTCGACGGCGGTCACGTTCGGGCTGCCGTTGAGCTCGAAGCCGCTGCCGGTGATGGTGACGGTCGTGCCGCCCGCCACCGGGCCCGCGGTCGGGTGGATGCTCGTCACGACCGTGTTGAACGTCGCGTACGTGAACGTCACCGGCGGCGTGTTGCTCGACGTCCCGCCGGCATCGCTGACGGTGATGTCAACGGGGCCGGTGCCCGGCGAGGGCAGCGGGCTGGGCGGGGAGACCGCCGTGATGGTGGTCGAGTTCACGACGACGACGTTCGTCGCCGGAGCGCCGCCGAAGCTCACCGAGGTGGTCGTGTCGCCCGGGTTGAAATTCGTCCCGGTGATGGTCACCGCGGTGCCGCCGGCGACCGGGCCCTGATTGGGCACGATGCCGTTGACGCTGGCGATTGTCGGCGCGACCTCATAGGTGAAGGTGTTGCCCGCCGTGGGTGTCGTCGACCCGGGTCCGAACTGGTTGGACACCTGGACGACGACCGGCGTGTTCGAAGAGATGCCGGCGTCGGGCGGCGAGACCGCCGTGATCTCGGTCGGCGAGACGACGTTGACGTTGGTGGCCAGGCCCGCATTGCCGAACGTGACGGTCGAGGTCGACTGGAAGCCGGTGCCCGTGATCGTCACGTGGGTGCCACCGGTCGCCGGGCCGAAGTTCGGGGTGATGCTGTCCACCGCCGCCGGGGCCTCGATGTCGGGGCCGGTGGCCTGGCAGAAGGAGTGCGCCACGTTGATGACCGCGCCGTGGTCGAGGACGCCGAGCAGGGTGATCTGGAGGCCGATTACGTCGACGGATGTGTCACCGGCCTGGTTCACCGAGAGCGTCGGGTCCTGCGCATTCAGCGTCAGGGTGATCAGCCCGGCAAGCGGGCCGAGCTGGGCGGCCGTGAGGCCCGTGTTCGGCGCGATCGGACCGGGGATGTTGATCGTCTGGCCGTCAATGGACAGTCCGACGACCGTCGTCGACGCGGTGGAGCCGAGCGCGGAGGACGAACACTGCGTGTTGATGGCGTCGACGTTCAGCAGTGGCGGTGCCACGCCGAGCAGGGACAGGCCGTTGAGACCCGCCAACCCCTCAGCACCGGCGGACGCGTTGATCGTCTCGGTGGCCTGACCGAAATTGGTGGAGTTCGAATCGGCGTTGAGCGTGTTCGCGGTCAACAGCCCCGGAACGGCCACGGGCAACGTCGACGAGACTCCGTCCGCCGCTCCGCCCGCGCCCAGCTGGACCGCCGGGATGGGACCCAGCAGGTTCCCACCGAGGAGTTGGACGTTGATGCCGTAGGCATTGGACGTACCGCTGTCCGGTGTCACCGCGTTTGCGGCTGCGCCGAAGAGTGCGGTCGTCGCGGCGACCGTCGCGAGGACGAGGCCGACCATTGCAATCGAGTGCTTGACTCGAGTCCTCCGCATGCTTTGAGGTCCCTTTCAGACTGTTCCCACCCGGCGGGGTTACACCGAGGACGGAAATGCGAAACGAGGCGTTGTAATGGCCCCGGAACTGCTCGGTACTGCTTTCTCCGCTTCCCGAAAGGGAGCCCCTGCGAGGGAAACACCGTTTGACCTGCTACCTCGCGCCTTAATCGCCTTATTCACCCGATCGGGTAGAAGCATCGGTCCCTGGCAATCGGGGGTGAGCGGCGCGCGATCGCCGGGACCGCTCGGTATCGCCCCTGGTCAGTAACGGATTCGCTCTCTCGAGACGGCGGCCGCGCCATCTTCGTTGTCCGGGGCATTCGCCGAGGCGGTTCACCGAGAATTCCTCTGCGCCTTACGCGAATTTCACCCCGCGTCGGCGACGCGCCCCCCGGGCCCCGGCGTTCGGCACCGGTCCTAAGCTGAATTCGTGACGAACACACGGGTGGAAAGCGACAGCATGGGGGAGATCGAGGTCCCCGCCGACCGCTACTGGGGTGCGCAGACGCAGCGGTCGTTGCACCACTTCGACATCGGCCGGGAGACCATGCCGAAACCGTTGATCCGCGCGTTCGGCGTCCTGAAGGCCGCGTCGGCGGCGGTGAACCGCGACCTCGGCAAGCTCGACGACGCGCTGGCCGGGCTCATCGAGCAGGCGGCGGGCGAGGTCACAAAGGGTGCGCTCGACGACCAGTTCCCGCTGCACATCTGGCAGACCGGCAGCGGCACCCAGACCAACATGAACGCGAACGAGGTGATCTCGAACCGCGCCATCGAGCTCGCCGGCGGTGTGAAGGGCTCGAAGGAACCGGTCCACCCCAACGACCACGTCAACATGTCGCAGTCGTCGAACGACACGTTCCCGACCGCGATGCACATCGCGGTGATCGAGGAGATCGTGCACCGCCTGCTTCCCTCCGTCGCCGCGCTGCGCGACTCGTTGGCGGTGAAGGCCGAGGAGTACGCGGACGTCACCAAGATCGGTCGCACGCATCTCATGGACGCCGTCCCCATCACGCTGGGCCAGGAGTTCTCCGGCTACACGTCCCAGCTGAACGACGACATCGAGCGGATCGAGCAGACGATGCCCAAGGTCTACGAGCTCGCCATCGGCGGCTCCGCCGTGGGCACGGGACTCAATACCCATCCGGAGTTCGCCGAGCGTGTGGCCACGGCGATTGCCGACGAGACCGGCCTCCCCTTCGTGACGGCGCCCAACAAGTTCGCCGCCTTGGCCGCGCACGACGCCCTGGTCTTCACGCACGCCGCCCTCAAGACCCTGGCCGTCTCGCTCATGAAGATCGCCGACGACATCCGCTGGATGGGCTCGGGGCCGCGCAGCGGCCTGGGCGAGCTGCAGCTGCCGGAGAACGAGCCGGGCTCGTCCATCATGCCGGGCAAGGTGAACCCGACGCAGAGCGAAGCCATGATCATGGTCGGCATCCAGGTCATCGGGAACGACGTCGCCGTGACGACGGCGGACAGCCGGGGCAACTTCGAGCTCAACGTCGCCAAGCCGGTCATCGCGTACAACGTGCTGCAGTCGATCGCGCTGTTGACCGATGCCTGCCGTGCGTTCCGTGAGTTCTGCGTGGAGGGCCTCAAGCCCGACCTGGAGCAGATCGACCGGCACCTGCGCAACTCGCTGATGCTCGTGACCGCGCTCAATCCCATCATCGGCTACGACAACGCGGCGAAGGCGGCCAAGAAGGCGCACAAGGAACGCGTCGGGCTGCGCGAAGCCGTCCTGGAGCTCGGGCTGCTGACGGGGGAGCAGTTCGACGCCGCAGTGCGGCCGGAGGACATGACGCACCCGTGAGGGAGCCCCCGCTCGCGCTCGCCGACGTCGACGCCGCGCTCGAGGAACAGAACCTGCGCTGGACGCGCCAGGGTGACGAGCTCACCGCACTGGTCAAATTGCACGACTTCGCCGCCTCCCTCGAGTTCGTGAACGCCGTCGGTGCCGCGGCCGAGGCGGCCAACCATCATCCCGACATCGACATCCGCTACAACAAGGTGCGCCTCACCCTCACGACCCACGATTCGGGCGGCATCACGCTCCTCGACCTGGCCCTGGCCGACGTCATCGACCGGCTGCGGCCCGACGTCCGGGAGGGTGAAGCGGGCGAAGAGGGTGAAGACGCTGAGAAGGCCGGCGGATCCGGCTAGCACCTAGCCCGCGGCGCCGGGGCGCACGACCCCCGTCTCGTAGGCCACCACGACGGCCTGGACCCGGTCGCGGACCCCGAGCTTGTCGAGGACCCGGGCCACGTGGGTCTTGATCGTGGCGCTGGACAGGTAGAGCTCTTCCGCGATCTCGGCGTTGGACAGGCCGCGTGCCAAGAGCTGGAGGATCTGCAACTCGCGCTCGGTGAGGCTCTGGAGTCCCGCGGGCGGCGTCGCTGGCGTGGGATGGTCCTGCACAAAGGCCTCGATCAAGCGCCTCGTCACCGACGGTGACAACAGCGAGTCGCCGTTGGCGATAGTGCGGATGCCGGAGAGAAGATCCTCGGGCGCGGTGTCCTTCAAGAGGAACCCACTGGCCCCGATGACGATCGCCTCAAAGACGTATTCATCGGTGTCGTAGGTGGTCAAGATCAGGACACGGGGCGGGTCGGGAAGCTTCATGATGCGACGCGTGGCCTCCAACCCGTCCATGACGGGCATGCGGATGTCCATCAGCACCACGTCTGGACGGGAATGGCGGCTGGCCTCGACAGCCTCGCTCCCGTCGCAGGCCTCGGCCACGATGCGCAGGTCCGGATCCGCCTCGAGAATCATGCGGAAGCCGGCCCGTACCAGCGACTGGTCGTCGGCGACCACGACGGTGATCGTCATGCGACGGCTCCGACGCCCAGCGGCAACGTGACGCGCGCGGCGACGTCACCGCCGCCAGCTTCGGCGAGCTGCAGGCTTCCGTCGTACAGGCCGATCCGGTCGGTGATGGCTCGCAAACCTTGCGCGAGGTCGTCGGGGTCGATCTCGTTCGCCCCGCGCGTGACGGTGACGAGGAGCTCGAGGGTGAGGGCCGACCGGCGAACCGTCACGTGGCCGGCTCCCGCGGCGTGCTCCAAGGCGGCGGTCAGGACCGCCTCGATCGTCCGGTAGGCGACCAGGTCGATGCCGGGCGTGAGCTCGGTCAAGTCGCACTCCATGCACAGGGTGCAGGGCAGTCCGTCCGCACCGAGACGATCGACCAGGCCTCCGGCGAGCGCGAGGCCGGGCTGGGGACACAGCGACGTCGGATCGTCGCCCTTGCGAAGCATGCCGAGCAAGCGGCGCAGGTCGGCCAGCGCTTCCCGGCCCGTGCGCTCGATGTCCACGATGGAGGCGCGCGCCCGCTCCGGATCGCGCCGCAGGAGCAAACGGGCGCCCCCGGCCTGCACGACCATGGAGCTCACGCTGTGGCTGATGATGTCCTGGAGCTCCTGGCTGATCCGGGCCCGTTCCTCTGAGATCGCCGCCTGTTCGTGACGGTGGCGGTCGTCCTCAGCCCGGTCGGCCAGCCGTTCGAAGCCGAGCCCCAGGTGCGACTGCCGCCGCACGATGCGCCCGACGAACCAGCCGGGGACGACCATGAGCGCTGAATAGAACAGTGATGATCCGATGGCCCCGATCCCGGTCGGCGGCGTCGCCGCGCCGGGGACGAAGGGGGTCGTACCGACCAGGGCCAGTGACGCAATGAGGCTGAGCACGCCGGCAGTGCCGTCCTGCCACGCCCCGGCGCCGTAGGCGAGCGCGAGGAGCACCGCCACCGCAAGGAGCTCGCTCGGCAGCGGAGCGACGAGGAGCTGGCCGCCGAGGGGGACCTGCACGAGCAGCACCGCGCTGGCCACCATGAGCGCCGGGCCCGGCCACCGCCGCCGTACGGCGACCGGGGCGGCGAACAGCACGGCGGCGACGGCGGTGACGACCTGGTCCTGCACGGTGACGCCCGTCGCGAGCCAGCACTGCACCTCCAGCCCGACCACGAGCGCGAGCGCGGCCGCGGCGTCGATCCGGCGGAGGTCGCCCTCGCGCAGGGCATGGCCGAACCCAACCCTCATGCGCTCACCCGTTCGACGAGCGGCAGCACGGCGCGCACCGTGAACCCACCCTCGGGGCCGGTGTCCGCCGACAGGGTGCCTTCGTGGAGCGCCAGGCGCTCGCGCATGCCGATCAGACCATGACCGCCCGGCGCGAGGGCATGGTGCGGCGTTGGGGACGCGCGGGACCCTTCGTCGGTGATCTCGAGTTCGAGCGCGTGGGGCCGCCACCGCACGTGCACGTCGGCGCGGGTGGGCGCCGCATGCTTGACGGCGTTCGTCAGCGCCTCCTGCACGACGCGGTAGGCGCAGAGGTCGAGGGCGGGCGACACGGCCGCCGGCTCGCCCTCGACGTGGAACACCGCGTCGACTCCCGCCGCGCGGGCCTGCGCCACGAGAGCCCCGAGGTCGCCCAGGCCCGGTTGGGGCCCGAGGGGGGCATCCCGTTGGTCGTCGAGCAACCCGAGGAGCCGGCGCATCTCGGCCAGGGCGTCGCGTCCGGCGCGCTCGACACTGTGCAACGACGACTCCGCCCGGTCGGGATCAGCGTCCATCACGAGACGCGCCCCGCCCGCCTGAATGACCATGACGGAGACGCTGTGCGCGATCACGTCATGGAGCTCCCGAGCGATGCGGGTTCGCTCATCCGCCGCGGCGGACCGGGCGCGTGCATCGCGGTCGGCATCGATGCGCTCCGCCTCCTCGCGACCTGCCCGGACCTTCTCGCTGCGGGCACGCATCATTCGCCCGAAGACGTACGGAAGGATCGTCACGAAGAGAACGCTGGCCGGGATCGACGAGGCCTTCCCCGGAGTGATCAGCGAACTTGCCGTGCTGACCGCGATCTCCAGAAGGAGGACCCAGAGGGATCGCCGAGGTGGCGCAAAGGCACCGACGCCGTAGGACAAGAGCAGCAGGGCGGGAAGCACGCCGGCGGCATCGTTCAAGGGTCCGTTCGAGTCCGGGGCCACGATCGTCTTGACGGCCAGGGCCACCAACACCGCCAACATCCCCCCGAGGGGCCACCGGCGTCGGAACGCGACGGGAAGACTGAAGATGAGGCCTCCGAGGGCGGGCAGGACGCGGTCGCCCGACGTGACGTGCCAGACGTGCAGTTCGATCTGGACGGCCAGGACCAACGCGACAATCTGGTCCAGCCGCACCAGGTTGATGCGGCGCCAACGATTCGCCAAGGGCTGGCCTTCGGCCATGGCAAGACGCTACTGCCGGCGTCTCGTGACGGGCATCGTCCCGGGCGCGCCTCGATATCGGCCGCCCGGGTGACTTCGAAACGCGGCGCGTCATCCCGACGGGTGACGTGAAAGCTCCGCCGGGCCGACGACTTCGAGTCCGCCCATCCGTACCTTGCGGACTGCAGTGCATTTCGCATCTCGACAGAAAGGGATCAGTCATGTTCGGACAGGCGAAGGCGGGCAACATCAGGCACGTACGTAAGGCGTTCGTCGTGGGGACCGGCATCGTGGCCCTGGCGGCGCCAGTCGTTGCCGCGGTCCCCGGGATCGCCGTGGCGGGCGGCTCGACGGAACACTTCTCGCTGATCGACGACTCCACGAACGAGTCCACCACCACGTACAGCGTCATCGCCACCGGCGCCTTCGCCGACGGCGGCACCGCGACCAAGACGGGGAGCTCCCTCTCCCTGCAGCTCTCCCGGGGAACCGTCACGCTCGACCTGAAGAACAAGCACAAGGGCCAGAGCGAGGGACCCGGATGCGTCCAGGTGCAGCGGATGACGGGGAGCTACGCGATCGCGGGCGGGACCGGCGCCTACGCCGGGATCACCGGCTCGGGCGAGGCCACCGGGACGGTCACCCTGGTCGAGTCGTCGAGCGGTAGCTCGTGCGGGTCGGGCCCGGTGGCGGCGCAGGCAACGATCTCGGGTCAGGGCCCCGCGTCGCTCGGCTCCTGAACGAGGCCCGCGGCAGCGATACCGACCGGGGCAAAAGCGAAAAGAGCTACGCAGCCGGAACCGGCTCGAGCAGCGCCGCCCGCAGCCCCGCCACGAGGTCGGGCCCCGCGCCGAGGCCCGCCACGTAGGCGGCGACGGAGCCGTAGGTCGCCCGCAGGTGGTCGAGCAGCGCCTCCATCTGAGCGGGCTCGGCCGAGAACACTTCGGAGATGTTCTCGATCGTCTCCCGGCTGTCGGGGTACTTCACGATGATCTTGGCCCGCAGGCGCGTCATGGCCGCCCCGCTCAACGCGTAGTCCGCCACGACGGTGGGCTCGTCCACACCGAGGAGCGACAGCAGGATGGCGGACAGCACGCCGGTGCGGTCCTTGCCGGCGGTGCAGTGGAACACGGCCGGCAGCGCGTCGGGCCGGGTGAGGATCGACAGCACCGCGACGAACGACGGCCCGGCGTCGCGCACCATCTCGAGATACTGCGTGCCGAGCAGTCCGGGTTGGCGGTCGAACTCGTCGGCGTCCGGCAGCTTCTCGATGATCGGGAAGTGATGGAACGTGACCGGGTGCGCGCCGACGTCGTAGCGGCCGCGCTCGAGCTCCTCGGCCGAGCGCAGGTCGATCACGGTGCGGATCCCCAGCCCACGCATGATGGAGAAGTCGGTCTCGGTCAGGTCGCCGAGGCCGTCGGCCCGGAAGAGCGTCCGCCAGGCCGTGCGCATCCCGTCCGCCGCGGCGTACCCGCCGAGGTCGCGGAAGTTGACCGCGCCCTCCAGGGCGATGATGCGGTCGGGCGCCGGAGCGGGTGCCGGCGCCGGCGCCTCGGCCGCCGTCACGAGACGGGCATGTCCCACATGGGGAACCAGCGGGACAGGTCCTGCTCCACCGGCAGGTCGGCGCCGACCATCGTGCGGATGCGCAGCTCGAGCTCGGTGTCGCGGCGCTCCTTGGAAGGGTCCACCGGTGCGAACGGGTAGAAGGTGCCGCGCTTGAAGAGATAGACGAGGCGGAAGGGCTTGGCGTCGGCCGGCGCGTCGGGGCCGGGGACGAACCCGAAGACCGAGCAGAGCAACTGGGGGCTCCACCCGTTGTCCTGCAGCGTGGAGTTGGCCATGTGGATCTTGGTGACGAGCTCCTCGAAGTCGGTGTCCTCGAGCAGGATCCAGCCGTAGTCGAAGGTGTCGGTCGCCATCGTGAAGTCCTGGCCGACCAGCTCGGCGATCTCCTTCTCGGCGTCGGCCACGGCTTGGCCCGGCGGCGCCTTCCAGCACACGCCGGCGTGACCCGAGGAGACGAGCCCGCCGGCGCTCTGCAGCGTCAGCGCGGCGGTCGGCAGTGCGAAGAGCGCGTCGAGGTTGGCCCGGACGGGCTTGGAGCGGCCGAGGATCGTGTCGAGGAGGCCCATTGCTGTTCGCCGTTCTAGCGCCTCGGGCGACCCGGGCGGATCGTCCCAGGCGTGCCGTTCACCTTCCCGACACGCCGCCCGGGCGGGCCCAGTTCAGGAAGCCGGTTCGGGACGCCCCGACGTGGAGCCGGATCAGACCGTGCCGGGCGTGCCGGCCTGGCCGAGCTGGAGCTCGAGCTGCTCGAGCTGGGCCAGGCGACGCTCGAGCGTGGGGTGTGTGCGGAACAGGTTGCCGAAGCTGAACCCGCCCCCGCTGCCCTGGGTGGCGCCGTTGGCCACCGCCGGCGTGAAGAAGAAGGCGTTGAACGGCTCGGCGGCGCGCAGGTCCTTGGTCGGGATGCGGCCCATCTCGCCGCTGATCTTCACGAGGGCGGAGGCCAGCAACGACGGCCGGCCGATGAGGATGGCGCCCGAGCGGTCGGCCGCCAGCTCGCGGTAGCGGGACAGCGCCATGGTCAACAGGAACGAGATGAAGTAGACGACGATCGAGACCAGCATGATCATCGTCTCGATCAGCGCCACCTGCCCGCCGCCCTGGTTGTTGTTGCCGCCACCGCCGAAGATCTCCGAGTAGAACATCACCCGCGTCAACAGGCCGGCGAGCATGCCGAGGCCGCTGGCGATCGTCATGACCGCCACGTCGCGGTGCGCCACGTGCGAGATCTCGTGCGACAGCACCGCCTCGACCTCGGGCTCGTCGAGCCGCCGGAGCAACCCGGTCGTGACGCACACCACCGCCGCCTTGGGGCTGCGCCCCGTGGCGAACGCGTTCGGGATGTCGGTCGTGGCGATGGCGACCTTCGGCTTGGGCATGTCGGCCAGCGCGCACAGGCGGTCGACCACGCCGTGGAGCTGTGGCGCCTGCTCGGGCGTCACCTCCTTGGCGTGCATGGAGTACATGGCGATCTTGTCGCTGAACCAGTACTGGCAGAAGAGCAGCACGGCCGCGATCACCAGGACGAAGACGAAGGACAGCCCGACTGCGATCA
>DATDIE010000089.1:0-2050 GCA_036521235.1 Acidimicrobiales bacterium | reverse complement strand
GTGGCGATACCAGGCAGTCAACGCCCGGGCGAGGACGACGACGTCGGCGATGGCGAGGTTCATCCCCTTGGCGCCGGTCGGCGGGACGATGTGGGCGGCGTCACCGGCGAGGAACAGGCCGCCATATTGCATGGGTTCGGTCACGAAGCTGCGCATCGGCGTGATGGCCTTCTCCACGATCGGGCCCTGCTGCAAGGTCCAACCCGGAGACGCCAGGCGCCGCTGCAGCTCCGCCCAGATGCGGTCGTCGGGCCAGTGGGCCAGGTCGTCGTCGGGATCGACCTGCAAATAGAGGCGGCTCAGCTCGGGGGAGCGCAGGCTGTGCAGGGCGAAGCCGCGCGGGTGGTAGGCGTAGATGAGCTCGTCGGTGGACGGCGCCACCGCGGCGAGCACGCCGAGCCACCCGTAGGGGTAGTCGCGCTCGTAGCTGCGGCGGGCGGTGGCGGGGATGGCCGGCCGGCACACGCCGTGGTAGCCGTCGCACCCGGCCACCACGTCGCAGCGCAGCACCTCGTCGCGCCCGGCGCGGCGGTAGCGGATGACGGGGCGGTCGTCGCCGTGGACGCCGTCGAGGCGGACGTCATCGACGTCGAAGACCAGGGGAGCGCCGGCGTCGAGCCGCGCCGCGATGAGATCCGTGACCACTTCCTGCTGGCCGTAGATCATGATCGCCTTGCCGGTGTGGGCGCGGAAGTCGATGCGGTGGCGGTCGCCGTCGAACTGCAGGTTGACGCCCTCGTGGACCCGTCCCTGCCGGTGCATGCGTTCGCCGACACCGAGGGCGTCGAGCAGCTCGACCGTGCCGTGCTCGAGGACGCCTGCGCGCACCCGCGACTCCACGTAGGCCCGGTCGCGGGCCTCGAGGACGACCGTGTCGATCCCGGCCCGGGCCAGCAGGTGCGACAGCACCAGGCCGGCCGGTCCCGCGCCGACGATGCCGACCTGGGTGGCCGATGCCACGCCCGACGTTCCCTACCGCGTCCGCTTCACCGCGCCGGCCGACGGGACGCGCAGGTCGGCGCTGATGCGCGCCGCGGTGTTCTGCAAGCGGGGCAGGATGTCGCGGCGCAGCGTGTCGAGGGTGGCCCGGCTGGCGTGCACGGAGACGTTGATGGCGGCGCTGATCCTGCCCGTGCTGTCGGTGATGGGGACGGCCACCGACCGCAGCCCGTCCTCCAGCTCCTGGTCGACGAGGGCGTGGCCGGCGCCGGCGACGTCGCCCAGGATGCGGCGCAACCGGGCGGGATCGGTGACCGTGCGCCGGGTGAGCGGCTGCGGGCGGACGCGGGCGAGGTAGTCGTCGAGCTGGGCGGGCGGCAGAGCGGCGAGCAGGACGCGGCCCATGGAGGTGGCGTAGGCGGGGAAGCGGGTGCCGACGGCGATGGTGACGGTCATGATGCGTTTGGTGGGGACGCGCACCACGTAGGCGATGTCGTCGCCGTCGAGTACGGCAATCGACGACGACTCGCGGACGTGGGCGACGAGATCTTCCATGTGCGGCGCGGCGACCTCGTTGAGGCTCAACGTGGAGAGATAGGCGTAACCCAGCTCGAGGACCCGTGGGCGGAGGGAGAAGAAGCGGTCGTCGGCGTGGACGTAGCCCAGCTCGACGAGGGTCAGCAGGAAGCGGCGGGCGGCGGCGCGGGTCAGCCCGGTGATCTGCGCCACTTCGGACAGGGTGAGCTGCGGATGGTCGGGACCGAAGGCCCGGATGACGCTGAGACCCCGCTCGAGCGATTGGACGAAGTCGCCGCGGCGGTCGTCGCTCACGTCGGTTCGGCCGGCTCGTCGAGCGTGCGCCGGGCCACGGCCAACGCCGAGTTGGCGGCGGGGACGCCGGCGTAGACGGCGGTGTGCAGCAACACCTCGGCGATCTCCGCGTCGGTGAGGCCGTTGCGCCGGGCGCCGCGCACGTGCAGCGGCAGCTCGTCGAGACGCCCGAGGGAGGCGAGCACGGCCAGCGTGATGCAGGAGCGGGCGCGGCGGTCGAGTCCGGGTCGGGTCCACACGTCACCCCACGCGTAGCGAGTGATGAAGTCGGAGAAAGGCG
>DATDIE010000088.1:0-2807 GCA_036521235.1 Acidimicrobiales bacterium | reverse complement strand
GTACAGCTTGCCGTTCTCGCCCCGGGGCAGGAGGTCGGTGAAGTCGACCGTGCGCGGGCACTTGTAGTGGGACAGGTTGGCCCGGCAGAAGGCGATGATCTCTTCTTCGAGGTCGGGGCCGGGCACGATGCCGGAGGCAGGCTGCACGACGGCCTTGACCTCCTCCCCCATTTCGGGATCCGGAATGCCGAAGACGGCGACGTCGGCCACGGCGGGGTGCAGCACCAGGACGTCCTCGATCTCCTGCGGGTAGATGTTGACACCGCCCGAGACGATCATGAACAGCTTGCGATCGGTCAGGTACAGGTAGCCGTCGTCGTCGACATGCCCGACGTCCCACAGGGTGGACCAGCCCTTGTCGTTGAACGTCTGGCGCGTCTTCTCTGGATCGTGGTTGTACTCGAAGGTGGCGGCGCCACTGCGTGAGCCGAAGTAGACCACGCCGTCGTCGCCCGTCGGGAGGTCCTCGCCGTCGTCGCCGCAGACGTGCACCTCACCCCAGATGGCCTTGCCGACGGAGCCCGGGTGGGTCATCGCCTCAGCGGAGGTGATCCAGGTCATGCCCAGCCCCTCGGTGCCCGAGTAGTACTCGTGAATGACCGGTCCCCACCACTCGATCATCCGCTTCTTGACCTCGGGCGCACAGGGCGCCGCGGCGTGGACGACCGAGCGCAGCGATGACAGGTCGTAGCGGGCGCGGACGTCGTCGGGCAGCTTCAGCATGCGCACGAACATGGTGGGCACGAACTGCGCGTGCGTGACGTGGTGCTGCTCGATGAGCTCGAGGCAACGCTCCGGGTCGAACTTTTCCATGACGACCACGGTTCCTCCCATGCGCTGCACGGTCATCGACCAGACGAGCGGGGCGGAGTGATAGAGCGGGGCGGGGCTGAGGTACACGTCGCCCTCGTGGAAGTCCATGATGCGCTCCAGCATCGGGACGAGCGTGGCGGAGGTGCCGAACGGCTCGTGGGACAGCTCCCTTCGCACGCCCTTGGGGTGTCCCGTCGTGCCCGACGAGTACAGCATGGAGAAGCCCTCGAGCTCCTCGTCGAGCGGCACACCCGGATGGGGTGCGACGAAATCGTCGTAGTCGGTGTGGCCAACGGGCATGGCACCGCCGGTCGGCTCCCCCACCACGAGCCGGAGGTCGATGTCCGGGGTGAGGGCGACCATCTCCGCGGCCAGCGGATTCAGGGCGCGCGACGTGATGAACGTGTGCGCGCCGCAGTCCCCGACGATGTAGGCGGCCTCCTCCGCGGTCAGGTGCGTGTTGACCATCGTGTAGTAGAGGCCGGCGCGCTGCAGCCCGAACGCCACCTCGTGGGTGCGATCGTCGTTCACCATGAGGACCGCGACGTGGTCACCCTCCCGGAGGCCGTGCGCGTAGAGGGACTGGGCCAGGCGGCAGCTGCGCTCCTCGAGCTCGGCGAAGGTGACGGTTTGCCCCTTCGACGTGACGACGGCGGGGCGCTCGGGGTGCGCCGCGACGTACGTCGAGGGGCGGAATCGGGACCGGTCGTCGTCGTTGGCGGGGGCGGCGCTCATCGCCCTCTTCTAGTCCAGTCGCCGCCGGTCGCGCTCGACGCAGGGCGGGTCGTGGGGGTGCTCCGGCACGTGCCGTCGGATCATGGGGCGCGCGAGCGGTCTGATACGATTTCATCCGCACATGGCGGATAAGGACAGCTTCGATCGCTGCGTCCGAACCGACCCGCCGTAGACCCGAGCCCGTGACGACGCGCACCTTCTGCACCATCCTCTCGACGAACTATCTGCCCAGGGCGTTGGCGCTCGGCGAGAGCCTGCGCCTCCACGAGGACGGGGCCAAGCTCAAGATCGTCTTCATCGACCACCTCGACGACGAAGGCCTGCCGAAGCTCGACGGCGTGGAATGCCTGAGCCTGGCGGCCCTCGGCCTGCCCCGGCGCACGCTCTTGGAGATGGCGATGACCTACGACCTGGTCGAATTCGCCACGTCGATCAAGCCCGTGCTGTTCCGGCGGCTCCTCGACGACGCCGACCAGGTCTTCTACCTGGACCCCGACACGTTCGTCCTCTCGCCGATGGTCGAGCTGTCGCCGGCACTCGAGCAGACGGCCGGTGGGATCTTGCTCACTCCCCACTTCCTCCAGCCGCCCCCACGCGGCGCCGAACTCACCGACGGGCACATGCTGCTCTGCGGCGTCAACAACCTCGGCTTCTGCGGGTTCGACCGCCGCGCTTTCGACTGCCTCGACTGGTGGTGGGGACATCTGCGCACCGAGTGCATCTACGACCCCCTGGCCGGCCTCTTCGTTGATCAGAAATGGATGGACATCGGAGCCACGCTGTTCGAGGCGGGCTACCTGCGCCACGCGGGGTACAACGTGGGCCTCGGGAACCTGGTCGAGCGCCCGATCACCCAGGACGCCGACGGGTACGCCATCGCGTCGACCGGCGAGCGGCTCCGCCTGTTCCACTTCCACGCCTTCGACGCCAACTCGCCCCAGAAGCTCTCGGTGCGCTTCCGGCACACCTTCGACAACGAGCTGGAGGACGACGTGATGCTCCAGCTGTGCAAGGAGTACGCCGAGCTCCTCATCGGCTACGAGCAGAGCCTGCCGGCGGTCGAGCCGTACCCGTTCTGGACGGACACGCGGGGCCGCCGGATCTCGTTGCAACTCCGCCGGGCCTACCTGCGGGAGTCACAGTCGGCGGCAGAGCCGCTTCCCTCGCCGTTCGAGCCGGCCGACGCGGCGGCGTACGAGCGCTGGCGGCGCCAGGCCGGGCGCCCGCTTGGGCGGGGTCTGCTGCAGCCGAGCGCGCAC
>DATDIE010000087.1:0-2644 GCA_036521235.1 Acidimicrobiales bacterium | reverse complement strand
GCTCGACCAGCAGTGCCGAGACCTCGGAGCCCCTCGGATGGGTCGCCACCACGTCGATCACGTCGCGCCCCTGGCCCGCACACAGACTGACGATCCGGATCTGCTCTGGATCGGGGGCGCCGACCGCCGAGGGACGCGCCGCCGCCACGTCGTCCAGCGCCGCTCGTACCAGCGACTGCACCCCCCGCAACCGCTGCGACAGCCCGGACGACGGATCCTCGTACGCCTCGTGCCAGCGCACCCAGTGCGAGTCGGCCCCGGACACGGTTCCTGCATGGTCCCCGGGCGCCATGACCGTCCATCGTAGGGTGGTCCGGCGTGACGCCCCGGACCCCTCGATGATCAAATATCTCGGGTCCAAGCGCCGCCTCGTCCCCGTCCTCACCCGAATTTGCCAGGCCTCCGGCGCCCGCACCGCGCTCGATCTCTTCACCGGCACCACCCGCGTCGCCCAGGCCTTCAAGGCCCAGGGCGTGCACGTCACCGCCGTCGACAGCGCCCGCTATGCGCACACCTTCGCCCGCACCTACATCGAGACCGACGCCGCCGTCACCGATGCCGGCGCGCTCGAGGCGGCCATCACCCACCTCAACGCCCTCCCCGGCACACCGGGCTACGTCACGGAGACCTTCAGCCATCAGGCCCGCTTCTTCCAGCCGCAGAACGGCGCTCGGATTGATGCCGTGCGCGACGCCATTGACTCGGAGTATGCGGGGTCGCCCCTGTTCCCCCTCCTGTTGACCTCACTCATTGAGGCGGCCGACCGCGTCGACTCGACCACCGGTGTGCAGATGGCGTACGTGAAGCAGTGGGCGCCGCGTTCGTCGAACCCCCTGACGTTGCGCGTGCCGGAGTTGCTGGCCGGCCCCGGGCGCGCCATCCAGGGCGACGCGGTCGAGCTCGTCGACAGGTGCGGGTCTGAGTCGGATTCGTCATCTGGGTCGGCTTCGCCATCTGGGTCGGCGCTCGGGCACTTCGACCTGGCGTACCTGGATCCGCCGTACAACCAGCACCGGTATTTCACCAACTACCACGTGTGGGAGACCTTGGTCGCCTGGGATGCGCCGGAGTCCTACGGCGTGGCACGCAAGCGCGTGGACGCCCGCGACCCGTCCACACACTCGGTGTTCAATTCGAAGCGCACGATGCCCGCGGCGCTGGCGTCGGTCGTCCAGTCGGTGGACTGCGACCTGCTCGTGTTGTCCTATAACAACGAATCGTGGCTGGGACTCGACGAGCTGGAGGCGATCTGCTCGGTGGGACGGCGCGAGGTCGCCACGCTCGCCTTCGACTCGACTCGATACGTCGGGGCCCGCATCGGCATCTTCGATCCGTCCGGGCGCAAGGTGGGCCGGGTGAGCCATCTCTCGAACCAGGAGCTGCTGGTGATCGCGGGCGCGCCGACGCTGGTGCGACGAGTCGTCGAGGCGCTCGGATCGGGCGTCACGGGCGCTGCATCGACTCCCGGAGGCACGTCGGCTCCCGACCGGGTCGCCGCGGACCTGGTGGATCGGCTACAACAGGCGACGTGAGCAAACACGATCACGGCGGCCACCACGGTCACCATGACGAGCGCTCTTCCCACGACGCCAAGCCGGGCGCCGGCCCAGGCGACTCGGCAGATTCGGCAGATTCGGCAGATTCGTCCGGTGATTCGTCCGGTGCGTCGTCCGGTGCATTCTCCTACCCACGCCTCGAGGACTGCGACCTCTCGCTGAAGCTCTCCAAGGACGAGGAGGCGAAGCGACTCGGCATGGCGCAACGCCGCCTGTTGCATCTGCGGCTCATCAACGGCGGTCAGCTCAACAACGGGGACCTCGGACCACCGGTCTGCATCGTCTTCGAAGGCTGGGACGCCGCAGGCAAGGGTGGGGCCATCAAGCGGCTGGTCGAGCCACTCGACCCCCGCCACGTGCACGTCGCGCCGTTCGCCGCGCCGACGCCGGACGAGCTGCGCCACCACTTCTTGTGGCGCTTCTGGCCGCCGCTGCCCGGCTGGGGTGGCATGACGATCTTCGACCGCAGCTGGTACGGGCGCGTGCTCGTCGAGCGGGTAGAGAACTTCGCCACCGAGGTGCAGTGGCGGCGGGCATATCAAGAGATCACGGACTTCGAGCATTCGCTGGCCGAAGAAGGCATGGTCGTCATCAAGCTCTGGCTGCACATGTCGGACGCGGAGCAGCTGCGCCGGTTCGAGCGCCGCCGCGACGATCCGCTCAAGGCGTGGAAGCTGACCGCCGAGGACTGGCGCAACCGAGAGAAGCGGGCGCAGTACGACGAGGCCGTGGCGGACATGCTGCGGCTGACGAACGGCCCGTTGGCCCCGTGGGACGTGGTCTCGTCGGAGAGCAAGCGCAATGGACGGGTCGAGGTGATTGAGACGGTCATCCGCCACATGGAAGAGGGGATGGCGCGGTGGGGCATCCCTGTTCCGGCCCGTGACGACGAGGAGAAGACGGAGTTGGCGCTCTCCTTCGACGATGCGGAGTTCCAGAACGGGCCCGACGGGACCAATGGATCAGCGGAATCCCGGGAGTCCGAGGGCGAGTCCGAGGGCCAGTCCGGGGCGGGGACCGGTTCTGAGTCCGGCGAGCGGCTTCCCGCATGAGCCCCGCTCCCGGCACGCCGCCGGCCCGTCCGGGCA
>DATDIE010000086.1:0-11001 GCA_036521235.1 Acidimicrobiales bacterium | reverse complement strand
GCGCCGGCGGTCCCCACGGGTCAGTTCAGCGCGCGTACGGTTGGACACGACATCCTCCTTGGTCGAGGTTGGAATCGGAAACCGAACCCTGACCGAGGGGGATGTCCGCGTTCAACCGCTACAAGGAGTTATTAGGGCGCCGCTGGCTGCGGTTCACGGCTCTTCGTGCACCGCAGATCGTCGGCCTCACGTCCTCGGGATCTGCGGTGCACTTTGGGATGGCACTGGCCGCCAACCCCACTCCTCGAGCATCGCCTGTTCGCGGGCCAAGTGCTCAAGAGGCTCCTTGGGAATGAGGGCGTAGCGCAGCTGGCATCGCATGGCCGCGGCGACTCGGTCGAGGGTGCCCAGTCGCAACGATCCACTGATCTCCGCATGCTCGATCTGACTGATTCGTGGCTGACCCACGCCCAGACGTGTCCCGAGCTCGAAGCCGCTGAGCCCGATCGCCACCCGCAAACTGCGGACCCAGCCGTAGGGCGGTCGAGGCAGCAGGTGGCGGTCCAGTTCGGCCAGACGCTGGTCGAGGTGTCGCAAGTTCGAAGCCTGGAGTTCGTGCATGCGGGAGAACGGTCGCGATGGTCTTCGAAATTGTTTCGAACTTGTATATGAAGGGAGGACCGTCGTGTGCTCGCGTGCCTATAGGGAGTCGGACTAATGAATGCGCCGAATTCATTAGGAATCAGCGAAGTAGATAACGAGCAGACCGTATAAAGACCTTCAAGCGAAACGGGGACTTTTTTTAGGCCGCTCGGCCGATTGAATTGAGCGACTGCCAAACCCGAAAAGGTTCTGATCAGGTGTGCCGGAACACCGCCTGGCCTCCCCCGCTGGCAATCAGACGACGGTCGGTCGACCAGACCCGGCCGGTCCACGACAGCAGCCCGCCCTGCGCCAGCGGGGAATGCGCATCGAGGAGGATCCACTCCGACGTGTTGCCGGGGTACTGGAAGGCGGCGTAGAGGTCGAGGCTCGGCGCGATGAACGGCGGCTCTTGATACATGTGCGGCCGCGACCCGGCGGGCCAGCTCCCCACGTCGAGGACGATCAACGAGCGCGCACCGTCGACCCATGGGTCGTCGAACGTGGACCGCGGCCGGGGGCGGACCCAGGTCTGCCACGTCGGCGGCAACGGTTCGGTCGGCGGCCAGACGGCGGACGCCTCGATCATCCGCTGATCGAAGTTTCCCCAGAAGGAGAAGCGGGGCCCACCGTCCTCGTCCGGCCAGACCTCTTCCCGGTTCGGCAGCTCGTCCGGGCTCGGCACGTCGGGTGCATCCATGTCCTCGTGCTCCAAGCCGGCGACGTCGCCCACCGACCACACCATGGCGTCGAGCACCGGCCGTCCCTGCTGCGCCATCTCCACGCGTTGCGCGTGTACCGTGCGCCCCGAACGCAACGAGGTGACCACGAGGTCGACCGGCTCGAACGCGGCAACCGACAGGTAGTGGCAGAAGAAGCTGGCCGGGCGGGTCAACCCGCTCTCGGCGCCGGCCGCCCGCAGCGCGATCGCCGCCACGTAGCCACCGCAGGGGCCCCAGATCTCCCAGTCCTGGTGCACGTCGGCGGTGTAGCGGCCCTCGCCGACCGGCCGCACCGCCGTCTGCTCCTCGATGTCACCCACGCTGGCGCGCCTCCCACTTCTCCCGGGAGAGCTCCATCACCCGCACCGTTCTGCCCCATGTGTCGCCCGAAGTCGTGCGCTCCAACGTAAAGCCCAATTTCTCCATGACGCGGCCCGAAGCCACGTTTTCGGGCTCGTAGATGCTCACGATGCGATCGAGACCGCCCTCGGCGAAGCCCCACTCCACCGCAGCCGCCCCCGCCTCCGTGGCCAACCCACGGCCCCGGCACACTTCGGAAAGTCGCCACCCCACCTCGACGGCGGGCAAGACCTCGGGCAGGAAGTGCGGCACTGCCAGCCCGGCCCACCCGATCAGCGCGCCACTAGACCGGTCCTCCAGCGCCTCGAGCCCGAAGCCGTCGGTTTCGTAGCGACCGATAACCCGCACGAGGAATTCCTGCGTTTCCTCTTCCGACATCCCGCCGCGCCGGGGGTACCACCAGAACGAAGGTTCCGCGTGGATCGGGACGAGGGCGGCCAGGTCATCGAGCGTGAAGGGGCGCAGCACGAGGCGCTCGGTCGTCAAGACCGGGATCACGGGATCACTCGAGCGGCAGCCCGGGGGCTTCGGCCAGCGAAGGGTCACGCCCGGGACGGGCCTTGGGCGCGTAGAGCTGGTCGGGGCGGAACGAGCGGACGGAACGGTCGCCGGTACGGCCACCCACCACCTCGACCCAGGCCTCGCCGGTCTCCCCGTTGGTCACGTGCGCCACGAACTCCCACGCCGCTCCGCGCAGCCGCGTGCCGTCGACCTGCACCGGGTCGCCGGGGCGCAGCCCGGCCCAGCGGGTGGAACGGCGGAGGTCAGCCATGGGTGCACGGGGACGGTGCCATGCGGCCTCTTTCTACCCGCTCCCCGCTCCTGGGATGGCCAGTTGCGGTCGCAGCCCGGCCGTAGTGTGGCCAAATGGCGTTGCAGCCCCCGCGCACCCTCTCCCCCTCGAAGGTGAGCTCGTTCACGAGCTGCCCGCTGGCCTTTCGCTTCTCCCAGATCGAGCGCCGCCCGGAGCCACCCTCGGAACCGGCGGTCAAGGGGACGGTCGTCCACGCCGCGCTCGAGCGCCTGTTCTGGCACCACCCCGCGGGGGAACGGACGCCTGCCGTCGCGGCCCACGAGCTGGAGCGGGCCTGGGACGACCTCCAGGACGACGAAGAGGTCGTCGAGCTCGCATTGAACGACGAGGCCGCCGCCGCCTTCCTCGGCGACGCGCACCACCTGGTGGAGAACTACTTCCGCTTGGAGGACCCGAACGACGCCGACACCCGCACCGTCGGCGTGGAGCTCGGGGTCGAGACCAACCTGGACGGGCTGCGCTTGCGCGGCATCATCGACCGGCTCGATGTCCTCCCCGACGGCCGGCTGATCGTCGTCGACTACAAGACGGGCCGCACGCCGAGCGAGCGGTTCGAGCGGGGCAGCCTCGGCGGCGTCCAGACGTATGCGCTCCTCTGCGAGAGCATGCTCGGCCAGGCCCCGGCCGAGGTCCGACTGCTCTACCTGCGTGAGCCGGTGGCCATCACGGCGGTGGCGAGCGAACAGACGATCCGTGGCCAGCGCAAGCGGGCGGTCGCGGTGTGGACGGCCATCGAGCGCGCCTGCGACTCCGAGGACTTCCGCCCCCACGTCGGTCCGCTCTGCAACTACTGCAACTTCAAGAGCGCCTGCCCCGCCTTCGCCGCCGCCTGACATGGCCCAGACGACGACGACCACGATCGACGCCCAAATGGCCGCCATCGACGACGCGGTGAACGCCGCCTTCGAGCCGCTACGCGGCCACCCACAGGCCGACCGCGCCGCGGCCGTCGTCTCGAACCTGGCCGACTACGGCCTCATCTGGGTCGCGCTCGCCGCCGTCAAGGCGCGGCGCCGCGGCCCCGACCGGCGCCGCGCCGTGGTGGCACTGGCCACCGCCGGGTTCTCCTCGCTCATCGTCAGCCGGGTGGTGAAGGCCGCCGTGGAGCGCCAGCGGCCCGACGACCACCTCGCGGCGACGGTGCGGACGCCCTCGAGTAGCAGCTTCCCGAGCGGGCACACACTGGCGGCCTTCTGCACCGCCTTCGTCCTCGCCGACACGGACACGCAGACAGCGGCGAACGTCGGCTTCGCCGCCGCCGTTGCGGCCAGCCGGGTGCACCTCAAGGCGCACCACCCCACCGACGTGATCGGCGGCGCGGCGATCGGCTCGGTCCTCGGGCTCGGCCTCCGACCCCTGGTCAATCTCGTGACGCCGGGGTCCCGGCAGGGCCGCCTGCCCGCACGGGCCGGAAGCCGGCGGGGCGGCGGCGGGCGGCGGGCCGCCAAGCGGCGCACGCGGGACGCCCGGGGAATGGACGCCAACGGGGTCGTGTTCGAACAGTTATGAAGCCTTTCGCCGTGAACTGGGACTATCGCTGCCCCTTTGCCCGCAACGCCCATGAACACCTGGCGGCGGCGCTGGCCGACGGGGCGGAGTGGGAGGTCACGTTCCTTCCGTTCTCTCTGAGCCAGGTCCACGTCGCGGAGGGTGAGCCGGCGGTCTGGGACAACCCCGAAAAGGCGAAGGATCTGATGGCACTCGCCGCCGGCGTCGTCGTGCGCGACCAGTACCCCGAGCGCTTCCTCGATGCGCACGTCGCCCTCTTCGCCGCGCGCCACGACGAAGGGCTTGACCTGCGGATCCCCAAGGTGGTTGCCGGCGTCCTGGACGGCGTGGACGTTCCGGGCGACAAGGTGATCGCCGAGGTCGAGTCCGGTGCACCGATCAAGGAGATCGGCCGGGCCCACGAACAGGCCGTCAACGACTGGTCCGCCTTCGGTGTGCCGACCTTCGTGGTCGACGACCGGGCCGTCTTCGTGCGCCTCATGAGCCGCCCCGCCGGCGACGCCGCCTTGGCCCGCCGCACGATCGAGGGCGTGATCCAGCTCTTCGAGACGGTCCCCGACCTCAACGAGTTCAAGCACACCACGCTCGACCGCTGACGCCGGCCGGCCGGCCGGCCGGCCGACCTCCGGCCCGGGCCAGCTCGCTCAACAACGCGAACGACCGGTCGCGCTCGCTCTCGTCACCGATGATCGATGCGACGAAGTCCGTCGCCCCTGCGGCCGCCAGCTGACCGAGCCCGTCCACGACCTCGGACTCGGAACCGATCAACGCGATGTCCGACGCGCTCGCCGCCCCCTCCTTGTCCAGCATCGCTCGATACGAAGGCAACGTCGGATAGATAGCCGTCACCTTGTCGATGCGCTCCTTCGCCGCCGTCACGTCCGAGGTGACCACGACCGGCAACGCCACGACCACGCGCGGCGCCGGCCGGCCGGCCTCCGCAGCCGCCGCCACGATCGTCGGCGCGATGTGATCGCGGATGGTCGAGACCCCCGTCATCCACGTCATCGTCCCGTCGGCCACCGTGCCCGCCAGCCGCAGCATCGCCGTGCCCAAAGCGGCGACCAGCACGGGCGGCGCGGACGCCTCCTTTGGGCCCACCGGCGAGAACGCGTTCGTCGTCACCCGCTCCCCCGCCGACGAGACCGTCTCGCCGTGCAGCATCGGCATCAACGACGCCAGGTACTCCCTCATGTACGCCAACGGCCGGTCGAACGAATACCCCCACATACCCTCGACGACCACCTGGTGCGACAGCCCGATGCCCAGGAGCAGCCGGTTCCCCGTCGCCGCCTGCACGGTCAGCGCCTGCTGGGCCAGCATCATCGGGTGCCGCGGGTACACGGGCACCACGCCCGTGCCCAACCCGATCCGGGGCACCTGCGCCCCCGCCACGGCCAAGAGCGTCAGGGCGTCGGGCCCGAAGATCTGCGAGGCGAAGGCGTGGGCGAACCCCGCCTCCTCGAAGCGCTGCAGCTCGGACACGATGCGGGGCAGCGACTGCTCCACGTCGAGCCCGCCCCCGATGCGCAGTGGGTTGGCCATGGTCCTCGAACTCCTCACCTAAATTGATCGTGTGTCAGGCCCCCTGTCTATGCGAATCCCCGGCTGGGGGCGAGCGACCTGAGCACCCACGACCTCGGGTTCGTCGGAGGCGGACAACTGGCGCGCATGGCCGGCGAGGCCGCCAGCGCGCTCGGCTTGTCGATGGCCGTCCTGGCGCCACAGCCCGGCGACGCCGCCAGCGCCGTGGCCGCCGAGGTCCTCATCGGCTCGCCGTTCGTCGCCGCCGACCTCCGCGCGCTCGTCGAGCGCTGCGCCGTCGTCACGTTCGACCACGAGCAGGTCGACCTCGACCTCGTCGCCGGGCTCGGCGCGGAGGGCTACGTCCTGCGCCCCGGCGCGACGGCCCTCGAGTTCGCCGTCGACAAGGCCCACATGCGCACCGTCTTCGACGCGGCAGGCGTGCCCGTGCCGGCGTACGAGGTCGTGAACAACGGGCCTGACGCCCCCGCTGCCGTGGCCCGCTTCGCCGCGGCCCACGGCTGGCCGCTCATGCTCAAGGCCGCCCGCGGCGGCTACGACGGCAAAGGCGTCTGGCCCGTCGCCGACGAGGCGGAGGCGACGGATGTCCTGGCGCACATCGACGGCCGGGTCGTCGTCGAGGAGCTCGTCCCGCTCGACGCCGAGCTGGCGGTGATGGTCGCCCGGCGTCCCTCGGGCGCGTCGGCCGCCTGGCCCGCCGTCGAGACCGCACAGGTGGGCGGCGTCTGCCGCGAGGTCCTGGTCCCCGGTCGTCTGCCCCGCGAGGTCGGCGAGGCGGCGTCCGCGCTCGGACAGAAGGTCGCCGAGATCACCGGCGCCGTCGGCGTCATGGCCGTCGAGCTCTTCTGGTCCAAGGGCCGCCTGCTGGTCAACGAGGTGGCGACCCGCCCGCACAACTCGGGGCACTGGACGATCGAGGGCGCCGTGACCTCACAGTTCGAGAACCACGTCCGCGCCGTCCTGGACCTGCCCCTGGGCCCCACCGCCCCCCAGCATCCCCAGGTCGCCAGCGTCAACGTCTTCGGCGACCCCGCCGGCGAGGACCCGGTCCGCCTGCTCCGCCGGGGGCTGGCCGTCGAGGGTGCGCACGTGCACCTGTATGGCAAGGCGCCGCGGCCCGGACGCAAACTGGGGCACGTGACGGTCTGCGGCGACGACGCGGCATCGGTTCGTGCCCGGGCGTGGTCGGCGGCCCGGGCCCTCGGCACGCCCGTTCCCGACGGGCTGACCGTGCCGGACGAATCCGAGGAGACGACACCGTGAGTGCCACGCCGTTGGTCGCCGTCGTGATGGGGAGCTCCTCCGATCTCCCGGTCATGCAGGGCGCCGTCGAGATGCTCGAGCGCTTCGACGTGCCCCACGAGGTCCGGGTCGTCTCGGCCCATCGCACGCCGCAGGACATGCTCGCCTTCGGCCAGGAGGCCGCCGGGCGCGGCCTCCGCGTGCTGATCGCCGGCGCTGGAGGGGCGGCGCACCTGCCGGGGATGCTGGCCTCGGTGACGAGGCTCCCCGTCATCGGCGTGCCGGTCGCGCTCTCGCAGCTCGACGGGCTCGACAGCCTGCTCTCCATCGTGCAGATGCCCAAGGGCGTCCCCGTCGCCACGATGGCGGTGAACGGCGCCCGCAACGCCGGGCTGCTGGCGGTGCGCATCCTGGGTCTCGAGGACGCCGACCTGGCTGGCAGAATGGAGGCCTTCCAGGAAGAGATCGCATCGGACGCGCGTGCCCAGGACGCCGACGTGTCCGGAGGAGCGGGGCACGGCAAAGATGGCTGAGGGGAATCTGGCGCAGCGGCTTGGCTACCCGGCCGACGCCAAGCTGGTCATCATGAACGCGGACGACCTCGGCTCGTGCCACTCGGCCAACGTCGGGGTGTTCGAGTGCCTCGCCACGGGCACCGTCACGAGCGCCACCTTGATGGTGCCGTGCCCGTGGGCCCGCGAGGCGTCCAGCCGCTACCGCGGCGAGGACGTCGGCGTCCATCTGACCCTCAACGCTGAGTACGAGCTCTACCGGTGGGGGCCGATCACCCACGCGCCCTCGCTGCTCGGTGGCGACGGCGGGTTCCCGAGCACCGTCGAGGACGTGTGGGACCACGCCGACCTCGATGAGGTCCGGCGGGAGTGCCGGGCCCAGATCGAGCGGGCGATCTTGTGGGGTTTCGACGTCAGCCACCTCGACTCCCACATGGGCACGCTGCAGCTGCGACCCGAGTTCTTCGACGTCTACCTCGACCTCGCGATCGAGTTCGGCCTGCCCCTGCGCATGGCGAGCCCGGCCACCGACCGTTACATCGGCTTCCCGGCCCGCGCCGTGGCGGCGGAGGCGGGTGCGGTGTTCACCGACCACTTCCGCTACGCCGGCGGGGTCGGCTCGCGCGAGACGTTCGAACGCGACTTTGCGACCCTGCGCCCGGGCGTGACGGAGTACCTGCTGCACCCGGCGGTCGACAGCGCCGAGTTGCGCTCGCTCGCCACCGACGACTGGACCAGCCGGGTCGACGACTACGAAATGATCTGCAAAGAGGACTGGATCCGTCGTTCCCTCGACGAGGCGGGCGCGACGCTCATTGGATACCGACCCCTGCGCGAGCTGGCGCGGGCGGGCGGCTGAGCCGGTGACCGCCACGGCGACGACCACCATCCAGGGAGTCTCGGTCCTCTCGAGGCAGAAGAATCGCGCCGCGGACCGCTTCGAGCTGGCGCTCTCACCCACCGGGATCGAGGTGCGCCGCCCCGGCCGTCCCGTCCAGCAGTTGGGGTGGGACCGCGTCTCGGAATGGGAGATCGAGGAGCGGAAGGGCTACCTGCTGCTGACTCTGCGCGGCCGCGGCGCCACCACGCCGCTCGTCGTGCCCGGCTGGTCGCTCGACGACCTCGAGCTCCTCATGCGAGAGATCACCGCGGACGCCGCCGGTCTGCACAACGGGGCGGGCCCGGTCGTCACCAAGTCCAACGGCGCCGCGGCAGCCGCGGCCGCAAGCGCGGCGCCCAAGACGATGCTGCCGGTCGCACAACCTGCGCCTGCGCCTGCCCCGGCGGCCGCAGCGCCGCCGTCACGGGCCGAACGACGCCAACAGGCGCCGCGCCCGCCGCGCAAGCGTCGTCAGTTCCAGCTCGGTTGGAAGCCCGTCGTGACCATGGTCTTGCTGGCGGTGCTGGCCGGCGCGATCACGCTCGTGCTCCTCCAGAGCGCCGGCGTCATCAACTGGAGCTTCCTCGGCCCGGTGGCCTGAGGGCGCAGCCGCTCAGCGCAGCCCGGCGAAGAGGTCGTCCTCGGTGATGCCGGTCGTCGGCCCGATGCGGCTGCGGGCCAGATAGAACTCCTCGGTCGGGTGGATGCCCTCCATCACCTCGGGGGGCAGGCCGAATCAGAACTTCGAGGTGGGGTCGACCTGCGTGGCGTGCGCCTTGAGCGCCTCGGCTCGGATCTTGGTGAACCCGGCGATGTCGATCGTCGTCGTGTACGACTCGTCGTGCGAAATGCGCGACATCCACTTCTCGTCGAAGGGCGACTCGAGGCCGAGCTCGATGAACTTGGCGTGGATCTCGCGGAAGCGTGACGCAGCCCACACGGAGTAATAGAGCTTCGCGGGGGCGAACGGCGGGCCGGCCTCCGGGTACCTGTCCGGATCACTGGCGGAGTCGAACGCCAGCACGGAGATGTCGTGGACCCGGATGTGGTCCGGATGCGGGTAGCCGGCGTGGTCCTCGCCGTAGGTGATGACGACCTGGGGGCGCTCCTGGCGGATGACGGCCACGAGGCGCTCGACCGCCTCGGCCAGGGGGGCCTGGGCGAAGGAGGCCGGGTTCTTGTTGGCCTCGGTGTCGGGCATGCCCGAGTCGCGGTAGCCGAGGAGGACGGTGTCGTCGTAGCCGATGATCTCGGTGGCGGCCTTCAGCTCGGCGGCCCGGACGCGCCCGATGTCGGCCCGCACCTCGGGGGTGTCCATGGCCGGGTTGAGAATGTCGCCCTCCTCGCCGCCGGTGGCCGTGACCAACACGGTGTGCACGCCCTCGGCGTGGTACTTGGCGACGGTGGGCGCGCCCTTGGAGGCCTCGTCGTCGGGGTGCGCGTGGACGCTGAGGAGGCAGAGGCGGTTGGGCACCCAGCCGAGGTTAGCGGTGGCCCTGCGGGCGGCTGCCCGGGGTCGGACGGGCCGTGGCGGGCCGTGGCGGGCCGTGACGGGCCGTGGCAGGGTGCGGCGGGGGTTGGGTCGGGTGTCGGCCCGGGAGTCGGCCCTGGCGGGCGCCGGGCGGGGCGCCGGGCGGGCGGCTGCCGGTGCCCCCGCTCCCTTCCTGGGCTTTATGCTCGTATGTCATGGCAGGCACCTTCCAGCGCTTTCTTGACATCTTCCGGTCGAAGGCCAACAAGGCCCTGGACAAGATGGAAGACCCCCGGGACACGCTCGACCTCTCGTACGAGCGCCAGATCGAGCAGCTGACGAAGGTCCGGCGGGGCGTGGCGGACGTGGCGACGGCCCGGAAGCGGATCGAGCTGCAGGCGCAGGGGCTCCAGAAGCAGGCCGACAAGCTGCAGAGTCAGGCGAAGGCCGCGCTGCAGCAGGGCAACGAGGACCTGGCCCGCGAGGCGCTCGCCCGGCGGGCGGCGTTGGGCGAGCAGCTGTCCGACCTCAAGACCCAGCACGACCAGATCACCGAGCAGGAGCAGAAGCTCGTCCAGACGTCCCAGGAGCTGCAGACCCGCGTCGAGCGGTTCCGCACGCAGAAGGAGACGATGAAGGCGTCGTACACCGCCGCCGAGGCCCAGACCAAGGTCGGCGAGGCGGTGTCGGGGATCTCGAAGTCGAGTTCGGACGCCGGGGCCACGATGCAGCGGGCCCAGGACAAGATCGCCTCGATGCAGGCGCGGGCGGGCGCCATCGACGAGCTGCTGGCGTCGGGGGCGCTCGAGGACCTGTCGACGCCGGTGGATGACATCCAGAAGGAGCTCGACAAGGTGTCGTCGACGAACCAGGTCGACAACGAGCTGGCGGCTTTGAAGGCCGAGATCGGGACCGGCGGTGCGGGGGCGGCGGCGTTGCCGTCGGCCGACACCGCGGGTGCGGGCGACGGGGCCGGCGCTGGAGCGGGCTCGGGGACGGGTTCGGGGTCGGCGGAGAACTCAGGGGCAGCCGGGGCAACTGAAGCAGCAGGGACCGGGGGGAATGGATCCGGGGGTTCTGGAGGAGAAAGCGCCTGATGGCAATCTCACGCAATATTCCGGCCGACAGGGGCCTGACTCGCCGCATGCTCATGACGGGGTTCTTCCTCGTCGTGCTGTACGGCGCGTTCATCGCAATCCTGTTCGCGCTGCTGCACAGCCTCGTGCTCGTGCTCGTCATCGGCTTCGCGCTGCTGTTCGCGCAGTACTGGTTCAGCGCCAAGATCGCCATGTACGCGATGCACGCCAAGGAGGTCACGCCCGAGCAGGCACCCCAGCTGCACGGTGTCGTCGATCGGCTGTGCG
>DATDIE010000085.1:0-9006 GCA_036521235.1 Acidimicrobiales bacterium | reverse complement strand
GATCGACTCGTCGTCGGCGTAGGTGGTGAGGACGACCACGGCCACGCCGGGGTGGCGCTCCCTGATGGCACGGGTCGCCTCGACGCCGTCGACGTTCGGCATGCGCAGGTCCATGAGGACGACGTCGGGTGCCTCGGACTCCGTGAGGCGGAGCGCCTCGGCCCCGTCGGTGGCCAGGCCGACCACCTCGGTGCCGGCGAACCCGCCGACGATGATGGCGAGCCCGTCACGCACGACGCGCTGGTCGTCGGCGATGAGGACCCTCACGAGGCCACGGGGTCCTCCGAGCTCGACACGGGGGCGCGCGTGTGGGCCGCCGCCGGCACGGTGGCGGTCACGCGCCACCCCGCGCCGAGGGGACCCGCCTCGACCTCCCCGCCGAGTAGGGCGACCCGTTCGGCGATCCCTTGCAATCCGAAGCCGCCCCCGGTGTTGGCGAGCGGCGCGACCACGCCGTTGGAGACGGGCACGTCGTTGTCGATCGTCACGGTCACGCGTTCGGGACCGAAGGCGAGCAGGATCGAGGTGCTCGCGCCTGGGGCGTGCTTCACGACGTTGGTCAGCGCCTCCTGCGTCACCCGGTAGAGCGCCAGGACCGTCTCGGGCGCGAGCGGGCGCTCCTCGCCCGCCGTCTCGAAGGCGGCATCGTGCTGCGCGGCGAGCCGGTCCAGGCGCCGCTCGATCGGCTCCGCGTCGTCGCGCAGGGCCCGCACGGCGCCGCGCGCCTCTTCGAGGCCCTCGCGGACGAGCTGGCGCGTGCGCTCGAGCTGCTCACGGACTTGGGGGGTCGTCTCCGGCTCGGCGTCCACGACAGTGGCGAACGCCTCGAGGTGGAGCGACAGGGCGGCCAGGGTGTGGGCGAGGACGTCGTGGAGCTCGCGGGCGAGGTGGTTGCGCTCGGCGAGCAGCTCCGCCCGGTTGCGCTCCACTTCCGCCCGCTCCGACGCGAGCTCGAGCCTCGTCATCTGCGCTGCGTGTTCGACCGCTTGACGCCGCGTGATCCCGACGATGATCGCGGTGGACACGGTCGCCAGCCCTCCCCAGACGACGGCGAAGTTGTTGCCGTTGGCCAGTGTCGCGATGAGGACCGACAGTGCACCGACCGCACCGATCCCGACCGCCGAGATCAAGCGCCACCGTGAGGCCGCGGCCAGAGTCGCCACGCCGGGGAAGATCAAGGCCACCGCGGAGAAGGCGGCCAGCGCCCCGCCAGCAGCCGCGACCACGACAAGGCACGCGGCGACCGCGGGCTCGGGGCTCGAGTTGCGGACGAGGATCCAGGCCACCCAGGCGACGGCCGCGATCGCCAGCAGCACGACGGCGGCGACCTTCTGGGCGTGCGAATCCCCGCCCGGAATCCCGGTGAGGGACCCGAACACCAACAGGCCCAACCCGGCAAGGGTCAGGCCGTTGGCGAGGGAGCCCCACCGGGGTGGTACCTGATCGGGATCAGGAAAGAGGATCGTCACCGCAGCCCATCATGGACCGAGCGCCGGCTGAGACGGGGACCCGGCTCCGCACCGGAGGGAAGGAAACCGGTCCGGGCTGCGTGGGCAGGGCGGTCGAGCTTGCGACCGGGGGGGCGAGCGCCGCCCCGCCACCGTGGGAGTAGAAGCGCCACCCGAGGATGGCGGTGCGCATGGTCGCCTCGCTCAGTGCCATGAGGATCAGCGCCGCCGTCCACGCCGTGAGGCTGGTGATCCCGTGCGTCGCGCTGAAGTGGGCGATCGATGCTCCGCCGCCATGGCTGGCGTAGAGCTGGAAGGCCAGTCGACCGCCGGTGCCGAGGATCCACAGCGCCGCGGCGGCGAAACCGGCCTTGGCCCAGACCGAGCCGTCGTCCGCCCGGCGGACGGAGGTGAACAGGCCGGCCAGCCCGCCGAGCGTCGCCCCGATGGCGGCGGCCCCGACGACGAGGAACAGGTCGTTGTGGGCCGTGGGCACGCCCTGCAGGTACTCGTAGGCGACGTAGCCCACGAGGCCGAGCGGCAACACGAGAGCCTTGACGCTGAGCTTGCGCGCCCTGATCTGGATCAGGACCAGGCTGATGAGGGTGATGTCGATGAGGTAATCGGAAGTGGTCATGCACCCAGTGTCCGAAAATCGGCCCTCGCGGTCGTCAGTCCGGGGGTGTATTCACGGGTGGACCCGTCTCCACCCGGGCGCCGTCGCGACTCAGCCCGGGGCGGCTTCGGACGCCCGCGGTCGGCTTCGCTTCGGGAGGGGTGCGGCCTGCTCCGGCCTGCGGCCGGCCTCGGCCAGGGCACGGCGCAGCACCATCTCGACCTGGGCCGATGACCACCCGCATGGGGTCACATCCTTGGCATCCTCGTGGCGCCCACCGGGGCGCGGTGACGGCGCCGCCGCTACCCGACGGAGCCGTCACCACTTCTGCGTGCGGGGTCGCCAGAGGCTCAGACCGGCTCGTCGCCCTTGATCGTCACCCGCTGGATGACGCGGTGCTGCTCGCCGAAGTCCCCGACCACGGAGTGCTGGGTGGCGCGGTTGTCCCAGAAGCCGAGGTCGCCCTCGGCCCAGTGGTAGCGCACGACGAACTCGGGGCTCACCGAGTGCTCGTACAGGAAGGCGAGCAACGCGTCGCTCTCCGGACGATCGAGCTCCACGATGTGCGACGTGAAGCCGGGGTTGACGAACAGCGCCTTCGCCCCGGTCTCGGGGTGGGTGCGCACGACCGGATGCACGACGGGCTCGAGGGCCGGCAGTTCCGCGCCCTCCCACTTCCCCTCGCCCACCCGCTCGAGCACCGGGGCGAACTGTGCGCTGCCGTCGTGCACGGCGTGCAGCGAGGAGAGGAAGCCCTGGAGCGCCGGGCTGAGCGCCTCGTACGCCGCCTGCTGGTTGGAGAACAAGGTGTCCCCGCCCGCCGCCGGGATGACGACCGCGCGCAGGATCGAGCCGGCCGGTGGACGCTGCACGAACGTGACGTCGGTGTGCCAGTGGATCCCGCGCTTCTTCGTGGCGACGTCGCCGTAGGCCGTGTAGAGCTCGCGGGACTTCGTGTAGTCGATCTCGAAGAGGTTCGGGTAGCCCTCGACGCTCGGCACGATCGGATGCCCCTCGGTGAGGTCACCGAAGCGCGCGGCGAACGCCTGGTGCTCCGCTTCGTTGAGGTGCTGGCCCGGGAAGAACACGACCTTGTGGTCGAGCCAGGCCTGGCGGATCCGCGCGATCGTCTCGTCGTCGGCGTCGCGCAGGTCGACGCCGGTGATCAGCGCACCGATGGAGCCGGAGAGGCGCGTGACCTCGAGGTCGGTCGGGGCAAGGGTGGTCGTCATCTGACTCTCTCCTGTTCTGGTGTTGGTTGGTGGTACATGGAATCCAGGTCTGCGTCCGCGTCCGCGACGTTGGCCGTGGGTGACGGAGCGCGGGCGCTCTCGGCGGACTCGTCGACACCCAGCTCGGCGAGGAGTCGGGAACGGAGTCGCCCGAACGCAGGGTCGCTGCGCAGGCGTGGGCCCTCGAGGTCGACGATGACGTCGAGAGAGAGCCTGCCTTCGGTCAGGACGAGCACCCGGTCGGCCAGGAGGATCGCCTCGTCGACGTCGTGCGTGACCAGCAGGACGGCGGGGTGGTGCCGCTGGCAGAGCTTGACGACCAGCGCGTGCATTCGGATCCGGGTGAGCGCGTCGAGCGCTCCGAAGGGCTCGTCGAGCAGCAGGAGCTGCGGCTCGCGCACGAGGGCGCGGGCGAGCGCAACCCGCTGGGCCTCGCCACCAGAGAGGGTCTTCGGCCAATCGTCCTCGTGGCCGTGCAGGCCGACCTCGTCGAGTGCGGCACGTCCGCGCGCCGAGGCGTCACGCCCCTCGAGCCCGAGGACGACGTTCGCCAGCACCCGGGCCCACGGCAGCAGCCGTGGCTCCTGGTACACGACCGAGCGGCGCGCCGGCACCCATAGTTCACCGACCGCCCCCGGATCGAGTCCCGCCAGGGCCCGCAGGATCGTGCTCTTGCCGGAGCCACTCCGGCCCAGCAGCGCCACGAACTGACGACGCCCGAGGGTGAAGTCGATGTCACGCAGGACCTCGCGGTCGCCGAAAGCGCGGCGGAGGCCACGGACCACCACGGCGGCGTCGGCGGGAACGCCGACGGCGGAGAGGCCGCCGGCCGCGGGGGTGAGCGTCGCCGTCATCGGCCGGGCTGCCAGCGCAAGAGGGCGGACTCGAGACCGCGCACGAATACGTCGGTGAGCAACCCCAAGATGGCGTAGCAGGCGAGGCACACGACGATCACGTTGGACTGGAAGTACGTCTGCGCCTGGATGATGAGATAGCCGAGCCCGCTCGTCGCGTTGATCTGCTCGGCGAAGACGAGCAACAGCCAGGCCACGGCCATGGCGAGGCGAAGACCGACGAGGAAGCCCGGCAGCGCGGCCGGCAGGACGATGCGCCGGATCCGGGCCACGCGGCTCAGCCCGACCACATCGGCCAATTCGCCGTAACTCGGGTCGATGGAGCGGACGGCGGCGAAGGTGTTGATGTAGACGGGGAACATCACCCCGAGCGTGATCATGGAGATCTTTGCGGTCTCGCCGACGCCGAGCCACAAGACGAACAGCGACTCGAGGCCGATGATGGGCACGAACCGCAGCACCTGGACGTTGCCGTCGATGAGGCGTTCCCCCAGGCGACTCAACCCGGCGGCGAGCGCGAGCGCGGCACCGATCGGCACGCCGATCGCCAAGCCCCAGAAGACGCGCTGCAGCGAGGCCCACAAGGCCGACGGCAACGTGCCGTTGGCGAGGAGGTGCGCGCCGGTGGAGATCACCGAGGTCGGCGCGGCGAGGTCCTGGGGTTGGATCCAGCCGAGCAACGAGGCGACCTCCCATACGGCGATCAGCAACGCGACGCCGATGAGTCGGCTCGGACCCGCCGCGCCGTGGAACCGCCGGCGGGGGGGCCGGTCGATCGTCGCGGTCGGCAGGCGGACGAGTGCGGGGGCGGGCGCGTCGCCCAGGTCGACGACGGGCGCCGCGGCGCCGGACGGTGCGACGACCGTCGTGCGGGGCGGAGAGATCGTCACGAGCCCTGGGCCGTGGAGACGACGGAGTTGTAGCGGGCGTCGAACTCCTGGGTCAGGCTGATGTGGGAGGGGATCGACCCGGCGGCGAGGTACAGGTTCGCCAGGTTCTGCTGTACGGCGAGGATGGTGCCCGGAAGCGGGAAGAACTTCGTCGGCCCGACCAGCTTCGCCACGTACTCGGCGCGCGCCGGCTTGAGCCCGTATTGGCCCTCGTAGACCGCCTGGATGGAGGCTTGCGGGTGGGCGTCCAGGTACTGATACGCCTTGATGAGGCGGGAGATGTAGTCGGCGATGGCGGCCGAGACGCCCTTGTTCGCCAGAGCGGAGGACGTAGCGACTAAGAAGTCCGACTTCTCCGTCACTGCGGCGGGCCGGGCGATCACCTGCGCGGTGGGGTTCGACTGGAGGTACGCGCTGAGGAGCGGTTCCACCTCGATCCCCGCGTCGGCCGACCCACCCTGGAGTGCGGCAGCGACCTGCGTCGCCGGGACGTTGATCGGCGAGATGTCGGAGAGGCTCAGGCCGGCCGACTTCAACCCTTCGAGCAGCGCCGACTCGAGTGCGGTCCCCTGTTGGAACGCGACCCGCTTGCCCTTGAGGCCGGCCCAGGACTTGATGGAACGCTGCCCTGGGGACGAGACCAAGGAGTAGGCGCTCCCGCTGCTCGCCCAGCCCGCCACGGCGTCGACGTGCTGCCCGGCCGCCTGGGCGAAGATCAGCGGGGTGCTCTGGATGAACCCGACGTCGAGCGCGCCACCCTCGAAGGCCTGCAGCATCGGCGGACCCCCCACGAACTCGGAGTACTGCACCTGGTAGGGGAGGTTCTGACCCTCGTGCCCGAGCGTCAGCACGGTCGAGAGGTTCTTGAGCTGCTCGCCGACCCGCAGCACGGTGCCCGACGGGATGGTCGCCTCGCGCGCCGCATGCCGGTTGGCGGCGGAGGAGGTCCCGACCCCCACTGAGAGAGAGACGACCGACGCCAACGTGCCGGCCAGTGTGATTGCTGTCTTGGTTTTCATTTCCTATCTATTTAATAAACTTGATGTGATTAGTCAAGTTTTGTGGCGAAGGCGTGGCGACAGCGTGATCCGAGGCGGTCCGACGGTCGCCCCCCCCCGGTTGGCCCAATCGGGCCGGGGCATCGGGCGAGCGCGAGCCGAGGGGCGGGGCGCGAGAACGACTCGCTCACCCCACCGAGGCAGGCCCGTCTCCGCCGTCGCGGCGGGGACGCGATGGCGCGGTCGCCACCGGTCGGCCGGCGTGTCCCCGTGTCGGCGACGTCGCGAGCGATCTGCCGCGGCGACGTCGACGTCGTCCGGAGACCGTCCGCCAATGTGGCTGACCTGCGCATGTCGCGCAGGCCCCGCGTTAGGTTGGGGCGCCATGGGAAGCGAGGGACTCCACGAGCCGGCCGCGCTGATCGGCGAGGCAACGATCGACCGCCACCGTGCCCTGACGTCGTTGGTCGAGGAGCTCGAGGCGGTCGACTGGTACGACCAACGCGTGCAGGCGACGAACGATGCGAGCCTGGCCGACGTCCTGGCGCACAACCGCGACGAGGAGAAGGAACACGCGTCCATGACCCTCGAGTGGCTCCGTCGACGTGACCCGGTCCTCGACCGTCACTTGCGGACCTATCTGTTCACATCCGAGCCGGTGACCGAAGTGGAGGCCGAGGCGGCAGCGGGTGGCGAAGCCGCCGCGGCGTCGTCGGGCTCCCTCGGCATCGGCAGCCTGAAGGGAACCGAGTAATGGACCATCTCTACCGCGACCTGGCCCCGGTCTCCGAGGCCGCCTGGTCACAGATCGAGGACGAGGCGAAGGGCCGGCTCGTCACGTATCTGGCGGCGCGCAAACTCGTCGACGTCGACGGCCCACACGGGTGGGATTACTCAGCGATCAATCTCGGGCGGGTCGAGGAGGTGGACAGCCCGTCGGAGGGTGTCCGCGCGCTGCGTCGCAACGTCCGCCCGGTCGTCGAGTTGCGGGTGGACTTCGCCGTCTCGCGCGAAGAAGTGGACGCCGCAGACCGCGGGAACGTGGCCATCGAACTGCCCGAGCTCGATGAGGCGGTGCGACAGATCGCCTTGGCCGAGAACTCGTCCATCTTCCACGGCTACGTCGCGGGCGGCATGCTCGGCATCACCGAGGAGAGCTCGCACGCTCCGTGCACCATCGAGGCCGACATGGAGCAGTACCCCAAGGTCGTGGCGCAGGCGACCGACAAGCTGCGCCAGGCCGGAATCACGGGCCCCTACGGACTCGCCATCGACCCGGCCATCTACACGGTGATCCTGGAGACGGCCGAACACGGGGGGTACCTCCTGCTCGACCACCTGCGCCAGATCTTGGGCGGCCCGGTCGTGTGGGCGCCCGGCGTCGAAGGCGGCGTCGTGGTGAGCCAGCGGGGCGGCGACTTCGTGTTCCACATCGGTCAGGACCTCTCCATCGGCTACCGGGATCACGACGCCGACGTCGTGCGGCTCTACCTCGAGGAGAGCTTCAGCTTCAGCGTGCTGGAGCCCGACGCCGCGGTGGCGCTCACCCGCGCCTAGTCGGGGCGCCCGTCGAGCCGACGTTCGTCGGTACGGTGGCGCACGGTGACGGAGGACACGCCGGCCGAGTGCTTGAAGCAACGACTCCGGCACGACTTGACCGCGGCGTTGAAGGCGAGGCGGCGCGACGAGGCGATTGCGCTGCGCATCCTGATCAGTTCGATCGACAACGCGGAGTCCGTCGAGGAGGACGAGCGTCCGCCGTCTGTGGCAGCCAGTGAGCACTGGCGGGCGCCCGGGCCGGCGTGGGCGGGGGTGACGCCCCCCGGCGCCAACTGTCCGAGTCGGATGTGGAGCAGGTCATCGTCGACGAGGTGTCCGAGTTGCGCGAGCAGGCGGAGCGATTCGAAGCGCACGGCCGGGCCGACGCGGCGGCCCGCATCTTGAGTGAGGCGCAGGTCCTCACGCGCTATCGCGACGACAGCGCCTGAGGAAGCGACGTGCGTCGGGAATTCAGGTGATGGCGGTCGCCGCTTTGAGGGCATCGACCGAATCTCGAACGAACTGCGAGAGCCGCCTGCCGGCAGAGTCGGCGACCCAGCTTTCGAAGGCGATCCTGAACGAGGCGATCCCCGCCTCGGCGGTCAACGACGCGACGGGGTCGGCCACCCCTCGTTGGCGCAGCGCGTCGGCGAGCGCGGCGGCCAAGTGTGCCAACTTGATGAGCTCGCGCTCCTGCAATTCTTCGTTCGCCAGGATGATGGCCTGGCGCAATTTGGCGAACTCGCGGCGCTCCTCGAAGATGACCTCCCCCGACTCCATGAGGGCGTGGGTCACCGCCTCGAGGGGGGGCAGGTCTGCCGGTGCGCCGAGCACCTGGGCCACGAGGAACTCCTGGAGCACGCCCGCGCCACCGAACAAGACCTCTCGCTTGTCGGCGAAGTGACGGAAGAACGTGCGCTCCGTCAATCCGGCGCGCCCGGCGATCTCCTCGACGGTCGTGTTGTCGAAGCCACGCTCGCGATAGAGCTCCATCGCGGCGCTCTCGAGACGGCCCCGCGCATCGGGTTGCCACCTGCCCATGAGGTTTCATAATAAGGGGGATGACAGCGGCTGTCATCACCTGTATAGTGACGTCAGTAGCTGACATCACCGCCACCGGCCTGCGCAAGCGGACGGAACGGCACTCACCGTGGAGGTCCCCCATGCGTTACTTCGTCACCGGCGCGTCCGGACACATCGGATCCGCCCTAGTCCCCGAGCTGATCGGGGCCGGGCACCAGGTCGTCGGGCTCGCTCGTTCGGACGAGTCGGCCGCGGCATTGGCGGCGCAGGGCGTCGGGGTACTCCGCGGCGACCTCGACGACCTCGACGGTCTGGCCCGGGCCGCAGCGGCGTCGGACGGCGTCGCGCACCTCGCCTACAAGCACGACCTGGCCTTCGGGCCGGACCCCGATGGGTTCGTGAAGGC
>DATDIE010000084.1:0-14092 GCA_036521235.1 Acidimicrobiales bacterium | reverse complement strand
CGGCACGACCTCGTCGCGCAGCTCCTCGTAGCGCTCGCGGGTGACGCGACCGATCAGCACGTACTGGGCGCTGCTCGGTGAGTCCCCGACGAGGCGGGCGATCATGGCGTGGTGCCGTCCGTCGTCGATGCAGTAGACGGTGTAGTCGTCCAGCTCGAGGCACTCGCGGATGCGATCGTGCCGCTCGTGCGCCGGCAGGAGGTGCCACTGGATGTGCCGGCGCTCCTTCATGGCCCACAGCGGCGCCGGCGGGATCGTGTGCTCCGGCTCGTCCTCATCGAGCGGCGTCGAGACGTCGTGGCCGACCAGCGGCTCGGGGGCGATGGCCAGGTCGGGGTCGATGATGATGTCGCCGGGCTTGGGTGGCCCGGACGAGGTCGGCGCGGCCTTGCCCCACTCGTGGGCCTGTCCGCCTTCGCCCTCCTGCCCGTTGCCCTGGCCCGTCATGTGTGCCCTCCGTAATCCGGTGCGTGCCTGCGCGCCCGTCGATTCAGCCCTGGACCATATCGGGTGGCCTGTGGGCGGCTCGGAATTGACGTTGCGGTGGGCGGGGATCAGCCGAAGGCGACCGTCAAGTGCACCGTGGCCGGCAGCGTCTCCGTCGTGCCCGCCGCGGGGGACTGGTCGAGGATGGAGTTCGACGGCGCGGACTGCGTCGGGACCGAGAGCACGGTGTACCTGATCCCCGAGCAGGACAACTCGGCCTCGGCCTTCGTCAGCGATTGACCAACGACGTTCGGCATTGTCACGGTGGCGCTTGCTGCGGCAGCCCCCTGTGGGGCGACGATTGCCGATCCTGTGCCGCAGTGGATCGTCGTGCTGGTCGCCGGTGCGATCGCCGAGCGGACGTACGGATGCGCCGCGGCCGTCGGTGTCGGCCCGGTCGTGCCGGATGTGCCGAGGAACAACGCGGACAGCCCGAGGCCGAGGACGACCGCGGCGCCGGCCCCAACCATCACGAGGCGAGACGCTCGCATCGCATCCAGTCTCCTCCATCTCGCCTGCGAAGAGTCCTGATCGCCGGGGTGGCCCCCCGCTCCGTGTGCGCAATGACGCTGGGCCGGAGGGGTTATTCAGGGTGAAGTGGCGATCATGGGCGTAGATTCGGGCGCAGCAATCAGGGCCATCCACGTTCACTTAGGGGGCATCCCGTGAGCAGGCTGACGCTGGCGGAGCTCGTGACGCGCAGCGGGGTCCCGGCCAGCACCATCCATCACTATCGCCGGCAGGGTCTCATTCCCCCTCCGGCCCGTATGGCCCAGAACCGGTTCGCCTACGACGAGAGCCATCTCGAGGCCCTGCTGGCCATCCGGTCCAAGGCCGACGCCCTACAGCCCGAGCAGCGGGAGCGCATCGTGGGCGCGGCCATCGAGGCCTTCAAGACCCGCAGCTACAGCGAGGTCACGATCAGCGACATCGCGGAAGCCGCCCACATGGCGAAGGGGAATGTCTACCGGTACTTCGCGTCGAAGGAAGACCTGCTCACGGCGGCCATCGAGACCCTTCTCGACCAGACGGACGAACGCTTTCAGGCCGCGGTCGACGCGCTCGGCGGGCCCGACGGCCTGCGGGACGAGCCGGACAAGGCGACGCTGATGTTCGGCTACCTCGTCGCCGACGTGCTGCCCATGCTGCTCGAGCTGGGTGCCCGGGCGGCCAAGGGACACGAACCCAGTGCCGACCTGGGACGCATGTTGCTGCGGCGTCTCGCCGAGACGGCTGGACGCCCCTTCACCGGACCGGATGCGCCGAAGGACGAGGCGATCGGTGCGGGCCTCAAGCTCATCGAGCACGCGTTCGCGACCGTTCTGGAGTGGTCGGTCGGGACGGACTGGCCGCCCGACCACGTGCCCCCCGGCAGTCTTCCGGAGGTCTGACCCCGGGATCTCACGACGCTGTGCGCGGGGCGGCACGCCACCGCGACGCAATTTCGGGGGTTGACAGTCGGGGGGACGATCGCGTACAAGTTGTGACTACGCAGTCACTCACTTGCACACAGACCGATCTCGCGCGCCGTGCGCGCAGCGAGAACTTTACCGTCGCCTCGCGCGTCCTGCCGCGGCCCGTACGCGAGCACCTCCTGGCGTTCTACGCCTACGCCCGTTTCGTCGACGAGCTCGGCGACGCCTACGAAGGCGACCGGCTGGGCGCCCTCGACGAGATGGAGGCCCAGGTCGCAGCTGCACTCTCCGAGCCAGCGGGGCCCGACCATTGGCCGGTCGTGGCGGCGGCGGCCCGCTCGGTCTCCGCTCTCGAGGCCGACCCGAAGCCGCTCTTCGACCTCATCGCGGCCAACCGCCAAGACCAGTCGGTCCAGGCCTACGGGACCTGCGACGAGCTCCTCGCGTACTGCGCTCTGTCGGCGAACCCGGTCGGGCGGCTCGTGCTGGCGACCTTCGGAGCCACGCGCGCCGACCGGACGGCCTGGTCGGACTCCATCTGCACCGGCCTGCAATTGGCCGAGCACTGGCAGGACGTCGCGGAGGACGCAGCTGCCGGACGCGTCTATCTCCCGCGCGAAGACCTCGACCGCTTCGGAGTCGAGGCGTCCGCGCTCAGGGAGGGCCCGCCGGCTGATCCGGCGTTGCGGGCGATGATGATCTTCGAGGTCGCCCGAGCGCGTCGGTTCCTCGACGAGGGGCGGCCGCTGATCGCGTCGCTCACCGGCTCGGCCCGCTGGGCCGTGGCCGGGTTCTGGGCCGGCGGCCACGCAGCGCTCGACGGCATCGCGCAGCGTCGGTTCGACGTGCTGGCTGGCACGCCACACCGCTCACGGCTGCGGACCCTGACCCGCGCCGTGTCCGCCGTTGCCGCCCGGCCCTCCAAAGAGGTCGCCGCGTGAGCATCCCGGACGTCGAGGCGGCCTATCGGGCCTGCGAGCACATCACCCGCACTGAGGCTCGGAACTTCAACTACGGGATCAAGCTGCTGCCGGAGCCGAAACGACGCGCCATGAGCGCGCTCTACGCGCTGGCCCGCCGCATCGACGACATCGGCGACGGTGACCTTCCGGCCGCCGAGAAGCTGGCCGGGTTGGCGCAGGTGCGCAAGGACGTCGCTGCTCTTGGGGACGTCGTCGACGACACGGACGCCGTGATGGTGGCAGTGGCCGACGCCGCCCGGCGTTACCCGATCCCCACGTCAGCCCTCGACGAGCTGATCGACGGCTGCGAACTCGACGTGCTGGGCACGAGTTATGAGACCTTCGAGGACCTCGTCGGGTATTGCCGCCGGGTCGCCGGCACGGTCGGCCGTCTCAGCCTCGCCGTCTACGGCTGCGGCGACCTCGAACGCGCCACGCCGCTGGCGGACGACCTCGGTGTGGCCCTGCAGATCACCAACATCCTCCGGGACATCGTCGAGGACCACCGCGAGATGGGCCGCGTCTACCTGCCGGCCGCCGACCGCGCCCGTTTCGGAGTGCCGGCGGACCTGAACGGGCCGCCGGATCATCTCGTTGCGTTGATCGCCTTCGAGGCCACGCGCGCCGAGGAGTGGTACGAGCGCGGCCTGCGTCTCCTCCCGATGCTCGACTGGCGGTCGCGTGCCTGCACGGCTGCCATGGCCGGCATCTACCGCCGACTGTTGCTCGCGATCCAGCGCGATCCCGCCGCCGTGCTCCAACGGCGGCTTTCGCTCCCGGGGTGGCAGAAGGCGGGCGTCGCCGTGCGCGCCCTGGCGAGGGGCGAAGCGTGACCGATCGCCCCCATGTGGTGGTCGTCGGTGGCGGGCTCGCCGGCCTGAGTGCCGCGCTCGAATGCGCCGACGGCGGCGCCCGGGTGACGCTGCTCGAACGCCGGCAGCGTCTGGGGGGGCTCACCTGGTCATTCACGCACCACGGCCTCAACGTCGACAACGGGCAGCACGTCTTCCTCCGCTGCTGTCATGCGTACCTGTCGTTCCTCGAGCGCATCGGGGCACGAGACGACGTCACCGTGCAGGAGCGGCTCGACATCCCCGTCGTCGCACCGGCCGCGGGGCAGGCGCCGCCGACGGTCGGGAGACTTCGCCGGTCCGCACTCCCGGCGCCCCTGCAGCTGGCCGGATCCCTGTTGCGCTATCCACACCTGCCGATCGTCCAACGTCTCCGACTGGGGCGCGCCCTGCGCGCCCTGCGGCAACTGCGCCTGGACGATCCGGCGTTGGACGACATCAACTTCGGTGACTGGCTGCGCGCCCACGGGCAGTCCGAGGCGGCGGTGGCCACCGTGTGGGATCTCATCACCGTGCCGACGCTGAACCTGCCGGCCGCACAGGCGTCCTTGGCCCCGGCGGCCATGGTGTTCAAGACCGGCCTCCTCGAGGATGCCACCGCAGCCGACATCGGATGGAGCCGGATCCCCCTGGGCGTGCTGCACGGGGAACGGTCCTCCGCGGCGCTGGCCCGGGCGGGCGTCGCCGTCCGACTCGGCACCCGCATCCAAACGGTCCGCCCCGACTCGCTCGGCGGCTTTCTCGTCGACGGCATGCACGCCGACGCCGTGGTGGTTGCCGTCCCCCACGAGGAGGCCGCCCAGGTGCTCCCCGCCGGGGCCGTCGCCCACCAGGCCCGGCTGGCCGAGCTCGGGGCCTCGCCGATCGTCGACGTGCACCTCGTCTACGACCGCGCTGTGACGACGTGGCCACTCATGGCCGCGGTTCACTCGCCGGTCCAGTGGGTGTTCGACCGGACCGCGTCCGCGGGACTCGATGCGGGCCAGTACCTCGCCGTGTCGATCTCGGCGTCGGACGACCTGCTCACGGAACGACCCGAGGCGCTGGCGCGTCGCGTGGGCACCGAGGTGACGCGGTTGTTGCCCGCGGCCGACGGCGCACGGATCGTGGACTCGCTGGTGACCAAGGAGCGCCGCGCGACGTTCCGAGCGGTCCCGGGCACCGCCGTGCTGCGACCCGTCCCTAGAACGGCATTGCCTGGCCTCACGGTGGCGGGAGCGTGGACCAACACCGGGTGGCCGGCGACCATGGAAGGAGCGGTGCAGTCCGGGCGGGCGGCGGCGCGTGACGCGCTGGGTGCACTGCGGAGGATCCCCGAAAAAAAGGAGGTGGCGTGACCGCGCCCGCATCTGTCCCAGACGTCCTCAGTCGCTCTCAACGCTCGATCGATCCGGTGATGGAGGCAGCCGTCGATCGGTTGTGCCCCGAGTTGCGCAAGATCGCCCGCTATCACCTGGGCTGGGCGGACCCCGACGGGCGGACGGTGGCCGCCTCTCGCGGCAAAGGCATCCGACCGGCGCTCGCGCTGTTGGGCGCCCAGGCCGTCGGGGCCCGCGCCGACGTCGCCCTGCCCGGGGCCGTCGGTGTCGAATTGGTGCACAACTACTCGCTGATCATCGACGACGTCATCGACGCCGACACTGAGCGCCACCATCGACCGACCGTCTGGACGCTGTTCGGTGTCAGCCAGGCCATCATCGCCGGCGAGGCCCTGCAGGTGCTCGCGCACCAGGTCCTGCTCGAAGCGCCGGGCGACCTCGGCGCGGCGGCATCGGCTGCGCTGGCGACGGCCACCGCGACGATGATCGCGGGCCAATCAGACGACATCGCCTTCGAGCGACGGCGCGACGTGACGATCGAGCAGTGCGTCGCCATGTCCTCGGCCAAAACAGGAGCGCTGCTCGGCTGCGCCACCTCCATCGGCGCCATCCTCGCCGGCGCGCCGGACGACGTGGTGACGGCGCTGCGCGCCTACGGCGTCCACCTCGGGCTCGCCTTCCAGGCGGTCGACGACCTTCTTGGGATCTGGGGAGAACCGTCACGGACGGGTAAGCCGCAAGGCAGCGACCTCCGGTATCGCAAGAAGTCCATGCCGATCGTCTATGCGCTCTCGACGGACGGACCGGAGATCGAGGAGCTGCGGTCTCTCGTCTTCGGCCCCGCCGTGACCGCCGACTCCCCGCCGCCGCTGTCGACGTACGAGGTGGCCCGCGCCGTGCGGCTCATCGAGGCATCGGGCGCGCAGGAGTGGGTCGCCACGGAGGCCAAGTCGAACCTGGACGCGGCGCTGGGAGCGATCGAGGGGGTGCCGTTGGCGGCCGACGCGCACCGCGAGCTGGCGGAGCTCGCCGTCTTTGTCGTCGAGCGCGAAGCGTGACCGCGGTCACCGAGGCCGAAACACGGACGGCCAGCGACGCGCTCGGATCGGCGTGCCAACGGCTTCTCGACCTGCAGTCGCCGGAAGGCTGGTGGAAGGCCGAGCTCGAGACGAACGTCACCATGGACGCGGAGGACATGATGCTGCGTCATTTCCTCGGCACGCTGGACCCGGCGCAGGCGTCGGCGACGGCCCGTTGGATCCGCCGCAACCAGTCCGTCGACGGCACGTGGGCGACCTTCTTCGGCGGACCGCCGGACCTGTCCACGACCGTCGAGGCGTACGTGGCCCTTCGCCTGGCCGGCGACGCACCCGACGCCCCGCACATGGACGCCGCGGCCGGCTGGGTGCGCGCGCACGGTGGGATCGCCAATGCGCGCGTCTTCACCCGGATCTGGCTCGCCATGGTCGGCCAGTGGGACTGGGAGTCGCTCGCGGTCCTGCCCCCGGAGATCCTGCTCCTCGGGCGCTACGGCCCCCACAACATCTACGACTTCGCCTGCTGGGCCCGCCAGACGGTCGTCGCGCTGACGGTGGTCATGGCCTTCCGGCCCCGGCGCCCGCTCCCGTTCGGCCTCGGCGAGCTCCGGACGCCCGACCTACCGGCACCACGCCGCTCCCTCCGGACGCGCGCCGGGCTCTTTGAAGGTCTCGACCGCCTCCTGCACCATTACGAGCACCTGCCGGCGTGGTTCTGGCCCCGCAACGGGTTGCGGCGGGTGGCCCTCGCCAAGGCCGAACGGTGGATCCTCCAACGCCAGGAGGCCGACGGTCTGTGGGGGGGCATCCAGCCACCGACCGTCTACTCGATCATCGCCCTCCATCTCCTCGGTTACCAAGGCGACCACCCGGTGCTGCGCGCCGCCTTCGACGGGCTCGACGGATTCACGATCCACGACGACAAGGGCCGGCGCCTCGAGGCGTGCCAATCACCCGTGTGGGACACCGCCCTGGCGGTCGTCGCACTCGCCGACGCCGGCTACCCGGCAGACCACCCGACGCTCCGCGCCGCGCGCGACTGGCTCGTGGAGGAGGAGATCCGGGTGCCGGGCGACTGGTCGGTGCGCCGACCCGAGGTGGCACCCAGCGGGTGGGCGTTCGAGTTCGCCAACGACAACTACCCCGACATCGACGACACGGCCGAGGTGATTCTGGCCCTGCGCCGCACCGCCGCGTCGCCTACCGCGGACGCGGCCTGCGAGCGTGCACGGCGTTGGACGCTCGCCCTGCAGTGCCGCGACGGGGGGTGGGGCGCCTTCGACGCCGACAACGACAGCAGACTCGTGGCGAGCCTGCCGTTCTGCGACTTCGGGGAGGTCACCGACCCCCCTTCGGCAGACGTGACGGCCCACGTCATCGAGATGCTCGCCCACGAGCGGACCGACGCGGCGGCCCTGTCCCGCGCCGTCGACTGGCTCTGGGCCCAGCAAGAGCCCGACGGCTCGTGGTTCGGCCGCTGGGGCGTCAACTACGTGTACGGGACGGGTGCGGCGTTGCCCGCCCTGGTCGCCGCGGGCACGAGTCCAGGGGACGCACGCCTCCTCCGTGCCGTCGACTGGCTCGAGGCACATCAGAATGGTGACGGGGGATGGGGGGAGGACCTGCGTTCGTACGTCGACCCCGAGTGGGCCGGGCGCGGCGAGTCGACGGCGTCCCAGACGGCGTGGGCCCTGTTCGCCCTGCTCGCGGCGGGCCGCCGGGACAGCACCGCGGTGGCGCAAGGGGTCGAGTGGCTGGTGCAGACCCAGACCGACGAGGGCACCTGGGACGAGCCGTGGTTCACCGGAACCGGGTTTCCCTGGGACTTCTCCATCAACTACCACCTCTACCGGCTGGTGTGGCCGATCATGGCGCTCGGCCGCTACGTCGCCTCGTGAGCGTTTCGGCAGCACCGCACGGCAAAGGCCCGCGCGTCTTGCTCGCCGGACCTCGTTCGTTCTGCGCGGGCGTCGAGCGCGCCATCGAGACGGTCGAGCGCGCCATCGACCGTTTCGGCGCGCCGGTCTACGTCCGGCGCCAGATCGTCCACAACCACCACGTGGTCTCGGACCTCGAGGCGCGTGGCGCCGTCTTCGTACGTGAGCTCGACGAGGTCCCCGACGGAGCCACCGTGGTGTTCTCCGCGCACGGCGTGGCGCCGGCGGTGCGCGAGGTCGCACGCGCCCGGCACATGCGCGTCGTGGACGCGACCTGCCCGCTCGTGGCCAAGGTCCACCACGAAGTGCACCGGTTCACCGATCGGGGGTATCAGGTCGTGCTGATCGGGCACCGCGGACACGACGAGACCGAGGGCACCATCGGGGAGACAGAGGGGATGGCCCTGATCGAGAAGGCCGAGGACGTGGCCACGCTGGAGGTCGACGACCCCGAGCGGGTCGCCTACATCACCCAGACCACCCTTTCGCCCAACGACGTGGCCGACGTCGTGGACGCGCTGTCGGCGCGGTTTCCCTCGGTCGTCGGGCCCCACTCGACCGACATCTGTTACGCCACACAGAACCGCCAGGAGGCCGTCGTCGCCATGGCCGGCGAATGCGACGTCATCCTGGTGGTCGGTTCGACCAACTCGTCGAACGCCGCCCGCCTGGTCGAGACGTCGGCGCGGGCCGGATGTGCCGCCGCGCTCGTCGAGGACGAGACGCAACTGCACTCGGCCCCCCTGCTGCCGGACGCCCGGACGGTGGGGGTCACCGCGGCGGCGTCGACGCCGCCGGCCGTCGTGGCGCGGGTCGTCGCCGCGCTCAACCCGTCGTCGGTGGAAGAGCGCGTGCTCCGCCACGAACAAGTCCATTTCCCCCTACCCTCGGAGGTTCGCTGAATGCCCATCCCCCTGCGTCAGAGCCTCAAGATCGGCTCCTACCTCGCCAAGCAGAAGCTGGCGAGAAGGGACAAGTTTCCGCTGATCGTCGAGCTCGAACCGCTCTTCGCCTGCAATCTCGAATGCAACGGGTGCGGCAAGATCCAGTTCCCGACCGAGATCCTGCGCAAGCGCCTCAGCGTGGAACAAGCCGTGGGTGCCATCGAGGAGTGCCGCGCCCCGATGGTCTCGATTGCGGGCGGTGAGCCGTTGCTGCATCCCCAGATCGGCGAGATGACGTCGGCGCTGCTCGACCGGGGGCGCTACGTCTACCTGTGCACCAATGCGCTCCTGCTCGAACGCAGGCTCGACCGGTTCGAGCCCCATCGGAGGTTCAGCTGGGTCGTCCACATCGACGGTTTGCGGGAGCGGCACGACGAATCGGTGAGCCGGACCGGAACCTTCGACAAGGCGGTCGCCGCGATCAAAGCGGCCAAGGCCAAAGGGTTCCGGGTCACCACCAACACGACCTTCTTCAGCACCGACTCGCCCCACACGATCCGTGAGGTGCTCGATTTCCTCAACGACGACCTGAAGGTCGACCAGATGATGATCTCTCCCGGCTACGCCTACGAGAAGGCCCCCGACCAGGTGCACTTCTTGAGCACGAAGACCTCGAACACGCTCTTCGCCGACGCCTTCGCCGACGGGCGCCGCAAGCGCTGGCGCCTGAACCACAGCCCGCTGTTCCTCGACTTCCTGGAGGGCAAGGTGGACTTCCAGTGCACGCCCTGGGGCATTCCCAGTTACTCGGTTTTTGGCTGGCAGCGGCCGTGCTATCTGATGGCCGACGGCTACACCGAGACCTACAAGGAGCTCATCGAGACCACCGACTGGGAAAAGTACGGAAGAGGACGTGACAAGCGGTGTGCGAACTGCATGGCGCACTGCGGCTACGAGCCCTCAGCGGTGTTGGCCACCACCAAGTCGCTGCGCCAGTCCGTGCGGGCCGCCCTCAGCAACTAGGCGGCTCGGACTCGGTCCGGCCGCACCACGTCACCAGCGAAGCTCGTGTTCACCCTCCCAGAAGGTGCCGGTCGGGCCGTCCTCGCCGATGGTGGCCATGCGGACGATGACCTCGGCACCGAGCTCCACCGGTTGCCCGGCGTCGCTGAACGGAGTGAGTTCGGTCGCGGTGAAGCCGGGCTCGACGGCGTTGAACTTGATCCCGGGATACGTCTTGGCGTACTGCACCGTGATCATCGAGACGGCGGCCTTGCTCGAGCCGTAGACGATGCTCGGGAACTGGAACTGCCGCCGCTCCGGATTGGTGACGGCCCAGAACGAGCCGAGGGCGCTCGACACGTTGACGACGACGGAGTTCTCGGACTGCTCGAGCAGCGGCAGGGCGGCCTGGGTGACCCGGATGACGCCGATGACGTTCGTGTCGAACACCTGCGACGCGACCGGCCCGGTGACGTCGCCCCACACGCTGACGCCGGCGTTGTTGACCAGCACGTCGAGACGACCCTCGCGCTCACCGATGACGCCCAGGGCGATCTCGACCGACGCGTCGTCCGTCACGTCGAGCTGCACGAAGCGGCCACCGAGCGCAGCCGCCGCCGCCTCCCCACGCTCGAGGTCGCGGGCCCCGACGTAGACGGTGTGCCCGCGCGCGATCAGCTGGCGGGCGGTCTCGAACCCGAGACCTTTGTTGGCTCCGGTGATGAGCGTGACGGTCATTCCTCGGTGCTCCTCGGGTGGCGATCGACTGATTGACCGTAGCGGTGGCCGCCGGACGGCGGAGCGGGCTCAAGGCTCACTGGAGGAGGTGATGGGCGACGCTGCAGAGTCCGCAGCGCAGGCCGACATCGCCATATCGGGAGCCGTCGGCGTCGCGTGCGCGTCTACACAGGGCCAGGATCACCATCGCCGTAGCGGAGAAGATGCGCGTCGGCCTCGTCGTTGCGCCAGTGCGCGAGCCCACCTTCGCCCGGACCACAGGGGTCCGTGCGGCGTATACAGCAGGCCACCGTCCGGGATACTGCCAATCAGGCAGGTCCCACCCGCGAGGTGCAGCTGTTGAGGCCCACCATGCGGCACACGACTCGCCCACGATGATCCCCTCGAGGATGTTGATCTCGCTCTGCACCGATGGGGCACGGGCATGGCTTGCGCTCCTGCCAGGGCGCACCGAGCCCGGCCAGGACACCACCGGCCGCCAAATCGAGGTGGACGATTCCCGCTGCGACCAGCTGCGGCGGCGATCCGTGTCGCATGGGCGCGCCAGCCCCGACGGCCTCAGCCGAGGCGCTTCTCCAGCGTGTCGACCTGGTCGTTGAGCCCCTGGGGGAGCCGGTCGCCGAACTTGGCGTAGTACTCCCGGATCAGCGGCACCTCGGCGCGCCACCCGTCGGCGTCGACGCGGAGCAGCTCCTCCATGTCGGCGACCGAGACGTCGAGGCCGTCGGTGTCGATGGCCTCGACGGTCGGGACCGAGCCGATCGGCGTGTCCGTGGCGGGCGCCTTGTCGGCGACGCGGTTGAACACCCACTCGAGCACCCGCGAGTTCTCGCCGTAGCCCGGCCAGAGGAACTTGCCGTTCTCGTCCTTGCGGAACCAGTTGACGTAGAAGATCTTCGGCAGGACGTTGCGGTCCGGTGCTTCCGCGCCGATGCGGAGCCAGTGGGCGAAGTAGTCGGCCATGTTGTAGCCGCAGAACGGCAGCATGGCGAAGGGGTCGCGCCGGAGGTTGCCGACGGCACCGGCCTGGGCGGCCGTCGTCTCCGACGCCATGATCGAGCCGAGGAACACGCCGTGCTCCCAGTCGTGGGACTGGAAGATCAGCGGCACCACGCCGGCGCGGCGGCCACCGAAGAGGATGGCGCTGATCGGGACGCCGTTGGGGTCCTCCCACTCGGGCGCGATCGCCGGGTCCTGCGCGGCCGGCGTGGTGACGCGCGCGTTGGGGTGTGCGGCCGGCGTGTCGGAGGCGGACGTCCAGTCGTTGCCCTTCCAGTCGGTGAGGTGCGCCGGCTTCTCGTCGGTCATGCCCTCCCACCAGATGTCGCCGTCGTCGGTCAACGCGGTGTTCGTGAAGATGCAGTTGCCGTCGAGCGTGAGGATGGCGTTCGGGTTGGTGTGCATGTTCGTGCCCGGCGCCACGCCGAAGAACCCCGCCTCGGGGTTGATGGCGTAGAGGCGCCCGTCGGGGCCGAACTTCATCCAGCAGATGTCGTCACCGACGGTCTCGACCTTCCAGCCGTCGATCGTCGGGATGAGCATGGCGAGGTTGGTCTTGCCGCAGGCCGAGGGGAACGCGCCGGCGATGTACTTCGTGTCGCCCTCGGGCGACGTCAGCTTGAGGATCAGCATGTGCTCGGCCAGCCAGCCGGCGTCGCGCGCCATGACCGAGGCGATGCGCAGCGCGAAGCATTTCTTGCCGAGCAGCGCGTTGCCGCCGTAGCCGGACCCGAAGCTGATGATCTCGCGGGTCTCGGGGTAGTGGACGATGTACTTGTTGTCGGCGTTGCACGGCCACGGCACGTCGGCCTGGCCGGCCTCGAGCGGGGCGCCGAGGGAGTGCAGGCACGGCACGAACTCGCCGTCGTCGCCCAGGACCTCGAGGGCGCCGTTGCCCATGCGGGTCATGATGCGCATGGAGACGGCCACGTAGGCCGAGTCCGTCAGCTGCACGCCGATGTGGGCGATGTTCGAGCCGAGCGGTCCCATGGAGAAGGGGACGACGTACATCGTGCGGCCCTTCATGGCGCCCTTGAAGAGGCCGTTGAGCTGCTGGCGCATCTCGTCGGGGTCACACCAGTTGTTGGTGGGGCCGGCGTCGATCTCCCTCTCGCTGCAGATGAAGGTGCGGTCCTCGACCCGGGCCACGTCGGCGGGGTCCGAGTGCGCCCAGTAGCTGTTGGGTCGCTTGGCGTCGGACAACTTGGTGAACGTGCCGGCGTCCACCAGTTCCTGGCAGAGGCGGTCGTACTCGTCGGCCGAGCCGTCGCACCAGTAGATGCGGTCCGGGGTGGTCAGCTGCGCAACCTCGTCGACCCAGGCCAGGAGTCTTGCGTGCTTTGTAGGCGCCATTTCGGGGGAATCAGCTCCTTCTTTCAGACTGCTTCCGACCGGCTGTCGGGCCGGTTTCGGTGGGGTCCAATGCTAGGCATGTGCCGTGGGTTCCCCCAAACCTCGGACGCACGATGTCATTCGTGGGTGAAGACGAACTTCTGCATTCTATTCGGGGGCGCCTCGGAAACGGAATTGAGCTGTTCGGCTTACGAGATGACGCCGGTGTCATCTCCACGCCCGGTGGGGAATCCCTGGTCGTGTCGGTCGACAGCGTCGTCGAGGGCGTGCACTTCGACCTCTCGTTTTGTGCACCTTCGGACGTGGGTTGGAAGGCTTTGATGCAGGCGCTGAGCGACCTGGCGGCGATGGGTGCGCAGCCCCTCGGGGCGCTGGTCGCGCTCGGGGTGCCGGGGGACCGGGGCGCCGCCGGGGCCGGTGGGGGTCCGCTGGCGCTGGGGGTGACCGACGGGTTGGCCGAGGCGTCGGACACGAGCGGCTGCCCGATCGTGGGCGGTGACGTCTCGTCGGCGGGCGAGCTCGTCGTCGCGGTCACGGTGCTGGGGACGGTCCCGGAGGGCGCCGCGCCCGTCTCGCGCTCGGGCGCCCGACCCGGCGACGCCGTGTTGGTCACCGGCGCGTGCGGCGGCTCGGCGGCGGGGCTCCGTGAGCTGCGCGCCGGCGCGCCGTCGGCGGACGCCGGGGGGTCGTACCGGCGACCGGTGGCGCGCCTCGCCGAGGGCTCGGTGGCGCGGGAGATCGGGGCGCACGCCATGATCGACGTCTCCGACGGGCTCGCCCTCGACCTGCACCGGCTGGCCGACGCGTCGGGTGTCGGGTTCGAACTCGAAGACGTGCCCGTCGCGGCCGGCGCGACGCTCGATGAGGCGCTCGGCGGCGGCGAGGACTACGAGCTCGTGCTGACCGTCGCCGAGGGCGACGCCGGGGCGGTGGCGGCCCGATTCGACGAGGCCGGGCTCGACGCGCCGATCCGTCTCGGCCGGATCGTCGAGGACCCCGACCTCCGGGCCTTGGGCACGAGCCCACTCGAGCGGCTGGGGTGGCAGCACATCGTCGGTTAGCCGCACGTCGTCGGCGAGTTGTTCGACAATTGGCTCAAGTCGCGGCCA
>DATDIE010000083.1:0-32552 GCA_036521235.1 Acidimicrobiales bacterium | reverse complement strand
CGCGCCACGAGGAGGCGGTGCTCGGGGCGACGCTCGACCGGCTAGCCGAGTTGGACTACTCGGCTTTCGAGGTTCTGGCGGTAGTGGGACATGACGACCCCGGCACCAAGGCGGTGGCCGACGCGGCGGCGCGCCGGCACGCCGGACGGATCCGGGTCATCGTCGACCACTCGTGGCCGAAGAACAAGCCAACCGCGCTGAACACTGCGCTGGCCGAGTGCCGCGGTGACGTGGTCGGTGTCTTCGACGCGGAGGACGAGGTCCACTCTCGCCTTCTCCGACAGGTCGCCGGCGCCTTCGACCGCAGCGGCGCCCACGTCGTGCAGGGTGGTGTGCAACTGGTGAACTTCCAATCCAGCTGGTACGCGCTGCGCAACTGTCTCGAATACTTCTTCTGGTTCCGCTCCCGGCTGCATCTGCACGCCGAGCGGCGGTTCATCCCTCTCGGAGGCAACACTGTCTTCGTCCGGACCGACCTGCTCCAAGCGGTTGGCGGGTGGGACCCGAAGTGCCTGGCCGAGGATTGTGAGCTCGGGGTCCGGCTGTCCAGCCTCGGCGCACGCGTCGACGTGGCCTATGACCCGATGCTCGTCACGCGCGAGGAAACGCCGGGGACGCTGCGTGGCCTGCTCAAGCAGCGCACAAGGTGGAACCAGGGCTTCCTCCAGGTGCTGCGCAAGCGCGAGTGGCACAACCTGCCCACGCGCAGCCAGAGAGCGCTGGCGCGCTACACGCTGGCGATGCCATTCCTCCAGGCGTTCACCGGGCTGGTCATCCCGATCTCCATCTACGCGATTCTCTACCTGAAGATCCCGGTCGCCCTGGCGCTCATCTCGTTCCTCCCTGTCATCCCGACCCTTGCGGCGCTCGCGTTCGAGCTGGTCGGCCTGCGAGAGTTCGGACGCGTCTTCTACGTGAAGCCCCGGATCTACGACTACGTCCGCCTGGTCCTCGGTATGTTCCCGTACCAGCTGTTCCTCGCCGGCGCCGCAGTGCGCGCCGTCGTGCGCGAAATGCTCGGGCTGCGCGGTTGGGAGAAGACGGCCCATACCGGAGCGCACCGTCCGGCGACCGCCGCGACCGGTGCGTCACCTCGGGCAGAGCCCGTCCCAGCTGCACCCGAGCCCGCCTTGACGATGGCGGGTGAGCGCTCGTGACCCAGGCTCCCGAAATCCCGCGGCTGGACCGGCCGCTCGAGCTGCCGCCGCGGCCCTTGGGCGCGCCACCGCGACGCGTCCCCTCGGTTGACGATCTCATCAGCGGTCGGGCGCGCCGGACGTCGGTTCGTCCTCCGCTCCGCCAGCGGGCGGTCCGCTATTCCCTCGCCTGGGTGCGCAAGCACCGGGTCAGTCTGATCGTGCTGTCGTGCCTGCTCGTGGTGGTGGGGATCGTGCACGGAGTCGGGATGTCGCGGACGCCACTCCCCGTCGACGACGAGGGGACGTACATGGCGCAGGCCTGGGCCGTCCAGGTCCGCCACACCTTGACGCCGTACACCTACTGGTACGACCATCCTCCCGTCGGCTGGATCCAGCTGGCCGGATGGACCTGGGTGACCCATGCCTTCTCTGGTTCGGCGCTCGCCATCGTGGCGGGGCGCCGCATCATGTTGCTCTACGCGTTGGTCGATGCCGCACTGCTCTACCTGATCGCGCGCCGCCTCCGCCTGTCGCGGCTGTGGGCGTCTGTCGCCGTGTTGGCCTTGGCGCTCAGCCCGCTCGCGGTCGACTACCAGCGCATGGTCTACCTCGACAACCTGGCCATGCCGTGGCTGCTCGCGTCGTTTGCACTCGCACTGACGCCGCGGCGCCGCTTGTGGACGTTCGGGGCCGCCGGGGCATGCCTGGCGATCGCGGTGTTGAGCAAAGAGACCATGCTGATCTTTCTCCCGGCGCTGGTGTATCAGGTCTGGCAGCGCGCCCACCGCACCACCCGCGCCTTCTGTGTGACTGCGACCGTCGCGGTGTTCGCGCTGATCGTGGCGGTCTATCCCTTGCTTGCCGTCCTCAAGGGCGAGCTGCTGCCCGGACCGGGACACGTGAGCCTTGCGACCGCGATCAACTTCCAGCTCAGCGGCCGCCAAGGCACGGGGAATCCGTTCAATCCGACGAGCCAGGCCCACTCGCTCGTTGCGGGTTGGCTCCGCCTGGACCCTTGGCTTCCGCTGGCCGGTCTCATCTGCCTGCCGGTCGGGTTCAGCATGCGCCGCTACCGCCCTCTCGCGGTGGCGGAGGCGATCGCGTTGCTCGACGTCCTCCGTGGTGGCTACCTCCCCGTGCCCTACATCCTCGGGATCCTTCCCTTCGCCGCACTCCTGGTGGCCGCCACCGGTTCGACGCTCAGTGGTCTCGTGCGCTGGACGTCCGAGCGCCGCGCCTGGGCGGCCCTCAAGGCCGGAATGATCCTCGGCGCGGCCGCGGCCCTCCTCGCCTTCGTGGTTCCGGCCTGGGCTTCCGGCTTGCACACCCAGATGACCCAGAACCAGGTGGCGCCGACGGCACAGGCCGAGACCTGGGTGGAGCAGCACGTCCCACGAAGCGACCGTCTGCTGGTCGACGACACGGTTTGGGTCGACTTGGTCGACCACGGATTCGACCGTCCATACGGCGTGGTCTGGTTCTACAAGCTCGGTTATGTCAACCAACTCGACCCGTCCGTGCGGCGGATCCTCGGTGGGGGCTGGCACGACTTTCAATACGTGATCGAGACGCCGTCGATGCGCGCCGCGATCGCCGGGTCGGGTGCTCAGGCGCTCCCGCAGGTTGCGGCCGCGGTGGACCACTCGGTTCCCGTGGTCTCCTTCGGCAGCGGGGTCGACACCATCACCGTGCGGCACATTCCGCACGCCGCCAGCTCTTCCCCCCATCCCAACCAGAGCAAGGAACATAAACATGGCAGTTGACGAGACGCCCACCCCGGCCCCCAGGTTCGCCACCGTCGTCCGCGGCTACGACCGCCTACAGGTTGACGACTACGTCGAGCACCTGCACCGCTGGATCGATCAGGCCGATTACCGCGCCCAGCAGTGCGAGGTGGCGGCGACGCGCGCCAACTCCGAGGCTGACCAGCTGCGTCGCCGGCTGGCCTCGGTCGACGCCGGTACCCTCACGGCGACCCCGGAGTCCATGAAGGCGTTGGGCGATCGAGTCGGCAGCATCATGCAGTCTTCGTTTCAAGCCGCGAAGGAGTTGCACCGCCGGGGCGAGGACGAGATCCGGGCGAGGACGACGGCCGCCGAGGAAAAGGCGACCCAGATCATCTCGGAGGCGACGATGCGCGCCGAGGAGCTCTCCCGAGCCGCGGAGGACCTGTTCGTCCAGGCCCAGGAAGCCTTGGCGAGCGCCACGGCGGCCGCCGGGAGGGAGGTCGACGACGCGAAGGCGCGCGGTGCGGCGGAGGGAGAGGAGCTGCTCGAGCGCGCCCGCAGCGAGGCGCGTGAATTGGCGCGTCGCGCCGCTGAGGAGGAGCAGGTGCGCCGCGAGCATCTCCAGGCGCTCGAGCAACACCGGCAGCGGGTCATGGAGGAGATCGGCGTGCTCCACGAGCGTCTCGGCAGCATCGGCGACGGCCTTTCGGCCCCGGTCCTTCCGCAACAGGCGAAGCACCGTGCCCGGCAAGCTGAGCTCGATGCGCCCGCCGCGGCGGCGCCAACCCAGAACGAGCAGTCCGGCCCGAGCGACGACGACACGATGATCCTCGAGCTGCCGGCCGGGACCAAGCCGTCGCGGCGGAAGGTGGCGTCGTCGGCCCGCTGAGCCCGACTCGGTGGCGCGCACCCGCGCCACCGGTCGATTCGACCGTTTCGCCGCCCGGGCGACGGACCCACTGTCCCCGCGCGCCCGTCGTGGCTCTCGTCGCGCTCGCCGCGCTGGCGGTGCTCGCAGGCGCGATTGCCCTGGGGATCGGCACGTCGGGCGGCCCGACGAGCACGTTGGACCGAAGCGCCCCCCGCCGAACGGTGCGCCCGCCGGGCTCGTCAGCGCCGGAGCGCGTCCCGGTCTGGGCCGCTGACCAGGCCTTTGGCGCCGCGATGTATTTCCTGGACCGCTACGAGCTGCCGAGCGGCAGGGTCGTGCGCTGGGACCAGGGCGCCGACACCGTCAGCGAGGGTGAGGCTTACGCGATGCTGCTCAGTGTCGCGGCCGGCGACCGCACTCGCTTCGACGAGGCGTGGGGCTGGACGCGCTCCCGCCTTCTGCAGGCCGACGGCCTGCTGGCGTGGCACTGGGCCCACGGCCAGGTCCTCAGCACCGAGTCCGCGACTGACGCCGATGTCGACGCGGCGTATGCGCTGGAGCTGGCGGCCGTGCGCTTTGATGAGCCAACCGACCTCTCCGCCGCCATTTCGATGGCGTCGGCGATCGAGGTCAACGAGACGGTTGCGACGCCAGAGGGCCGGGTGCTCGCCGCAGGTCCTTGGGCGGTCGGACCCCCGTCCTTCGCGAACCCAAGCTACGCGTCGCCGTCCGAGCTGGCGGCACTCGCCCAGCTCCCGGGCGAGGCCGAGCCCTACACCGCGCTGGCCGTCGGTGAGCGCGCACTCGTCGCTCAGGTCCTCAAGATGGACGCGCTGCCGCCCGACTGGGTGGAGCTAACCAGCGGCGCACCCATCGACGTGACCCCGCAGGACAGCGCCACCGACGACCGTTTCGGCTTTGACGCGGTGCGGCTACCGATTCGCTGGGCCGCGTCGTGCACTGCAGCAGACCGCAAGGCCGCCGCCTCGCTCTGGCCCGCCTTGCGTCCGGCCGCCGAACGAGGACGCGCCACGGTCGACCTGAGACTGCGTCGCGGAAGGGAGCAAGGTCGCGGCGCCGTCAGTTCGCCGGTCGGGCTTGTGGCCGCCGCCGCCAGTGCGTGGGCAGCCGGTCGTCGCGCCGAGGCCCTCGCGTTGCTGGCGCGCGCGGAAGCGCTCAATCGCGCGCACCCGACGTATTACTCGAGCGCCTGGGTCGCCCTTGGCCGTGTCTTCCTCGAGACGGGACGCCTCGGCACCTGTACCGCCTGAGTGCCGTCGCCTGTGCCGCAACGACCGTCTCGGCGGTAGCGTTCCATGCCGCGGCCGCCAAGGCAGTGGCGGCGGGACCTAAGGGGCCACATGGCGTACGCACCTATGGCAGTGCCGGACCTGGAAGCCGAGATGTGGTTCGACGGCCCGAGCAGGCAGCGCCGCTGGACCGTTCTGCTGCGGATCATTTTGGCCATACCGCAGGTGATCGTCGTCTTCTTTCTCACGCTGGTCTTGCTGGTGGTTGCCATCATCGGCTGGCTCGGTGCGTTGGTCATGGGCCGCTTACCCGATTGGGCTCACTCGATGATCAGCGGGATCGTGCGCATACAAACACGCCTGAACGCCTATTACTTCCTGCTCACCGACGAGTACCCGCCGTTCGACACGGCCGACGAGCCGTACCCGGTACGCCCGGTCACCCCATCTGGCGGGCGGCTGAATCGATGGGCGGTGCTCTTCCGCGTCATCCTGGTCATCCCGGCGAGCTTCTTCCAGGCGGTCGTGTCGTACGGGCTGACCGTGCCGATGCTCTTTGTCACCTGGGTGATCGTGCTCTTCGGAGGGCAGATGCCTACTGCGCTCTACTGGGCGTACGCGGCGCTCCTGCGCTACGAGTTCCGCGTCAGCTCCTATTTCTTCTTGCTGACATCTGAGTATCCACGGGGCATGTTCGGCGACGCCTCATACGGCACGTACCCGCCGCCACCCATCGCCCCCCAGTGGCCGCCCGCAGCCCCGGCTGCGTCGGACAGCACGACGTCGTTCCCCCCTCCACCGCCCGTCACGACGAGTTCCTCTCCCACGGAGGTTGATCCCACCGAACCTGTGCCGAACGAGCCGTTGGCCGCCCCGGGGTGGCCGCCGTCCGCAGCGCCTCCTCTGGCGATGCCTCCTCCTTCGCCCTGGGATCGCGTGCCGCCTCCGCCTCCGCCACCGCCGAGTGGGCCGAGCGACCGGAGTCGTCTGGTGTTACCGAGTGCAGCTCGTGGCTGGCTGATCTTCGCCATCGTGTGGGGGGCGATCCTCTACGTCGGGTCCTCGGCAGTCCGGTATGCGTTTACGAACAATCTGGACACGAGGTCCTCCCAATACAACACCGTGGTCAACGATTACAACGCTTCGCTTTCGGCGATCGACCAGGCGACCCAGTGCAGCACGCTGTCGTGCCTGCGCACGAGTGAGCCGGCTGTGGCGACGGCGCTCAACCAGTACACCGGGAACCTCGTGGGGATGAACCTGCCGGCCGGAACGACCAGCTCAGTGGCTGCCGTCGAGAGCGATTTGTCGCAGCTGTCCACGGCGTTCACCAGCGTGGCCAACAGCCCGAACCAACAGGTGTACCAGTCGAGGCTTCAATCGAGTCAGGTCAACACCTTCTTGCAGACTCTCCACGTCGACACCAACAATCTCCTCACCGCGATCAACTCCAGCGTCTTTTGACGCAGCCAACCGCTATGACCGAGGTGAGGTGCGTGCCGTGGCCGGTGTAGCGGGACGACGCTTATGACGACGCCGTTCGACGATCTTCTTGCCGAAGGCGCCGCCGTGCCGGTCGAAGGGTGGGATTTCTCCTGGTTCGACGGTAGAGCCACAGAAGAACGGCCGCCCTGGGGCTATGGCCGCCTGATGGGGGAGCGGATGCGCGCCGTCCAGACCGCCCTCGATATCGAGACGGGCGGCGGCGAGGTCTTGGCGACCGTGCCCCGTCCGCCGAGATTTCTCGCGGCCACCGAATCGTGGCCGCCGAACGTGCGGGTGGCCCGCGCTCGCCTGGGGCCACGCGGTGCGCACGTGGTGGCAGTGGCCGACACGCCGACGCTGCCGTTCGTCGACGGCGTCTTTGAGCTTGTGGTGAGCCGTCACCCGGTGGTCGTCCTGTGGGAGGAGATCGCCCGGGTCCTTCGGCCCGGTGGCACATACCTCTCCCAGCAAATCGGGGCGGGAACCAACCGCGAGCTCATTGAGTTCATGATGGGACTGCAGCCGGTGAACGAAAGCCGCAGCCCGAAGCGCACACGAGACTCCGCCCAGGCCGCCGGCCTCGAGGTCGTCGATCTCGAATCGAGCGCGCTACGGGTGGAGTTCTTCGACGTTGCTGCGGTCGTCCACTTCCTGAGAAAGGTGCTTTGGACCGTTCCAGGCTTCACGATCGAAGGTTACGAGGATCGCCTCCGGGCCATGCACGCCCACATCGAAGCACACGGCTCGTTCGTCTCCACGGCCCAGCGGATGCTGGTCGAGGCGCGCCGGGCCGCCTGAGCTGCCGGGGTCGCCCGACGGGGCTCAGCTGGCCTGACTCACCGTGCTCATGTTGAAGTCGGGGATGCGCAGTGGGGGCATGATCGCTCGATTGAGGTACTCGCCGAACTCACGGCCCAGGGCGCGAACCGGCGTACCGATCTCGGTGGCGCGCATCAGGAGGTCCACCGGGCTCTCGTTGAAGCGGAAGTTGTTGGCCGCGCCGATGACCTTGCCGTCTTTGATGACGTACACGCCGTCGCGGGTGAGACCCGTCATTAGCAGCGTTGCCGGGTCCACCGGGCGGATGTACCACAGGCACGTCAACAAGAGTCCGTTCTCTGTGCGCGCGACCATGTCCTCGATCGAACCCCCGTCGTGGTCGCCGCACTGGAGAACCAGGTTGTCGATGTATGTCGCCATGTCGGCCTTGGACTTGGCGGCGCCGGCCCGGTGATAGCGCAGGTGCGTCAGCACGCCGTTGCGCAGCCAGTCGGTGCGCTGGCTCGGAAGCCCGTTGTCGAAGACCGAGACCTCGGAGCCCGACGCCCCCGTTGCCACGAACGGCGTGCACTCCAGCCCCGCCTGGTACGGGTCGCTGTAGAGCGTGAAGGGCAGCGGCGTGATCGTTTCGCCGACCTTGGTCCCGCCGCCCTCTTTCGAGAACACGGTCCGGCCGTCCTCGGTGTCCTGGCCGCCCAGCGCGTCGAAGTCGATCATGGCCATCATGTCCCCGGTGCCTGAGGGCGGGAGGATCACCTCGTAGCGGCCAGCCTCGAGGGCGATCTGGTTCTTGGCCCAGTCCAGGCGGCGCCAGATCTCTTGCTCCATCTCGTCGAAGGAGGGGTCGATACTCGGCACGCCGACCCAGGCCGACCCACTCCCGTCCGGCGTTCGCCCGACCAGGTTGACCGCGCCGGTCGGCTGGGCGTACGAGAGGCGCAGGCCGGTCGAGCTCCCGAGGTACAAGGTAGAGACGTCGATCTCGGCGAAGCCAGCGAGCACGACGTCGCGGTCCCGCGCACGCTGAAAGGCGCCCGAGAGCGACGAGAGGACGCCGTCGAGGGCCGAAGCATTGGTCTCCTCGGGTCGCCCGGCGAAAGGGCGGCCGATGTCGGCGACCGCTGAAGGTTCGACCAGCGCGAAGGCGTCCTCGGCCGGGGGGGACCGTCGGGCATCGGCCAGCGCATCGTTGACCATGTCCGTCACGCCGTCGGTCCCGACGACGCCGGCCCGGCTGGCCGTCGCCACCGCGTCGCCGACGATGACGACGACGCTGACCTCGCGGGAGCGCGCGACGCCGTTGGTCGTCGTCGTGTTGAGGGCGAAGCGGACGTCGGCGTGGCTGCCTTCGCCGATGAGGACGATGCAACCGTCCGCCCCGGCCTTCGAGGCTGCGTCGACGCCGGCCTCGACAACCTCCTGGGGCGGGATCATGTGTCCGCTCCGGCGGGGCGAGCGCTCGGTGGGGAAGCCGGCACGGTCAGCGTCCCGACTCGGCCCGGGTGTTGAGGATGTTGACGCCCCGCACGAGGACGGACGGGCAGCCGTGCGAGACCGGGGCCACCTGGCCGGGCTGGCCCTTGCCGCAGTTGAAGGCCCCGCCGAGGATCCAGGTCGACGCGCCGCCCACGGCCTCCATGGCGCCCCAGAAATCGGTCGTGGTGGCCTGGTAGGCGACGTCCTTCAATTGGCCGGCCAGCTTTCCCTTGTCGATGCAGTAGAAGCGCTGGCCGGTGAATTGGAAGTTGTAGCGCTGCATGTCGATGGACCAGCTCTTGTCGCCCACGACGTAGATGCCGCGATCGACGCCGGCGATGAGCTCGTCGGTGCTCGGGCCGTCGTCGCCCGCGTGGGCGAGCGACACGTTCGCCATGCGCTGGATCGGCACGTGCATCGGCGAGTCGGCGAAGGCACAGCCGTTGGAACGAGCGAAGCCCATGGAGGCCGCGATCGCGCGGTCCAGCTGGTAGCCGACGAGGATGCCGTCGCGGACGAGGTCGAACGACTGGCCCTCCACGCCCTCGTCGTCGATGCGCACGGTGGCGAGGCCGTGTTCGACGGTGCGATCCCCGGTGACGTGCATGACCGGTGACCCGTAGTGCAAGCGGTCGAGCTGATCGAAGGTGGCGAACGACGTGCCGGCGTAGGCGGCCTCGTACCCGACGGCCCGGTCGAGCTCGGTGGCATGACCGATCGACTCGTGGATGGTAAGCCACAGGTTGGACGGGTCGACCACGAGGTCGTAGATCCCGGACTCGACGGAGGGCGCCGCGACCTTTTCAGCCAACAGTTGGGGGATCCGGTCGATCTCGGCGTCCCAGTCCCAGTTGCCCGCCGAGACCGGGCCGGCCAGGTACTCCCAGCCGCGGCCCACCGGCGGGGCGAGCGTGCGCATCGTCTCGAAGCCCGACTCGGAGAGCGCGAGCGCCTCGAGCTGGCACTGCAGCCGCACCCGCTTCTGGGTGGCCCGCGTCCCGTTGTTGTCGGCGAGGTAGGTCTCCTCGGAGACGGCCAAGAGGGCCGCCGAGGTGTGCGCAACGATCTCGTGCCCGCCGAGGCGGCGACTCCACTCGGACAAGAGCGCGAGCTTGTCGGCCATCGGGATCTCTGCCGGGTCGACGTCGTAGGCGCTGGACCACGACACGTCGCCGTGGGACGGCTCGGGCGCTAGCTCGACGCGGACGCCTCCGGCGTGGCTGGTGACGCGGGCCATCTCGCGGGCCCGGCGGACGAGGTCGGCCGCTTCGTCGGGGCGCACGTCGACGGAGGCGGCGAAACCGACGGCGCCGTCGTCGACGACGCGCACACCCATGCCGAAGTCGGTGCTGTCCGCCGTCGTCTCGGGCTGGGCATCGTGCAGACGCAGGACCTGGTTGCGGATGCGTTCGACGCGGAGCTCGACCGCATCACACCCGGCGCCGGCATCGAGCGCCGCGTCCGTGAGCGCGCGGAGGTCGTCGGCGGGGAGCGGGCTCACGTGGTGGGCGGCGCCGTCGTGTGCCCTCGGGGAGGGGTGGGTTGGCGCACCGGGAGGCCGGCAGCCAGATAGATGGAGTCGATCAGCTCCATCGTGCGGATGGCGTCGACCGCGGTGGTCGGGAAGGAGGTGCCCTCTTCGATGGCGGAGACGAAGGCATCGAGCTGATAGTCGTACGTCGGGCGGCGGCTGAAGCGCTCCCGGCGGGTGCCGAGCGTCGTCGTGACCTTCATGCGGTGGAACATGTGCGGGGCGAAGGGATTGAAGACCGACACCTTGCCGGTCTCCCCGGTCACGTCGGCGTGCATGCGCAGGACCGACGACGAGAACATCGAGCAGCCGAGGTGGGCGCGGCCGCCGTCGGGCAACGAGAAGTGCGCGTCCATGGCGCGGTCGACGCCGGGGGAGGACAACTTGGCCGAAGCGCTGATGACGCGCGGGCCGGGCGCGAGGAGGCGCAGCAGGCTCACCGGGTAGCAGCCCATGTCCATGGTCGCACCGCCGGCGAGGGCGAGCTGGTAGCGGATGTCGCCCTTCTTCCACAGCGGCGCCGAGAACGCGACGTCGATGTCGATGATGTTGCCGAGCTCGCCGGAGCGGACGATCTCGATGAGCCGTTTGGTGAGGGGGTGGTACTGGTAGTGGAACGCCTCCATGATCACCACACCGGGATTGCCGTTGGCCGAGGCGGCCACCAGCCGGGCCTCGTCCGCGTTGGCCGTGAAGGGCTTCTCGCAGAGCACGTGCTTGCCGGCCTTGACCGCTTCCATCGTCCAGTAGCCGTGGAGCCCGTTGGGGAGCGGGTTGTAGACGGCGTCGATGTCGGGGTCCGTGATGATGGCCTCGTACGTATCGAGGACCCGGGGGATGCCGTGCTTCTTGGCAAAGGCCTCGGCTTTGGTGCGGTCCCGGGCGGCCACGGCGGCGACCACCGCGCGGCCCGTCCGGCTGGCAGGCTTTACGACAGCGGCGGGAGCAATCCGGGCCGCCCCGAGCACTCCGATCCTCAGCACGCGGTGGTCCGCGTGCTGGTCGTGGTGGTCATCTGGGGCCCCCGGTTCCCGTGCGTCACCCAGGATGGGCCTGGGCCTGGGTCTGAGGGTGGACTTGGGCTTGGAGTTGGGCTTGGGCTTGGGCGTCGGCCTCGGGCCAGGCGGCACGGGGTTGGGAGTGAGGCGAGGCGTGCACGGGCGTTCCTACAAGGTGCGATGGAGGAGGAGGCCGGAGTGCCAGCGGTAGGTTGCGGCCGAGCATGAGCACGGACGCTAACGCACGCGCGCCCCGGCCGAGTCTTGGCCATATCCCGGGGCTCGACGGGATCCGAGCGTTGTCGGTCCTGGCGATCATCGCCTTTCACACGGGGCTGAACTCGGTCCCGGGGGGCTACTACGGCGTCGACGCCTTCTTCGTGCTGTCGGGCTTCCTCATCACCTCGCTGCTGGTGAAGGAGTGGGGTGGGACCGGCACGATCCGGCTGCGGCGCTTCTGGGCCGGCCGGGCCCGGCGGCTGTTGCCGGCGTTGTTCTTGTTGATCATCGTGATGGGGATCGTGATGGCGGTGGTGCCCTCGCTCGTCCAGGCGCCCCACATGCTCGGCTACGCCTTCGCCTCGGTCTTCTACTTCTCGAACTGGTACTCGGTCCACAACGGCATCACGTACTTCTCCGGCTCGGGGCAGTCGCCGCTGCTGCACACGTGGTCGCTGGCGATCGAGGAGCAGTTCTATCTGGTCTGGCCTCTCGTGGTCCTGGCGGTGCTGAAGCTGGGGCGGGGGCGTTGGTTCGCCTGGCGGGGTGCGGGTGGGAGCCGGAGCCGGCACCCGGCGCGCGCCGCGGGGTCGCGCCGCACGGTCGACGTCCTCGGCGGGGGCACGCTGGTGCTCCGGCCGGCGCCGGCCGCGGCGAGCCTCGACCCCGAGTGGGAGCGCCGCCGCCGGCTGCAGGTCCTCTTCGGGGTGGCGTGCTTCGGCTCGGTGGCGTCCGCGCTGGCGATGGTGTTCCTCGCGCCGAACGGCTACACGACGCGTGCCTACTACGGCACGGACTGCCGGGCGCAGGCCCTGCTCGTCGGCGCCGCCATCTCCATCGGGCTCACGCTGTGGCGCGAGGGGAGCCAGCGCCGTTGGTTCAGCGTGTCGGCGGGGTTCCTGGGCCTGATCGGCGCGGCCGGCACCGCGGCGCTCTGGATGACGACGTCGGAGTACTCGACGTTCGCCTTCAGCGGTGGGTTCCTCGTGGCGAGCATGGCGGCGGGAGGCGTGGTGCTGGCGTGCGCGGCGGCGCCGCGCTCGTTGATGGTGCGCATCTTGGAGCTGCCGCCCTTGCCGCAGTGGGGCCGGATTTCGTACGGGATGTACCTCTGGTACTGGCCGGTGTTGCTCGTCATGACAGGGCAGCGTCTGCACTGGGGCGTCTATCCCCTGTTCCTGGCGCGGGTCGGCATCACGGTCGCCATCGCGGCGCTGAGCTACGACCTCGTCGAGATGCCCATCCGCCGGGGCGCCCTGAAGAACTGGCGCTCGTGGGTGGCGGCGCCCGTGGGGGCGGCGGCGGCCATCGCCGCCGTCTTCATCAGCACCCTGGTGCCCGTGGGGGCGACGGAGCTGCAGGGGCAGCCGATCGACATCCAGTCGGCGGCGACGACCACGACCACCACGGCACCGCCCACGACGACGACGCACCCCGCTGTGGGGGGTGGTGCGTCGACGACCACGACGGTCGCGCCCACGACGACGACCACCGCGCCGCCGCCGCCGACGTACCTGTCGCTGCCGTTGCCGCCCCCCACCGGCAAGGCCGACAAGCCGATCAAGGTCCTGTTGGTCGGCGACTCGATTGCCGGCACGCTGGGGGTCGGGCTAGCGCAGTACGCGACCGCGGCGCACTACAAGGTGCAGATCGCGAACGAGGGGAACCCGGGGTGTTCGCTGTCGATGCAGCAACAGATCAAGACGCTGTGGTACACGCTGGCGCCGGGGCCGCCGTGTAGCGCCACCAACCCGGGCGCCCTGTTCACCACGTGGCGCAAGTGGGTGGACGCGTACAACCCCGACGTCGTCCTGTACCTGGCGCGGGGTGAGACCTTCAACCAGGAGGTCAACGGCTCGTGGCAGAACCTGGGGCAGGCGTCCTTCGACTCCTACGTGGCGAACCGTTACCGTGAGGCGGTCAACATCTTGGGCTCGAAGGGGGCGACGGTCGTGCTGATGACGTCGCCCTACTACAGCAGCGGGACATCGCCGTCGGGCGGCCCGTGGCCCGAGGACACACCGGCGCGGGTCCAGATCGACAACTCGACGATCCATCAGGTGGCGTCGACCTCGACGACGGGCGCCGGCACGTCCCTGGACGGCAAGGTCTACGTCTTCGACCTCAACACGGTGGTCGACCCGGGCGACAAGTACAACGCCAGCATCGGGCAGGTGAACATCCGCTGCGGGGACGGCGTGCACTTCTCGGCCTCGGGTGGGATCTACGTGGGGTTGCGCCTGATGCCGGACCTCGTGGCGCTGGGGCAGGGCCACGCCGTGGGGTCGCCGGGTGGCGCGTGGCCGGGGACGATGCCAGCATCGACCCCGTCGTGGTACCCGAACCTGCCCTGCCAGTAGAACCGTCCGGCGTCGAGCCCGGCGCGGCCGGCGGCTTCGTGGCGCCGGTGGTGCGGCGGGCGACCGCGGCCGACATCGACGGGATGGCGGCGCAACTGGCGAAGACGTTCTGGGACGACCCGGTCACGAGCCACATCTTCAAGCGGGGCGGGGACCGTCGGCGCAATGCGGGGCTGCGCGCGTACTTCGCCACGCAGATGCGCGCCGACTACCTCCCGTTCGGCGGTTGTTACACGACCGACGGCTACGCCGGGTCGGCCATCTGGGCGCCGGCGGGGAAGCCGTTGCTGACCGGCCCTACCGCGGTGTTGACGATGTTGCCGGTGCTGCCGTACGTGTGGGACCGCCTGCCGACGACCTTGGGCATTTTGAACAAGATGGAGTCGCTGCACCCGCACGAGCCGCACTGGTATCTCGCGTCGTTGGGGACGGCGGTCGAGCTGCAGGGCAAGGGCGTGGGGAGCGCGTTGATGCAGCCGGTGCTCGCGCACTGTGACACCGCCGGGCTGCCGTGCTACCTCGAGTCGTCCAAGGAGCGCAACGTGCCCTTCTACCGGCGTCACGGCTTCGAGGTCGTGCATGAGGTGCCGCTGCCCGACAACGGCCCGTCGATCTGGACGATGTGGCGGGAGCCGCAGCCCGTTCGCTGAGCGCACCGCTACGCCAGCGGGAGCGCGGTCTCCGAACCGTCGGCGCGTTGACGCCACTGACTCCGGTAGATGCTCGTGTCAGGTCGCGCCACGATTAGGGCGGCGAGGCCGACGGCGATCATGGCGGGGGCGAGAATCTCGATCGAGCCGGTCATCTCGGCCACCATGAGCATGACGCCGAGCGGTGCGCGGGAGATCGACCCGAAGCACGCCATCATCGCGGCGACCACGAAGGCCCCGGGGTCGTGGGGGATCCCCGGAGCGAAGGGCTCGAGGAGTCGCCACAAGGAAGCGCCGACGAAGGCGCCGATCACGAGGCCGGGGCCGAACACCCCACCTGAGCCACCCGATCCGATGGAGAATCCGGTGGCGAGGATCTTGGCGAAGGGCAACAGGAGCACGACCGCGAGCGACAGGTGGAGCAAGCTCTGGCGACCGAGCGAGAGCTGGACCCATCCGTAGCCGGTACCGAGCACCTGCGGCAGGAAGAGCGCCATGGTCCCGACGGCCAGTCCTCCGAGCGCAGGCCGGAAGTAGCGGGAGCCGGGGAGTCGCTCGAACAGGCCCTGGACGCCGTAGAAGCCCTTGGCGTAGAGCAGCCCAATGAACCCGCACACCACTCCGATCAGCGCGAACCAGATCAATTCGAAGGGGTCGCGCAGTTGAAAGTGGGTCAGGTAGCCGAAGAGTGGGGTGAACCCTTCGAATGCGCCGAAGACGGCGTACGAGATGATCGAGGCGACGATCGCCGGCAAGAGCGTCGCCACCTCCATGTCGTCGCGGTAGAGGATCTCTGCCGCGAGCACGGCGCCGCCGAGCGGCGCTTTGAAGATGGCCCCGATGCCGGCCCCGATCCCGACCGACACTGCGATCCGCCCGTCGGCATCGTCGAGATCGAGCAGTCTCGTCAGCAGCGACCCAAAGCCGGCACTGATCTGTGCCGTCGGGCCCTCGCGCCCACCCGAGCCGCCGGAACCGATCGTGAGGGCCGAGGCGAACAACTTGACGATCACGGTGCGGCCTCGAATCCCTCGCGGATTCTCGTGCACCGCGTGGATCGCGGCGTCAGTCCCGTGTCCCTCGGCCTCCGGGGCGAATCGATAGACGAGCAGTCCCGCCAGCAGGCCTCCGAAGCCCACGATCAATGGCACCGCCCAGGGTCGGCCGAACCACGACGAGCCGCGACCGGCCGCATCGCCCACGGCGCCGGGCGCGCCATAGCCGACGAGGAGGTGGAGGAAGAGCCAGGTCGACAACCGGAGGAGGTCGTAGAAGGCGACGGCTCCGAGCCCGGCGATCACCCCGATCAGCGCGCCGAGGATGAGCCACTTGCGCATGTACGAGGCTCGTTTGATCGACGCCGCGGCGCGCTCCGAGAGATCTCGTAGCCGTAGCCGTCCCCGTGTGATCACAGGTCCCAACTGCGTCGCCATTCTGCGTCGGGGATTTCGCCGGCGGCGTCTCCGAACGCGGCGAACGCCTCGACGATCCCGCGGCGCTTGCCGGCCGGCACTCCAGCGAGGATCCTTTCGATTTCGGCTCGCCGACTCGCGGTGACCCGGTCGACCAGCCGACGACCCGCAACGGCCAGGTCAAGGCGCACCTCGCGTCGGTCCGCACCGGCGCGGCTCCTCGAGATGAGACGCTTGCGCACGAGGCGATCGCAGAGTCGGGTGGCGGTCGAAGGATCGACGCCGAGTGCCTGGGCCAGGTCGACCGGTCGTTGCGGTCCGCGCGAGGCCAGGACGACCAGCGCACGGTACTGCTGGAGCGAGATCTCGCCTTCGTGGGCGGCGAGCGAGCGAGCAGCGACGGCAACGAGGACCCTGCTCGCCGTGAGCACGGCATCGCTCAACGCCTGGTCTTGGGGCAATGACTTTGCCGGCACAAAGTCATTGTATAGGTGCAACTACTGTAGTCGACCAATCAAAGGACACGGCACTGCGTCGGAGGGTGCGACGCCCGGGAGGCGGTCCGGCGGATCAGGTGGGGTGGGTCCCCCTCGGGCATGGAGAGCGCGTCGTTGACGACGACCCCAAGGTGCCGGTCACGGTACGGACGGGAGCGGACGGCGGGCGACTGGATGTGTCCCTTGCAGCGCACTCACCGGGCAAACGTGGGAAAATGACGACGATTGGCGAAAGCGCGGTGCGCGTTGCACATGCGGAGGAAGGCGAAGCGCCGTTTGCGGCAGACGTTGAGCCTTCGGCGAGCCTGGCGACCTGGAGGCACATCAGGCGAGCACTCGACAGACTGCCGACTGCGGGCGGGATGTGGGAATTCGACACGGGCTGGGAGGGGAAATGCAGGGCGACCCAGGCACAACATTCCAAGATCCACCAATGGGGCGGACGCCGTTCGAGCGCTACGTCCGAAGGATGCGCGGAACACCCGGCGCGAGTGCGCACCCGAAGCCGAGCGTGTGGTCGGTGGTAACGGCGTTCCTCGGCTGCTTCATCGGTATCTACGTGATTGCGCTTCCGGAGTTGGTCGATCTCCCGATCTCCACCAAGCTCTTTCTCATCGGATCGTTCGGAGCCTCAGCGGCACTGTTGTTCGGGGCACCCCGGGCTCCCCTCGCGCAGCCGAGGAGCCTGATCTTCGGGCAGCTCATCGCCGCCGTGTGCGGCGTCTCGGCCTTCAAACTCGTCGGAGGCGATGTTGGTTTGGCTGCCGGTCTGGCGGTGGGGTCTGCCACGGCGATCATGCTCGTGACGGGCTCGCTGCACCCGCCGGCTGGAGCGACGGCGCTCATCGCCGTTCTCGGTCCGGCCAAGGTGCATGCGCTGGGCTACGAGTACGTCCTCAGCCCCGTGTTGATCGGCGTGCTCATTCTGCTTGTCGCGGCGCTCCTCATTAACAACCTCTCCCCGGATGAGAAGCGGCACTACCCACTGTCGTGGTGGTGAGGCGAGGGTGCGGCGCCCGGGAGACGGTCCGGCGGGTCAAGTGGGGTGGATGCCCTCGGGCATGGAGAGCGCGTCGTTGACGACGACCCCCAAGGTGTCGATCACGGCACGGACGGGGGCGGAGGGCAGGCCGCGGCGGCGGGGGAGGCCTTCGACGGGGAGGACGAGGAAGCGGCCGCGCAGGTGGCCCGGCACGGCGGTGGCGGGGAGGATGGCGGGGCCGTAGCCGTCGAAGGCGAGCGAGGCGATGAGGCGAACGCCATCGAGCTCCATGGCAGGGCGGAGCGTGATGCGGGCGGGCACGATGGCGCTGTCGATCTCGGCGCGCAGGGCGGTGCCGGGGGCGGGCAGGAGCAGCTCCATGGCGGAGAGCTCGTCGAGGGGGATCGGGGCCTTCGTGCCGAGGTCGTGGTCGGGGGGGAGGACGAGCACGAGGTCCTCTTCGAAGAGCTGGGCGGCCATGATCTCGTCGCCCGAGAGGGGGAAGGTCACGACGGCGAGGTCGAGCTGGCCCGAGGCGAGCTGCTGCTCGAGCTGGGCGCTGGAGCCGCCCTCGGCGATGTTGAGGTGGATGTGGGGATGGCGGACGCGCAGCTGGTCGAAGAGCTGGGGGACCAGCCAGCGGCCGGTCGTGCCGATGATGCCGAGGCGGACGGTGCCGACGACCTCGGCGCGCATGGCGGTGACGTCGGCGACCATGGCATCGAGCTCGTTCATGACCCGGCGGGCCCGCTCGACCACCACGTCGCCCTCCTCGGTGAGGCGGCCCGACGCTCGGTCGACGAGCTGTACATCGAGCTCGCCCTCGAGCCGGGCCACGTGGGCCGAGACGTTGGACTGGACGGTGCCGATGGAGGCGGCGGCGGCCGAGAAGCTGCCGGTGTCTGCGATGCCCAAAAGTGCTTGCAGGTGTTTCAATTCCACCGGACCCTCCTTTGCGAAATGCTTGCCGGAGTTCTGTTACCCATCAGTATAAACGATATGAAGTATCTCTCAAAACTGGTTGACTGATTGCCGAGATACCGACAAAATGTCTTCAGACGCACAGGGAATCGGATGCCCCCCCTCCTAACCCTGGTGAGTCTCGAGAAGGGATCGCCCGCCCCCCCGGCGATCCCTTCTCCTAATTCCCGGGCCTTTTCGCCCATCTTCCTCCTCTTTCCTTAGGTCTTCTTCGGGCCCCTCCGCCGCGTCGCCCGGCGTGAAAAGGAAGCCCGGGCAATTTCGCCGACATACACACATCTGTGTGTATGTCGCATGGGGTTCGTGCAGGCAGGGGCTCGCGGAAAAAGAGGGCAACTGATTTAGGCTGAGCCCGTGCCCAAGAGCGCTGTCTTCATCGACCTGGATCGAACCCTCCTGGCCCACGCGTCGGGCCAGGTCCTGAACCAGGCCCTGGTCGAGGAGGGGGTGCTCCCGGAGGGCCGGTCGCTGCCGGGGGACAAGCTCCTCTACGCCATCAACAACCGGCTCGGGGAGAACCTGTTCTCCATGGGGCTGGTCCGGGCGGCCGCCCGGGTGGCCCGGGGGTGGGACCAGGCGCAGGTGCAGGCCGCCGGCCGGCGGGCCGTCGCCGCACTGAGCGGGCTCGTCGCCCCGTTCGCTCCCCAACGCCTGGCCGAGTTCCGGGAGCAGGGCCATCTCCTCGTGCTGTCGACGACCACTCCCCTGGACATGATCGCCCCGTTCGCCGAGGCCTACGGCTTCGACGACCTGATCGCCACGTCGTACGAGGTGCGGGACGGCCGGTACACGGGGAGCCTCTACGAGGGGTTCGTGTGGGGCACCGGGAAGCTGCGCGCCGTGCGCGCGTGGGCGGACGACCGCGGCGTGGACCTGGCCGACTGCCACGCCTGCAGTGACAGCATCTTCGACGTGCCCTTGCTTTCGAGTGTCGGCACGCCGCACGCGGTGAACCCGGATCCGTCGCTGTTGGTCGTCGCGACCGCGCGGCGGTGGTCGGTGGAGTACTGGGACCGTCCGCCGGGCGTGCCGAGCGTCGTCGGGCTCGAGCCGTATCACATGCTGCGGCCGTTCGTCCGCTCGCTCTCGTTCCCGTACGCGCGCTTCGACATCGCGGGCATCGAGAACGTGCCCGCACGCGGCCCGGTGCTGCTGGCGTCGAACCATCGCAGCTACTTCGACGTCGCGGCGCTGGCGTTGGTGGCGCGCGCCATCGGCCGGCCGGTGCGGTTCCTCGGCAAGAAGGAGATCTTCGACGCGCCGGTCGTCGGTTGGATCGCCCGCGCCATCGGCGGCATCCCGGTGGACCGGGGGAGCGGCAGCGGCCAGCCGCTCCGCGAGGCGGAAGCGGCGTTGAAGGCGGGCGAGGTGGTGATCGTCCTGCCGCAGGGCACGATCCCGCGCGGCTACGACTTCTTCGACCCCGAATTGCACGGCAAGACCGGCACGGCGCGCCTGGCCGCGTCGACGGGGGCGCCCGTCGTCCCCGTCGGGCTCTGGGGCACCGAGCACGTGTGGCCGCGTGCGGCGCGCATGCCGGACTTCACCTTGGTGCGACACCCGCCCCAGATCACGGTGCGGGTGGGCAAGCCGGTGCCGCTGTCGCTGACGGACGCGCACGCGGACACTGCGGCCATCATGCAGGCCATCAGTGCGCTGCTCCCCGCGGCGTCGCGGGAGCGGCACGAGCCGACGCCCGAGGAGCTGGCTCGCACCAAGCCTCCTAAGTGAGGACGCGTCTCGCCAGCGCCACGACGCGCGCGGTGAACGCGGCGTCGCGCCGGTTCGGGCGTGGGGCGGGGACGGTCGCCGGCGGCCGGGCGGGGCTGCGGGTGGACCCGCGGCTGCTCGAGCATCTCAGCGCCGGCCGTCAGGTTGCCCTGGTCTCGGGGACGAACGGCAAGACGACGACGACGCGCCTGTTGACGGTGGGGTTGGGCGCCGGTGGCGACGCCGTGGTGAGCAACGAGACGGGGTCGAACATGCCGCCCGGCCACGTGGCCGCGTTGGTGGGGAGTGCGGCGCCGCGTGCGGTCCTCGAGGTCGACGAGGTGTGGCTGCCCCGGGTGCTGTCGGCGACGTCGGCGACGGCGGTGGTGCTGTTGAACCTGTCGCGCGACCAGCTGGACCGCACGAACGAGGTGCGGATGGTGGCCGGGCGCTGGCGCGCCGCGCTGGCGGCGGCCCCGCGCACCCACGTCGTGGCGAACGCCGACGACCCGTTGGTCGTCTGGGGGGCGGACGCGGCGCCGGACGTGCACTGGGTCGGGGCGGGCCTGCGCTGGAAGCTCGACGCCGTGGGCTGCCCGTCGTGCGAGGGGCGCATCGAGTTCGGCGAGGGCACGTGGGCGTGCCGGGACTGCGGGTTCGCCCGGCCCACGGTCGAGGTGGAGTTGGTGCCGGGCGACGGGGTCGCGACGGCGGTGTGGGCCGACGGGCGGCGTCACGCGGTCCGGCTCGAGCTGCCGGGACGCTTCAACCAGGCGAACGCGTTGCTGGCCGCGGTGGCGGCGGAGGCGAGCGGGGTCGACGCGGGGGCGGCGCTCGACGCCATGGCGGACGTCGCCGAGGTGGCCGGCCGGTTCACGGTGCGCGCCTTCGGCGAGACCTGGGCGCGCCTCATGCTGGCCAAGAACCCGGCCGGGTGGGACGAGCTGCTCGACCTGGTGGCCGGGGGGTCGGCGCCGTTGGTCGTGAGCATCAACGCGCGCGTGGCCGACGGCGCGGACCCGAGCTGGCTGTGGGACGTGCCGTTCGAGCGACTGGCCGGGCGCACGGTGGTGGCGACGGGCGACCGCTACCGCGACCTCTCGGTGCGCCTGCACTACGCCGGGGTGGCGCACACGACCGAGGCCGATCGGGTGCGCGCCGTCGAGGCGGCGGCCGGCGTGGACGCCGACACGCTCGTCGACGTCATCGGCAACTACACGGCGTTCCACGAGTTGCTAGGAGCGCCGGCGTGAGCCGGGTCCTGCGCGTCGCGGTGGTCTTCCCCGACCTCCTGGGCACGTACGGCGACGGCGGCAACGGCCTGATCCTGGCGCGCCGCGCCGAGTGGCGTGGCCGCGACGTCGAGCTGCTCCAGGCCTCGTCGGACGCGCCGGTGCCGGAGGCGGACGTCTATTGCCTCGGCGGGGGAGAGGACGGGCCGCAGGTGCGCGCCGCCCGCACGCTCGTCGACGACGGCACGCTCGCCGCCCGGGTGGCGCAGGGCGCGGTCGTGCTGGCGGTGTGCGCCGGCTTCCAGGTCGTCGGGCGCAGCTTCCCGGGCGCCAACGGGGAGACGCACGTGGGCGTCGGGCTCCTCGACGTCGACACGGCCAAGGGAACGGGCCCGCGGGCGGTCGGCGAGGTGCTGGCCGACGTCGTGGGGCTGGACGGCCTCCCGCCACTGACCGGGTTCGAGAACCACGGGGGCGTGACGACGCGCGCCGAAGGCACCGGCGCACTCGGCCGGGTGACCGCGGGCACCGGCAACGGGGACGGCAGCGAGGGCGCGGTGCAGGGCCGGGTAGTCGGGACGTACCTGCACGGCCCGGTGCTGGCCCGCAACCCGGCGCTGGCCGACCTCCTGTTGTCGTGGGCGCTCGACGACGTCGCGCTGGCGCCGCTCGACGACCGCGCCGAGGAAGGCCTGCGGGAGGAGCGGCTCGGCGCGCCGGGGCTCCGGCGAGGTCGGCGCCGGCGCCGCTCGGCGCGACCGGGACCGCAGGGACCGCAGGGCCAGAAGCCGAATTAAGGGAAGGGAAGCGGCATGCGCACCGTGCTCAACGTGTTGTGGTTCGTGCTCTCGGGCCTGTGGCTGGCGATCGGCTACGCGCTGGCGGGGCTCGTGCTGTGTGTCCTCATCATCACGATCCCGTTCGGCGTGGCGTGTTTCCGTCTCGCCGCGTTCGTGCTCTGGCCGTTCGGACGGGCCGTCGTGCGCAAGCCCGACGCCGGCGCGCCGTCGACGATCGCCAATGTGCTGTGGTTCATCCTCGCAGGGCTGTGGATGGCGATCGCCCACGTCGTGCTCGGCATCTTGCTGTGCGTGACGATCATCGGCATTCCGCTCGGCCTCGGGAACTTCAAGCTCGCCGCCGTGGCGATCGCGCCGCTCGGCAAGGAGATCGTGTCCGCCGACGACCCGCGGGCGCAGGCGGGGATCGTCTTCTAACGGATCCGGGGCGGCGCCGGCGTGCCGTCAGGCGCCGACGTCGAGGCTGAGCAGATCGCGCGCCACGACCACGGCGCCGTCGAAGTGGGCCTTGGCCAGTTCCGTCCACCCGTGTTCGTCCTTTGGGCTCGGCGCCGGGACGAGATGCGTCAGCACGAGCGTGGCGACCCCGCCCCGGGCCGCCGTGCGCGCCGCATCCTCGACCGTCGAGTGGTAGTCGAAGATGTCGTTGAGCCGCGGCACGTTGAGCGGCTCGAGTAGGTCGCGGCGGATCACCGTGTGCACGAGCATCTCGGCCCCGGCGCACAGCTCGTCGAGCCCGGCGCACGGCACGGTGTCGCCCGCGATCACGACGGACGACCCATCGTCGTCCACCCGGTACCCCACGGTCGGGCGCACCGGCGCGTGATCCGTCGGTGCGGCGGTGACGCGGACGGTGCCCTCGCTCAGGATCTCGCCGCGCTCGCACTCGGTGACGTCGGCCGCGGGCCGCCACGTCAAGTCGTCGTGGTGCGCCAGGCGGTACCCGATGTCCGGTTCGAGCATCGCCTCGGTCGCTGCGACGAGCGCCGCGCTGCCGGGCGGGCCGTAGACGGTCAGCGGGTTCGGCTGCAGGGACATGATCCAGCGCGTCGTCATCACGTCGTTGAGGTCGGTGATGTGGTCGCTGTGGAGATGGGTGAGGAAGAGCGCGCGCAGCGCCGCCGCACCTGCCCCGACCGCGGCGGCCCGCATCAGCACGGCGCGCCCGCAGTCGAACAACAGGTCGCCGGCCGAGGTCCGCACGAGCGTGGACGCCCCCGCACGCTCCGGGTGGGGGAACGGCACGCCGCTGCCGAGGATGATCGTTTGCACGTTGCCCGCTCCTTACCAGACCCGGGGGACAAGCCGCGTGGTGCGCCCCCGGTACTCGTCGTAGCCGGGCAGGTCGCGGACGAGCAGTTCCTCCTCGGTGGCGATGCGGTGAACGTAGGCCGGCGCCAGCAACGCGGCGACGGTGCCGACGACGACCACGCTGCCTGACACGAGCGCGAACCCGCACCAGACGAGGAGGGAGCCCAGATAGCCCGGATGCCGGATGTGGCGGTAGGGGCCGCGGTCGGTCACGGTCTGCTGGTTGGTCACGCGCAGCGTGCGGGTGTAGGCGTCGTTCAGCGTCTGCATGGACCAGGCACGTAACGCCAGGCCCGCCAGGAGCACGAGGAGGCCGAGCGGCGCGCACACCCAGGGGAGCGGCCGCACGGGCAGGCGTCGCAACAATGGCGCGCTCACGATCGCGAGCACAAAGGCCACGACGATGCCGCGCGTGCTGCCGGCGTCGTCCTTGGACGCGTGCAGCTCCGAAGCGTCGCCCGGCTGGCGGACCAGGGACTCGAGCGCCAGGAAGCCCGCGATGCCCGCGTAAGCGGCTACGAACCATCGCACGCCGCGGCGCGGCCCGATCAGCGTGCGGTGGGAGTTCACGACGCCAGCATCGCACGACGTGGTGCCGTGCCTGGCCGAAACGATGCCGAACGCACGACTCTTCGTGGTTGACGCCTGTAGCAGGGCGAACATCGCTCGCAGGGCGGCGTTCGTGCCGGTTCACGAAGCTTGCTCACATCCGGTAGCAAGGTCACGTTGAGCCCAGCGCGGACAGATCGCGCCAATCGACTGGCCGGGGGGAATTCTGAACGCGCTGTCACAACCAATCGACCGTTTACGCCGAGTCGGGTACGACCTCATTTGTTCCGCTCAGGAACCGATTTCGAGTCAACGGTTGCTTTTGTGTTGTCACAGTGGTTACCATCACTGCACTAGTGCTGACGTAAGTCATCTAAGTCACGCCTACGCGGGAAACCTTGGCGGGTGGAATGGGTTTGGGCGTGCAGAAAGGGCGGGGCTGTGCGCAGTCTTCTTGGCCGTGTGTCTGTTTCTCTCGTCGCGGCCGCGAGTATCGCCGGTTTTCTTTCCTTCATGGCGACGCCGGCGGGTGCCGTGTCGCAGACGGCGGGCGACGACGTGCCGATCTGGAACACCGGTTATTCCTGGACGTACGCGACGACATTTGTCGTGAACACCTCAGCCGCCACGGCCACGCTGACGGAGAACGAGACCTATACGGTCGCCGGCATCGTCGCGAAGGACGGCTACGCGCAGGCGTACCAGGTGAACATTTCCGGCAACATCACAGGCTGTTCCGGTTCCGCCAGCGGCGCCAGCATCGGTAGCTGCACCGGAACGGCGAGCGGCACGGCCTGGTACGAGGTGGGCAACCTCGCCCTCATCGAAGAGGACCAGGACCAGAACCTCACCGGCAAGGCTGACGGCCTCGTGTCGTTGACGGCGAGCTTCAACATCGCGTTGGCCTCGACGCCCGGTCTGGAGACCACCGACTTCCGGCTGCACAACGGCGACACGTGGCAGGTCAGCAACAACATTGCCGAGAGCGGCAACTACAGCTACGACGCGAGCGGAATCTCTTCAGGCAGTGGGCCCATCACCGGGACGCAGCCGGTCAACGCCACCGCCAGCGAAACGTCGACGACGTACAACGGGACGGCGGTCGACCAGACCAGCATCAACGATCCCACCGACGGCTTCTCCGGGACCGCGGACTGGGCACCCACCGATCAGAACCTGGCGTACCTCAACTTGGACATGACCTCGTCGGGCATCGACATCACCCAGAGTTTGACCAGCGACAACACTCCGGCTCCGTCGAGCTCGTTGACCGAGAGCTTGAGTGCGCCGACGACGTGCGCGGGTGCTCCGATCACCGTGTCCGGCACGCTCAGCCCGCCCCAGTCGGGCGTCGGCGTCACCGTGACCACCGACCTGGAGCCCGCGAGCCCGGGCGACCTGGTCTCGACTTCCACCACGTCGGGTGCGGGTGGCGCGTACTCCGCCACGATCACGGCGCCGGTGCCGTCCGACAACCTCCAGAAGGCGGGGATCCGGGGCTCGTACGCGGTCATCGTGAGCACGAGTGCGGCCAAGTGGGCCGCCACCTTGGAGGTGACCACGCAGGACTGCACCACCACGGCGTACACCGGAGCGACCTCTGCGAATCAGGCCGGCGCGGCGAACGTGTCGGCCACAGTCACCGACGAGGCGACAGGTGGTCCCGTCCCGAGCGGCACGCCCGTGACGTTCAGCCTCACCGGCCAGAGCGCCACCGTCAGCGCCACCACCAACGGCTCGGGCGTGGCGACCGCGGTCTTGCCGATCGCGGGGCCTCCGGGCAACCAGACGGTCACCGCCTCGATGCCGGGGACGACCAACCTCGTCACCAGCTCAGCCAGCTCTGCATTCACCGTCACCAAGGACGCCACCACGACGACGATCAGCTCGTCCGAGCCGGAAGCGACCGTGGGTGACGGCGTGACGTTCACGGCACTCGTCGCACCCAGCGGGTCGCACATCGCCACCGCGCCGACCGGGACCGTCACGTTCTCCGTCAACGGGGCCCAGCTCGGCTCGCCGGTCGCCATCAACGCGGCGGGCTCGGCAACCAGCCAGGCCGACTCCACGCTCGGCCTGGGACCGAGCACCGTGACGGCCACGTACTCCGGCGACGGGAACTACACGGGGAGCAGCGGCCAGATGACCCAGCAGGTGCACCCGCCGCTGACGGGCACGACCACGACCCTGGCGGCAATTCCGACGAGCTCGGAGTACGGCGAGACCGTCGGCCTGACCGCCACGGTCGGCGCGCAGACGGGCACGCCGGATGGTCAGGTGAACTTCTACGACGGGGACACGCTCCTCGGCACCGCCGATCTGAACCAGACGGCCGGCAACGACCAGGCCACCATCTCGGTGTCGAACCTGCCCGTCGGCAGCGACTCGCTCACGGCGGTGTACCAGGGTGACGACTTCGTGACCTTCGCCGGCAGCGGTTCGTCCCCGGTGACCGAGGTCGTGAGCCTCGACCCGACCACCACCTCGATCACGCTGGCCTCCCCGGCCACGACGCCGGTGTCCGGCCAGGCCCTCACGTACGACGTCACGGTCTCGGCCAACGCCCCTGGCGCCGGCACCCCGACGGGCACCGTGCAACTGGACATCGACGGGTCGCCCATCGACACCGCCACGCTTTCCGGCGGGGCGGCCAGCTTCAACGTCAGCGGGCTGGGTGCGGGCAACCACTCCGTCGAGGCCGTCTACGGCGGTGACCCTGACTTCGCCGGCGGTACGCAGACCACCGCGCAGACGGTCGACCAGGCCGACACCACCACCGTGCTCGAGACCAGCCCGAGCGTGTCGGTGACCGGGCAGGCCGTCACCATCACGGCCACCGTGACCCCGGCCGCCCCCGGTGCGGGGAACCCCACGGGATTGGTCACCTTCTACGACGGCGGGACCCCGATCGGTACGGCGGCGCTCGCCGTGACGTCCAACGGTGACCAGGCGAGCATCGGCCTGGCCAACCTGCCCCAGGGCACCGACACGTTGACCGCGAGCTATCCGGGCGACACCAACTTCGTCGGTTCCACCTCGGCCCCGTACACCCAGGTCGTGAGTGCGGCGCCACCAATGACCGGGACCACCACCGTGGTCGCCTCGTCGGCGAACCCGTCCTCCTTCGGTCAGGGTGTGACCTACACCGCCACCGTGACCGCCGCCGACGGCACCACCCCGTCGGGTGCGGTGCAGTTCTCGGTCGACGGAGCCAACCTGGGCGCCCCGGTGAGCCTCAACGCCGCCGGCCAGGCCACGAGCCCGGCGATCGCGACGCTCGCTCCCGGTGCCCACACCGTGGTGGGGGCGTACGGCGGGGCCCTGACTCCGACCGACCAGTACACGGTGAGCGGCGAGGTCGATGCGCAGACCGTGCAGGAGGACGCCACCAGTGCTGCGCTGACGGTGTCGCCGAGCCCGGCCGCCTTCGGCCAGCCGGTGTCCTTCACCGCCACGCTGTCCGCGGCCGCGCCCGGAGCCGGCACACCGGGCGGCACGGTCCAGTTCCTGGTCGACGGCCAGGACTTCGGGACCCCCGTCGCCGCTGCCGGTGGGACGGCCACGACGACCGACGCCACGCCCCTGCCCGCCGGGACGCATGTCGTCTCGGTGATCACGTCCGGTGACCCCGACTTCGCCGGCACGACGGCGTCGGCGAACTTCAGCGTGGGCCTCATTCCGACGACGACGACGCTGAGCGGACCGTCGAGCGCCAACTTCGGCCAGGCGGTCACGCTTCACGCATCGGTTGCCGCCGCCCAGGCCGGCCCTGCGCCGGTCAGTGGCAGCGTCAGCTTCTACGACGGGACCACACTCCTGGGCAGCACGCCGGTGACGGTGTCCGGGGGTACGGGGAACGCCTCGTTGACGGTGTCGAACCTCGCTCCCGGGACGCATCACATCACCGCGACGTACTCGGGTGACGCCAACTACGCCGGGAGCACGAGCTCGACGCTGAGCCTGACCGTGAACAAGGAGGCGACCAGCCTGTCGGTGACGCCGGCGCAGATCGAGGAGGAGTTGCTGCTGACGCTGCCCATCGTCCAGCAGCTGACGCTCGAGATCCCGCTGCAGGCCACGTTGACCACCGCGAGCGGTGCCCCTGTGGCGAACCAGCCTCTGACGTTCACCGCCGGCTCCACCGTCCTGTGCACCACGACGACCAACGCCCAGGGGCAGGCGACCTGCACCCCGAGCCTGCTCGGGGAGTTGGCCATCGTGCTCAACCTCGGCTACTCCGTCTCGTACGCCGGGAACGCGGACTACACGTCGACCTCTGCGGCCGGCAAGTTGCTCCTGCTCGTCCTTTAGCTCTCAACCCCCGCTGTCTTACCGAGGAGAATCATGAAGAAGAGGATCCCGATCGTGCGCACACTGCTCGTCGGAGCGGCCACAACCACGTTGATTGCCGCCATGGCAGCGGTCTTCCTGGCCACGCCCGCCGGCGCCACCATCATCAGCCCCGCCAGCGGGGCCACGGTCGGTGGGACCATCACCCTCGCGGCCACCGGTACCACGGGCACGACGACCGCGCTGATCGGTTGCGACACCAGCACCGAGGGCAATCTGAGCTACAGCCAGATCGAGCTCATCAACTCCGGCGGGACCGCAGTCTTCAATCAGACCGGGGGGAAGTCCACGTCCGGGTCGGCGTCGTTCGCCTTCACGACGGAAACCGTGCCCAACGGGGTCTACACGGTCAGGGACATCGAGAACGACTGGACCGGGAACAAGGCGTTCGGGATCGGGTCGTGTACCCAGCACATCAACACCTACAACGAGTCCATCACCATCGACAACCTGAGCACGACCACGTATGTGGGCGCCACGAGCGGCGTGAACGGCCAGCAGGTCACGGTGAGCGCCCAAGTCACCGAGAACGGGGGCAACGGGATCCTGCCGCCGAGCGGGCAGGCGGTGACCTTCACGCTCAGCGGGCAAGCGGGGTCGGTGGTCGGCACGACGAACGCGAACGGCGTGGCGTCGACGACCCTGACGGTCCAGGGCCCGCCGCGCAACAACGCGACCGTGACCGCCTCCTACAACGGCCCGTACTACGCCGCGTCCAGCGGCTCGGCGACGTTCACGGTGGGTCTGCAGCCGACCCAGGTCACGGTCACCAGCTCTCCCAGCGCCCCGGAGTTCGGCCAGCCGGCGACCTTCACCGCGACGGTGGCGCCGACGATCGGGCCCGGGACACCGACCGGCACGGTCCAGTTCACGGTCGACGGGGGCAACTACGGCTCGCCGGTGTCGCTCGCTGGCGGTTCGGCCAGTGCGCCATCGGACTCCGCCCTGGGCGCCGGTCCGCACACCGTCGGCGCGGTCTACAGCGGCGACGCCAACTTCAGCGGCAACTCCGGCAGCGTCGGGGTGACGGTCGCGGCGGCGACGACGAGTACTGCGCTCGCGGCGAACCCTGCCTCCACCGTCTACGGCCAGTCCGTTGACTTCACGGCCACCGTCACGACGCAGCCCCCGGGCGCCGGCGTCCCGTCGGGCACCGTCACCTTCCAGATCAACGGCAGCCCCTTCGGCAATCCCGTGGCCCTCAACGGCGCCGGCCAGGCGACCAGCCAGTCCATTTCCACCCTTGGTGCCAACGGCTACACCATCACGGCGATCTTCAGTGGGAGCTCCAACTTCACGGGCAGCTCCGCCTCGATCGGCTACACCGTCGGTAGGGCGACCTCGTCGACCGCCGAGGTGACGTCTGCGACGCCGTACGCCGTCTACGGCCAGGGCATCACCTACACGGCCACCGTCACCGACTCCTCGGCGAACTCCACCGGCACGCCGACCGGCTCCGTCGACTTCCAGGTCGAGGGCGTGAGCCCCGGCACCACCAGCCAGGGCAGCTACACCGACATCGGCTCTGACTCCCTCAACGGCGCCTCCGGTTCGAGCCCGACGATCTCCGACCTCAATCCGGGTGTCTACAACGTCAAGGCCGTCTACGGCGGCGACTCCAACTTCACCGGTAGCTCGGCCACGATCAGCCAGACCGTTACGCCCGACACCACGATGACGACGCTCAACTCGTCCGTCCCCAATTCGGTCTACGGCCAGCCGGTCAGCGTCACGGCCACCGTCACGGCCAACCCCCCGGGTGGGGGCAACCCGACCGGCCAGGTCGACTTCCAGATCGTGAACAACGCGCCCGGTTCCACCGCCACGGATCTCGGCGACGTGTCGCTGTCCGGTGGCAGCGCCGGCATCGCCCTCCCGAACGAGCCGGCCGGCAGCTACACGGTCACGGCGACTTACGAGGGCTCTCCGCTCGCCGACTTCGTGAGCAGCAGCACGACGTTGCTCCAGACGGTCAACCCCGATCCGACCACGACCACGGTGACCACCTCGGTGAGCCCCTCGGTGTCCGGCCAGGCGGTTACGTTCGCGGCGACCGTCAGCGCCAACGCTCCGGGCGCGGGCAGCCCCACCGGGACGGTCACGTTCTCCGACGGCGCCACGCCGCTCGCCACCGTGAACCTCGCGGTCGTCGGCGGTAGCGACCAGGCCAGCCTGACCACGTCGGCCCTGTCGGTCGGCACGCACGCCATCACGGCGACCTACAACGGTGACGACAACTTCGTCACGAGCAACGACTCGCTGACACAGACGGTCAACCAGGACCAGACCACGACGGTCCTCACCCAGAACGGCGGCACCCAGCCGGGTCAGCCCGTCAGCTTCACGGCGACCGTCACCGCCAACGCCCCCGGCTCGGGAACTCCGACCGGGACGGTCACCTTCGAGCTGAGCGGCGCACCGATCGGGTCACCGGTCACGCTCTCGGGCGGCCAGGCGACCAGCGAGACCCTGAGCAGCCTCACGCCGGGCGTCTACGCCATCACGGCGATCTACTCGGGCGACACCGACTTCCTCACCAGCACCGGCTCGGGCAACCAGGCGGTCGGCCTCGCGACGACGACGACGACCCTGGTGGCCTCGCCCAGCCCCTCGACGTACTCGCAGGCGGTCACGCTGACCGCAACGGTGAGCGTCGTCGCCCCGGGGAGCGGCACGGCGACGGGGACGGTCGACTTCTACAACGGCCCGTACCTGCTGGGATCAGCGCTGCTCAGCGGCGGCCAGGCCTCGATCATCACGAGCTCGCTCCCGATCGGTACCGACAGCCTCTCCGCTTCCTACGTGGGTGACGCCGACTACCTGCCCAGCCAGTCCGCTGCCGTCCCACAGGCGGTCGGGGTGATCCCCACCACGATCAACCTGGCGACGAGCCCGAACCCGTCCAGCTACGGACAGCCCGTCGCGCTTACCGCAACGGTCGCGCCTCGGAGCCCGTACGGCGGGACACCGACCGGCACCGTGACGTTCTTCAACGGAGCATCGATTCTCGGCACGGCGCCGCTCGCCGGGGGCCACGCAACGCTGACGGTGTCGAATTTGGCGGTGGGCAACGACCAGGTCGAGGCGTCGTACGCCGGTAGCGCGACCTACGGCGGCAGCGCCACGGCCGGCGCCGCCATCCAGACGGTCACGCAGGCCAAGACGACGCTGACGGCCAGCACCCTGAGCGGCAGCACGATCTCTGCGACGCTCACGACGGCGTACGGCCCGGTCGCCGGCGCGACCGTGACGTTCACCACCGACTCGACGGCGCTGTGTACGGCCACGACGAACGCCCAGGGCGTCGCCAGCTGCACGCTCACCGGCTTGCAGACCTTCAACGTCGAATTCAATGGTGTGTACACGGCCAGCTACGCCGCCACCACCGACTACAGCGCGGCGACGGCGACCGGCAAGTCGTAACCACAACTCCAGCGCGGACGGCCCGGCACCGGGAAGGGGTGCCGGGCCGTTGCGCGTCCGGGCAAACGAGCTGATCGGAGCGGCCTCGGAGCCCGCTCGACGGTCCGTGTGTTGGACCCGGAGTTCGGCCAAGTACCTTGGACCCGGTGAGCCGGACCGATGGCGGTGGGCGTGTGATCCCGGACCCGTTGACGACTGTCAAGAGCCGATCCGAGGGGGTCCAGCCCCTGATCCCATCGGACGGAACCGCGACCGGCCATTTCCTCCAGCCGAAATGGGGGCACCAGCCCTGGGGCAGCGGAACGCTGCGCGATCGGTTCGAGGTTGTCCGCCCGCTGATCGTCGGTCCCTCCGTGCTCGACGTCGGGTGCGCGTCGCGCTACCGCAAACCCGACTGGATCCACGGCCTCCTGGCCGAGAGTGTGCCCGAACTGATGGGAATCGACCTCGACGAACCAGCGATCCGCGAGCTCCAGGAGAAGGGTCTCAACGTGCAGACCGCAGACGCGCAGCACTTCGACCTCGGACGGAAGTTCGACACCGTCTTCGCCGGCGAGTTGATCGAGCATCTCGACGATCCCCATGGGTTCCTGCAGAGCGCCCGGCGACATCTGACACCGGGCGGGCGCTCGTCCTCACGACCCCGAACGCCTTCTACTTCGGCAACTTCCACTATCGCTGGGGTGGGCACGGACAGGTCCATCCGGAGCACACCTGTTGGTTCTGCGAGGACACGCTCAGATCCCTCCTGGAACGCAACGGCTTTCTCCGGGTGGACGTCTCCTTCACCGGTCACGCCAGCCCGACCGCGGCACGCAG
>DATDIE010000082.1:0-6090 GCA_036521235.1 Acidimicrobiales bacterium | reverse complement strand
CCGCATGATGCTCCGCACGACGCGCAACATCCTCGGGGTCCGGCGTATCCGGCGCGCCCTGCCGGCGGCCGGGAAGGGCGCGTTGCCGTTGACCGCCCCCCGGACATCGATCAACGCAGCCGTGCACGCCAGGCGCCGCGTCGCCTTCGCGGCCGCCAGCCTGGCTGACGCGAAGAAGCTCAAGAACGAGATCGGCACGACGGTGAACGACGTCGTGCTCGCCATGGTGACGGGCGCGCTGCGCACCTACCTGCAGGCGGGCGACGAGCTGCCCGACATCCCATTGGTCTCGGTCGTCCCGGTGTCGGTCACCCCCGACGTGGCGGAACTGAAGGGCTCGAACAAGGTCTCGTCCATGTTCGTGCAACTACCCACCCACCTCGACGACCCGCTCGAACGCTTGCGGGCGATCCACGACGGGACCAAGGGCGCCAAGGAAGAGCACAAGGCGCTGGGCGCATCCATGCTGCAGAACTGGGCCGAGCACGCCACGCCCAACGTGTTCGCGGCCGCCGCCCGCCTCTACACCGGCATGCGGCTGGCCGACCGCCATCGGCCGGTGGCCAATCTCGTCATCTCGAACGTTCCGGGCCCGGACTTCCCGCTCTACCTCGGCGGCAGCCAGATGCTCGGCATGTTCCCGCTCGGTCCGGTGATGGACGGGATGGGGCTCAACATCACGATCATGAGCTACCGGGGCGTCCTCTACTGGGGGCTGGCGTCGGACGCCCGCGCGGTGCCGCGCCTGTGGGACATCGCGGCGGCGATCCCCCACGCGCTCACGGAGCTGATGACCGCGGCGGGCCTGGAGTCCGAGCCCTTCGACGTGCCGATCCACCTGGGGCCGGGCATGCCACCGACGGCCAATTGGGTGCGCACGGCGGCGTCGGTGGAGAGCGAGGCGACCGGTAGCGTGAGCGCATGACAGTTCGCGAGCTCGGGCACCTGGTCCTGTACGTGCGCGACGTGCGGCGTTCCGCCGCCTTCTACCGCGACGTGCTCGGCTGGAGACAGGTCCTGCCCGAGCCCGGGACCGAGCCGGTCGGTGCGGCGGCGTTCTCGTCGGGCCGGACCCATCACGAGCTGCTGCTCATCGAGGTCGGCGCGGACGCAACGCCGATCCCGTCGGGCCGCCGCATCGGGATGTACCACTTCGGCCTGAACGTCGGCGACAGCGACGACGACCTGCGCGCTGCGCTGCGCAGCGTGGAGGAGGCGGGCGCCACCGTCGTGGGCGCCTCGGACCACACGGTCACGCACAGCCTCTACATCCTCGACCCCGACGGCAACGAGATCGAGCTCTACGTCGACGTGCCCGGAGTCGACTGGAAGTCGCACCCCGAGCTGATCGGTGCGTCCATCCGCCCGCTGAAGCTCTGAGGAGCTCGATGGCCGGGGCCGCACCGGGAGGCGCACAGGCGCGCGTCGTGACGGCAGACGCCGCTGGGTCGCAGGCGGCGGCCGAGGTGTTGCGGGCCGGCGGCGTCGTCGTCATGCCGACCGACACGGTGTACGGGCTGGCGGCGCGTCCGGAGGACGCGGACGCGGTGCAGGCGGTCTACCGCGTGAAGGACCGACCACAGGGCATGCCGTTGCCCGTCTTGGCGGCGTCGCTCGACCAGGTCCACGCGCTCGGAGTCGATGTGACGGACGCGGCGAGTGCGCTCGCCGAGCGATGGTGGCCGGGGCCGCTCACGCTGGCCTTCGGCTTCGGGCCCGGCGCGCGCCCGGCGTGGCTCGACGGCCGCGACGAGGTGGCGGTGCGGATCCCCGACCACGACTTCGTGCGCGAGCTGTTGCGGACGACGGGCGTGCTCCTGGTGACGAGTGCGAACCCACACGGAACGCCCACCTCGCGCACCGCGGGTGACGTGGCGGCCAGCCTCGGCCACGCCGTGGACCTGATCGTCGACGACGGCGAGCTGACGGAGGTCCCTTCGACGCTGGTCAACGTGCGCGCCGCCGAGGCCGTGGTGGAACGCGAGGGCGCGATCGGGCGGGCGGAGATCGAGCGGGTGCTGGCGGCGGTGTCGTGAGCGGGGTCCTGTTGGCGATCGAGACCTCGTGCGACGAGACCGCCGCGGCGGTGGTCGACGAGAACGGCACGGTGCGCTCTTCGGTCGTGGCGAGCCAGGTGGACCTGCACGCCAGCTTCGGCGGCGTCGTGCCCGAATTGGCGAGCCGTGCGCACACGGAGACCATCACGCCGATCGTGGCGCGTGCGCTCGAAGAGGCCGGCGTCAGTGGGCCGGACCTCGAGGCGGTCGCCGTGACGTCGGGGCCCGGGCTGGTCGGTGCGCTCCTCGTCGGGATCGCGACGGCCAAGGCGCTGGGCCTCGGCTGGGGCGTGCCCGTCGTCGGCGTCAACCATCTTGAGGGTCACCTGGCGAGCGTGTACCTGGCGGACCGCGAGGTGCCGTTCCCGCAGACGGCGCTGCTCGTCTCGGGCGGCCACTGCATGCTCACGCGGGCGACGGCGCCAGGGACGTATTCGCTGCTCGGCGAGACGGTCGACGACTCCATCGGCGAGGCCTACGACAAGGTGGCCCGCTTCCTCGGGCTGGGCTACCCCGGAGGCCCGGTGCTGGACCGGCTCGCCAAAGAAGGCGAGGACCGGATCGGCTTCACCCGCCCGATGCTGAACGACGGCTACGCCTTCTCCTTCTCCGGGCTGAAGACGGCCGTGGTCAACTACGTGCGGTCCGACCCCGGGTTCGCGGTCGAGGACGTGGCGGCGTCGTTCGTCGCGGCCTGCATGGACGTGCTCGTCGCCAAGCTCCGGCGCGCCCTCGAGGAGTTCGGGGACCCGGCGCTGGCGATCGTCGGCGGCGTGGCGGCGAGCCCGATCCTGCGGGCGCGCGCCCAGGTCCTGGCCGACGAGTTCGGCACCCGCCTGCTGATCCCGCCCCAGTCGATGGCGACCGACAACGCCGCCATGATCGGCCTGGCCGCGTGGCAGAAGCTGGCGGCCGTCGGCCCGAGCGCGCCGTCGTTCGGGCCGGAGCCGGACCTCCGCCTGCAGTTCTCCTAGCTCTGGGTGGCGCCCGCGCGGTGCGACCGGGCGCGCCGGCGACCGGCACGCGAGCCGAAGAGGTGGGACGACACGTCGAGCAGGATCCCGACCGCCACGATGAACCAGCCGAACGCGTCGACCCCCTTCCCCGGGGCGTACACCAACGCGTAGAAGAGCGTCGCGTACGGGAGGAAGATGAAGCCGAGGATGCCCTCCCAGCCCGAGTGGAACGCGACGGTGAGCCGGTCGGTGAACAGCCACAGCAAGAACAGCGCGAACCGGGCCGAAAAGGCGGCGACGAGAGCGAAGAGGCAGCCCATGGGTCGTGATCCTCAGAGGGGCAGGCCGCCGGTGGCGGCGTTGGTGGAGCCGGTGTCCTTGTAGGCCGCGATGGTGCGCTCCGCGATGCGCATCTGGTGGATCTCGTCGGCCCCGTCGGCGAACCGGGCCCAGCGGGCGTGCTGGAGCATGTTCGCCAAAGGGGTGTCGGTCGAGTAGCCGAGTGCGCCGTGCACCTGCATGGAGCGGTCGATGATCCGGTTGAGGCTGTTGGCCACGAAGTGCTTGGCCATGGACACCTCGGTGCGGAAGTCGTCGCCCCGGTCGATCTTGTAGGCGGCGTGGAGCACCATGAGCTTGCACTGGTAGAGCTCCATGGCCGAGTCGGCGATGAGCCACTGCACGCCCTGCTTCTCGGCGAGGAGCGAGCCGTGCGAGTACCGGTGCAGGGCGCGGTCGACCATCATGTCGAGCGCGGTCTCGGCCTGGGCGATCCACCGCATGCAGTGGGCCAGGCGGGCCGGACCGAGGCGGTACTGGCCGAGCCGGTGCCCGTTGCCGCGGCCGCCCAGGATCTGGGAGTCATGGACCCGCAGGTCCTCGATCACGATCTCCGAGTGACCGGTCGAGCCGTGCATGGTCTCGACCTCGCGCACGTCGTTCCAGCCCTCGGCCGGGAGATCGACGAGGAAAGCGGTGTTCGCGCCGCGGGAGCCCTCGGGGATGTCGGGCTCGGTGCGGGCGATGAGGATGGCGAACTGCGCACGGCGGGCGTTGGAGATGAACCACTTGTGCCCGTTGATCACCCACTCGTCGCCGTCCTTCTCGGCCCGGGTCTGAATGAGGGTCGGATCGGAGCCCGCCACCTCGGGCTCCGTCATGGCGAAGCACGACATCGCGGTGCCTTCGCACAGGCGCCGCAGGTAGTTGTCCTTCTGCTCGTCGGTCGCCCAATGCAGCAGCGTGTGCATGTTGCCCTCGTCGGGTGCCATGCAGTTGAGGATCCACGGGCCCAGGCGCGTCTTGCCGGACTCGGCCTGCACCATGGCCAGCTCCACGTGACCCAGGCCCATGCCGCCCCACTCCTTGGGCATGTGCGGCAGCCACAGACCCTGACGTTTGGCCTCCTCGCGCAGCTCCAAGATCGTGACCAGGTACTCGTGGCGCTCGGTGACCCGCGACTCGTCGTCGAAGCCCTTGACGCGGGGCACCACGGTGTCCTGGATAAAGGTGCGCACCCGGGAACGGATCTCTTCGTGTTCGGGGGCGAGGGTGAAGTCGATGGCCATGGGTACCTCCTGGGGCCCTAGTAGAGGCCGACCACGTTGCCGTGCTCGTCGATGTCGATGCTCTCTGCGGCGGGGTGGCGCGACAGGCCTGGCATGGTGCGCATGTCGCCGCTGACCAGGTAGACGAAGCCGGCACCCACGTTCGCCCGAGCCTCGCGCACGGGCAACCGCCAGCCGGTGGGCGCCCCGAGCAGCTTGGGGTCCGACGAGATGGACAGATGGGTCTTGGCGATGCAGACGGGGAGCGCGCCGAAGCCGGCCCGTTCGTAGTTGTCCAGGTGGCGGGCGGCCAAAGGCGCGTAGTCCACCCCTTCGGCGCCGTAGACCTCGGTGGCGACCGCTTCGATCTTCTGCCGCAGGCTGGCGCTGTCGTCGTAGAGCATCCGGAACTCGCTCGGCTCCTCGGCGGCGTCGACCACCGCTTCGGCCAGCTCCACGGCTCCCTTGCCGCCCTGCTCGAAGTGGGTGCATACGGCGGAGCGGACCCCGACGGACGCGGCGATCTCGCGGATCGCCGCGTGCTCGGAGGGGAAGTCGCCGGAGAACGCGTTGATCGCGACAACCGGCGTCACCCCGTGCCGGCGCACGATGGCGAGGTGGGCGAGCAGGTTGGCAGCGCCGAGACGGACCTCGTCGGGGTTCTCCTCGAGCATGGCGGGTGGCAACGGGCGGCCGGCGACCACCTTGTGACGGCCGGAGTGGAGCTTCAGGGCGCGCACGGTCGTCACGACCACGGCGGCGTCGGGCACGAGGCCCGACACGCGGCACTTGATGTTGAAGAAGCGCTCCGCTCCCATGTCGGCGCCGAACCCGGCCTCGGTCACCAGGTACTCGCCCGCATGGATGCCGATGAGGTCGGCCACGATCGATGAGTTGCCGTGCGCGATGTTGCCGAACGGCCCGGCGTGCACGAGCACGGGCGTGTTCTCGAGGGTCTGGAGGAGGTTCGGCTTGATGGCGTCGCGCATGATGACGGTCATCGCACCGGCCGCCTTGAGCTGCTCGGCGGTAACCGGCTCCCCCGCCGACGTGTAACCGACCACGATGCGGCCGAAACGGTCTCGCATGTCCTGCAGCGTCCGGGAAAGCGCGAGCACCGCCATGACCTCGGACGCCGCGGTGATGTCCAAGCCCGTCTCTCGGGGCAGGCCGTCCTCGCGCGCGCCGAGGCCGCTCACGATGTGACGCAGCGAGCGGTCGTTCACGTCAAGGACGCGCTTCCAGGTGATCCCGTGGGGGTCGAGATCGAGCTCGTTGCCGGTGTAGACGTGGTTGTCGACCATGGCGGCGAGAAGGTTGTTCGCCGCGGTCACGGCGTGGAGATCACCGGTCAGGTGCAGGTTCAGGTTCTCGAAGGGGACCGCCTGGCTGTAGCCGCCCCCGGCGGCGCCCCCCTTGATGCCGAAGGTGGGGCCCATGGAGGCCTGTCGGATGGCGATGGTGGCCTGGCGCCCGATGCAGCCCAACGCCTGGCCCAGACCCACCGTCGTCGTCGTCTTGCCTTCGCCC
>DATDIE010000081.1:0-2015 GCA_036521235.1 Acidimicrobiales bacterium | reverse complement strand
CCAGCACGTCCGGGCGCTCGAAGCGGGCCGGGTCCCGGTTGGCCGCGCCCTGCAGGACAACGATGCGGTCGCCGCGCTCGAGCGGCTCGCCGAGCAGGTCGGCCGGCTCGAGGGCCGTGCGGAGGTTGAACTGCACCGGGCTGTCGAAGCGCAAGAGCTCCTCGACGGCGGTCGGGGCGATCTCGGGGTGCGCCCTCCAGTCCGACAGCTGATTGGGGTGCGCGAGGAGCGCCAACAGCCCGTTGCCCAACAGGTTGGTCGTGGTCTCGAAGCCGGCGGAGAACAACAGGATGGCGGTCGAGAGGATCTCCTCGTCCGTCAGCCGCTCGTCGTTCTCCCCGGCCTCGGCGAGCGCGCTCATCAGGTCGTCGCGTGGTTCCCGCCGGCGCTCCGCCAAGAAGGCCTCGAAGTACACACCGAGCTCGACCATGGCCTCGAGGGCCGCCTCGATCTCCTCCTCGGTCAAGACCGGCTCGATGCCTCGGGCCGCCGCCCGGACCTTGGGCTGGAGGCCGGCCCGGTCCTCGACCGGTACGCCCACGAGCTCGCCGATCACAGCCATGGGGAGCGGGAGCGCGAACTCGGTCATGAACTCGACGTCGCCGCGCCCGGCCAGCTCGTCGAGCAGCGTGTCCACCAGCTCGTGGACCGCCGGGCGGAGCCGCTCGACCTGGCGAGGAGTGAAGGAGCGGGAGACGAGCCGGCGCAGCCGTGTGTGGTCCGGTGGGTCGGCCATCAACATGTTGTGCTGGCCGGCGTCGAAGAACTCGCCGCGGCGCCCGTCGTTGCGGCCGAAGAGCCCCGTCGAGGAGTCCTCGATCCCGACGCCGCGTCCGAGCCGGGGGTCCCGGAGCACCTGCTGGCATTCCTGGTAACCGTTGACGCAGTACGGGCCGAACGACGTCCGGCTCACCCGGGCCTCCTCGCGCATGAGCGAGTAGTACGGGTAGGGGTCGGCCTGGCCCTCGGGGGTGATGAGCACCTGGAGCAGGTACCCGTCGAGGGTCGGGCTGGTCGCGATGCTCATGAGTCGGTGCCCGCCGCACGCATTCGATGCCAGGCTAGGCCGGAGCAACGGGGCGCCGACAAGTCGACGAAAGGGGCGGCGCCACGCCGGCGTCCGTAAACTGCGCGGACCCGTCGCCTGGAGCGCACCCGGCGGGCGACCCCCGGCGAAGGGAAGCCGCAAGATGAGCATGCAGGGCAAGGTGGTCGTTATCACCGGCGCCAACGTCGGCATCGGCCTCGAGACGGCGGTGGGCGTCGCCGAGCAGGGTGCGACGACGGTCCTCGCCTGCCGCAGCCAGGCGAAGGCCGAGGCGGCGGCGAAGGAAGTGACCGCGCGGACGTGGAACGACGACGTGCACGTGGTTCCCTTGGACCTGGCCGACCTGGCGTCGGTGCGCAAGGCGGCCGACGACATCCTCGCCGGCTGGGACCGTCTGGACGTCCTGGTGAACAACGCGGGTGGGACCTGGACGCAGCGGCAGTTCACCGCCCAGAGCATCGAGTACACGATCGGCGTGAACCACCTCGGCCCCTTCTACCTGACGAACCTCCTGCTGCCGCGGTTGCGCGCCGATTCCCGCGCGCGGGTGGTGTGCGTCAGCTCGTTCGGCCACCACTTCGCGCGCGGCGGGATGGGCTTCGACGACCTGCAGAGCGAGCGGCGCTACGAGGGCATGGAGGCCTATTGCAAGTCCAAGCTGGCCAACGTGTTGTTCGTCCGCGAGCTGGCGCGGCGCGAGGCGGAGACGGGCGTGACGGCGAACGCCGCCCACCCGGGTTGGGTGCGGAGCAGCTTCGGCATGGACGGCGACACGACCGGCATGGTCGGGCTCGGCATGCACGCCTTGCGTCCCTTCCAGATCAGCTCGCGCCGCGGCGCCCGGACCTCGGTCTATCTCGCCTCCTCGCCCGACGTCGCCGGCAAGACCGGCGAGTACTGGGCCCATTCCAAGCCCGGCCACATGAGCCGGAACGCCCGCGACGACGCGGCGGCGCGCCGGCTGTGG
>DATDIE010000080.1:0-7725 GCA_036521235.1 Acidimicrobiales bacterium | reverse complement strand
ATCGCCGCCGTGATCCTGGGGGCGGCCGAGATCTACGTGCACGCCGGCGGCCAGTACGAGTGGGACTCCTGTGCGCCGGTCGCCGTGGCCCTGGCCTGCGGGCTGCACGCCAGCCGCCTCAACGGCGACCCCCTGCGCTACGGCGACCCCGACGCCTGGCTGCCCGACCTCGTGGTGTGCCGGCCCGAGTACGCCACGGCCGTCCTCGACGTCACGACCCGGCAGCGCCGTCCGTATTGGTAGCGCCCCGCGTCTCGCGCGACAGACCCATTGGGAACGACAGAACCCCGCCTCCCGAAGAGGCGGGGTTCTGTGTTGCTGCTACGAATTGCGAACTGCGATACGTGTCACCCGATGGCGCGCACGTTCGCGGCCTGCAGCCCCTTGGGGCCTTGGTTCGTCTCGAACTCGACTTTCTGTCCTTCTTCGAGATTGCGGTAGCCAGACCCAGAAATCGCGCTGTAGTGCACGAACACGTCGGGGCCTCCACCGTCTTGAGTGATGAAGCCGAAGCCCTTCTCACCGTTAAACCACTTCACGGAACCAGTAGCCATTGAAAATCCACTCCTCTCCTGGCCAGATTTGACCCGATTCTCTGGGGGTCACGGCCGGTAGCTCTTTCGAGCCAGAGGGATTTCCAAAGCATTGCTGGTGGTGCCCTCGGGGAGGAACCATAGCGCGGCCTCCGGAGCGGAGGGGTGTTTCCGGGATCTTCCCCGAAGAGGTCACACGTTGTTCACACGCCCGTTCGTGCCTAACGTGGGCCCGTCGTTCGGCCCGGACGAAAGGGGCTCCACCATGACCACCGTCGCCAACCCGTACCTGCAGGGCAACTACGCACCCGTCCACGAGGAGGTCACGGCCACCCAGCTCCCCGTGACCGGCGCCATTCCCGAGGAGCTGTGCGGGCGCTATCTGCGCAACGGGCCGAACCCGGTCACGGCGCCCGATCCGGCGTCATACCACTGGTTCACCGGTGACGGCATGGTGCACGGGATCCGCCTGCGCGACGGTCGCGCCGAGTGGTACCGGAACCGTTGGGTGCGCTCGGCCGCCGTGGCCGCAGGCCTCGGGGAGGCGCCCCGGCCCGGGCCGGTGCACGCCGGCATGGACTTCGCCCCCAACACGAACGTCGTCGGCCATGCGGGCCGCACGTTCGCCATCGTCGAGGCGGGGTCGTTGCCCTACGAGCTGTCGGACGAGCTCGAGACGATCGGGCCGTGCGACTTCGGTGGCACGCTGGCCGGTGGGTACACCGCGCACCCCAAGCGTGACCCCGACACCGGCGACCTCTACGCCGTGTCCTACTTCTGGGGCTGGGGCGACGACGTCGATGTCAGCATCATCGGGGCCGACGCCCGCGTGCGCTCGTCGCGCCGGGTCGCCATGGGCGGGTCGGTGAGCGTGCATGACTGCGCCATCACGAAGCGCTGGCTCGTCCTGCTCGACCTGCCGGTGACGTTCGACCTCGAGGCCGCGGGCGCCGGCGCCAGCTTCCCCTATCGCTGGCAGGACGGCTATCACGCCCGGGTCGGCCTGCTGCCCCGCGACGGCGACTCCACCGACGTCGTCTGGCACGACGTCGAGCCCTGCTACGTCTTCCACCCGATGAACGCCTATGACGAGCCCGGCGGCGACGGGATCGTGCTCGACGTGGTGCGCCACGCCTCCATGTTCCGGACGCAGCTCCTCGGCCCCAACGAGGGTCAGACGACGCTCGAGCGTTGGCACCTCGACGGCCGCGGCGGCGCCGTCAAGGAGGAGCGCCTCGACGACCGTGGGCAGGAGTTCCCGCGCGTCGACGAGCGCGTGGTGGGGCGGCCGCACCGTTATGGGTACGCCGTGGCCCTGGAGGAGAAAGATTCCATCATCGGCGCCGAGTCGATGCTGGTGTGCCACGACTTCGACCGCGGCACGTCGGTCGAGCGTTCCTTCGGCCGCGGCGCGCTCGTGGGCGAGGCGGTCTTCGTCCCCCGCGCCCCCGACACCGACGAGGCGGACGGCTGGCTCCTCGCGTTGGCGTACTCGCCGGAGACGGACACCTCCGCGCTGCACATCGTCAACGCGGGGGACCCGACCGGCGAGGCGCAGGCCGTCGTCGAGCTGCCCCAGCGCGTCCCGGTCGGCTTCCACGGCAACTGGGTGCCCGACGCACCCTGACGCAGTCTGACGGATCCCGAGCAGGCCTGACCTGGTCCCGGTTGCCCCCGGCACCCCCGGGGTAAGATTTTCCGGTGATCATCTGGCACTGGGTGCAGAACCACCGCCTGCTTTCGGTCCTGATCCTGGCCTTCGTGATCGTCAGCTCCGCGGGCGGCACGGCCTGGGCTCTCGTCTTCCGTACCGTGTCCTCGCCGGTTGGCCTGCGCGAGGCGCTGCGGATCTACCGGCGCGAACAGACCGACAAGATGCTGACGACGCTGCGCAACCACCTGCCTGCGCCGGGCGTCTACACGTATCGGACCACCGGCGGCGAAAGCCTGAGCCTGATGGGGGTGGCGCGCTCGTTCCCCTCGACCACCTCAATGATCGTGGAGGACGGGAGCTGCGCCACGATCAATTGGGTGCCCATCACCCAGCACACGGAGACAATCACGGAGTGTCCGGGTGCCGACGGCGCGTACAGCGTGCCGAGGCTCTTCACCACCGAGTCCATCGCTGGGACCGATACGACCTCCACAATCGTGTGCCCGGCGACGGCGTACCTCTTGCCGCCGCCGGGTGTCGCCTCGGGCCAGAAATGGGCCGCCACGTGCGTGTCCAAGAGCCCGGCAGAAAAGGTGCTGCTGGTGGGTGAGGTTCTCGGTCCGTCCACGGTGGCCGTCGGCGGGCAAGCCGTTGACGTCGAGCACACGCGCTTCACGCTCACGTTCGACGGCACTGAGGCCGGCACCAATCCCACCGACTTCTGGATCGTCCCGAGCAGCGGCCTCGTCGTCCAGGAGAAGGAAGCGGTCGGCGTGACCTCGGGCGGCGTGCGCTACAGCGAGAACATGGCGTCGACGCTGACCAGCCTGCAGCCCGCCCGCTAGACGCTCGGGGGCGCCCCGACCTGCGCCACCAGGCGCTTCGGCGCGATCAGGCAGTAGCTCTCGGTGATCATCTCCGCCACCTCGTCCCAGTCGGGCCCAGCACCCGTCCCCGCAGCCGAACCCGTTCGCAACCGCACCCCGACCCACCCCTTCGGGCCCACGTAGCGCGGGACGAAGAAGCGCTCGGGGTCCGACGCCACCAAGATCCCCTGCGCACCCTTCGGTGCCTTCACGCTCATCTCGGAGGCGTCCTCGTTCAGCATCACGAAGAACTTGTCGCGCACCCGGAAGGCCGGGGTCGTGTGCCCACCGAAGGGCCGTTCCTCGGCCTCGGGCAACGCCATGGCGATGGCGCGGATGCGGGCGACGGGGGAGGCGCCGCCGCGGCTCACCGGGCCGGCGCGGCCTCGGCTTCGGCCGCTGACGCCGCGGCCCGGTCCTTGGCCACCTCGTCGTAGGACTCGTAGTCCGACCCCGTGTCGTCGGCGAACTCGAACTCCATCAGCCCGACGGCCCCCCACTTCTCGCGGAGCCAGCCGTTGTTGGCGTCGAGCAGTCCCAGCTTGCGGACGTTGGGGACGAGCTTGGCGAAAAAGCCGCGGGCGAAGCCCCCCATGAGGTTCGTCTTCATCTGCTCGGCCGCCTGCAGCAGGAAGGGCAGCACGGCCTCACCCGTCGTCCCCAGGCGCTCCCACACCTCGGGCGTCGTCGCCCGGGCCCGCTGGTTGAGCGTGGCGTCGACGAGGAACTCCTGGCGCTCCTTCAGCTCGGCCTCGCTCAGGCTCGCGTAGAACTCCGAGAGCGTCAGCACGCCGAAGGCGACGTGGCGCGCCTCGTCGGACATCACGTAGCGCAGCAGCTTGTTGAGCAGCGGCTCCTTCGTGCGGCGCAGCATGTCGCCGAACGCCGCGAGCGCCAGCGACTCGATCACGATCTGCATCCCGAGATACGCGATGTCCCAGCGCGAGTCCTCGAGCAGCCCCCAGATCTGCGCCTTGAGGAACGGGCTCATCGGGTAGGCGTCGCCCAGCTTCGTCCGCAGGTACTTGGCGAACACCTCGGTGTGCCGGGCCTCGTCCATGGTCTGGGTCGAGGCGTAGTACTTGGCGTCGATCCACGGCACCGTCTCGACGATCTTGGCCGCCGTCATCATGGCGCCCTGCTCGCCGTGCATGAACTGCGACAGGTTGGCCTTGAAGAACTCGATGCCGAGCTGCGAGTACTCCTTCTCCGTCCACTTCGCCATCGGCGAGCCCGGCAGCGTGCCGGCCACCCGCGCCACCGACAGGATCGGACTGTCCTGCTCGGCCACGAGGCGCTCGGGGTCGACCTCGATGGACCAGTCGAGGTCCTTCACGCTGTTCCACTGCGACCCCATCGCCTTGTTGTAGAGCGTGACGAGCTGCCCGCGGTCGCGCTCGTAGTCCCACAGGAACAGGCGCTCGGCGTTGTCGTGAATGACTTGGACGGAGGCCTCGACTTCCGGCCGGGCCGGGAGCGGAGGTGTCACGTCGTCAGCCATGACCCCGAACCTACCCGCGCCGCCCGCCCATGTTGGCGTTGGCCGCCGCCTTGGCCACCAGGTCAGGCACGACCTTGCCGAGCTCGGCCGGGTCCCAGCGGTCCTTCTTGTCCTGGCCCGGGCCGGCCACCCAGCCTTCGGCCACGCTGATGTTGCCGCCCATCACGTTGAAGACGCGGCCCGTGATGTCCTTGGACTCCGAGCTACCGAGCCAGACCACGAGCGGCGAGATGTTGGCCGGGTCGAGCGCGTCGAAGTCCTCGGGCTTGCGCTGCGCCGACTGGTCACCCATGCCAAGGTTCTCCGTCATCCGGGTCAGCGCGGCCGGGGCGATGGCGTTCGCCGTGACCCCGTAGCGCCCCAGCTCCATGGCGGCGATGATCGTGAAGGACGCAATGCCCGCCTTGGCGGCGCCGTAGTTCGTCTGCCCGACGTTGCCGTAGATGCCCGACGGCGACGTCGTGTTGATGATGCGGGCGTCGTTCGTCTCGCCCGCCTTCGTCCGGTTGCGCCAGTACTCCACGGCGTGGCGGGTGGGAGCGAACGTGCCGCGCAGGTGCACCTTGATCACGGCGTCCCACTCGTCGATCGTCATGTTGACCAGCATCCGGTCGCGCAGGATGCCGGCGTTGTTCACCAGCACGTCGAACCCGCCGAAGGCGTCGAGCGCGCTCTGGACGAGGCGTCCGGCCCCGTCCCAGTCCGAGACGTCGTCGTCGTTGGCCACGGCCTCGCCGCCCATGGCGCGGATCTCGTTGACCACCTCGCCCGCCGGCCCGGTCGAGGAGCCGGTGCCGTCCATCTCGCCGCCGAGGTCGTTGATCACGACCTTGGCACCCTCGCGGGCGAAGAGCAGCGCGTGCTCCCGGCCGATGCCGCGGCCCGCTCCGGTGATGACGACGACGCGTCCGTCGCAGATACCCACTGTGTCGCTCCTTTGGTGTTGGTCAGTTGCCGGCCGAAGCCGTTCGGTACTGCTCGCGCAGCTTTCTCTTGAAGATCTTCCCAGTATCCTCCCGCGGCAGCTCGGACACGAAGTCGACGCTGCGCGGGCACTTGAAGTGTGCGAGGTGGGCGCGGCAGAACTCCATGAGCTCGGCGCCCAACTCCGCGGTGCCCTCGACCCCGTCGGTCGGCTGCACCACCGCCTTGACCGCCTCGCCCCACTCCTCGTCGGGCACGCCGATCGTGGCCACGTCGCCGACGGCGGGATGCTCGAGCAGCACGGCGTCGACCTCGGCCGGGTAGATGTTCACCCCGCCCGAGATGATGAGGTTCGCCGTGCGGTCGGTCAGGAACAAGTACCCGTCCTCGTCCATGTACCCCATGTCGCCGAGCGTGAAGTAGTCGCCCCGGAAGGCGTCCGCCGTCTTCTGGTCGTCGTGGTAGTAGTCGAACTTCGTGGCGGCGGGGGCCTGGAGGAATACCAGGCCTATCTCCCCGGGCGGCACGTCGTTGCCTTCCTCGTCGGCCACCTTGACCAGGCCGGGCGCCATCGGGCGCCCGACCGTGCCGGGATGCTCGAGCCAGGTCTTCGAGTCCACGAGGGTGCCGAGCCCCTCGGTGGCGGCGTAGTACTCGACCACGATCGGGCCCAGCCATTCGATGAGGCGCTGCTTGACCGGCACCGGGCACGGCGCGGCGCCGTGGATGATGAATCGCAGGGACGACGTGTCGTAGCGTTGCTTGGTCTCCTCGGGCAGCGCCACCAGGCGGTGGAACATCGTCGGCACCATGTGCGTGTGGGTGATGCCGTGTCGCTCGATCAACTGCAACGACTCGGTGGCGTCCCAGTGGTCCATGATCACGAGCGGCACGCCGTAGGCGAACGGCACCGCGACCGAGAAGGCCAACGGCGCCGCGTGGTAGAGCGGCCCCGTCAGGAGATGGGCGTCCGTGCTCGTCGCCCAGTCCTCGTCGTAGCCGCAGAAGTTCACGAGGGCCAGCGCGCTGACCGCCGCGGTGGAGCGGTGGACGCCCTTCGGCCGCCCCGTCGTGCCCGAGGTGTACAGCATCTGCGTGCCGATCACCGGGTCCTCGATGTCCGACCCGTCCTCTTCTGCGACGACGGAGTTGTACATCTCGAACCCGGGGAGATAGCCGCCGGTGTTGATCTTGACGAGCCCCGGGCCCCCGCCCTCGGCCGCCACCGTGATGCGGTCGCTGCCGAGTTCGCCCGCACAGACGAACGCCTTGGCCTCGCAGTTCCCGACGATGTACGCCGCCTCCTCGCCGGTCAGGTGCCAGTTGAGGGGCGTGAGCCGCAGGCCGATGCGCTGCGCCGCGTACATGACCTCGACGAACTCGGGCCGGTTCGTGCACATCAGGGCGATGGCGTCGCCCTTCTTGAGCCCGCGCGCCCGCAGCGCCCGCGCCACGCGGTTGATCTCGTGATTGAGGTCCTCGTACGTGCGGTCGCCGTGCGGCGTGATGAGTGCGAGGCGATCCGGGATGCGCGCCGCCCACCACGCGTGCAACATGCCCTGCGCCGCGGCCTCCCGCCGGTCCTCGGTGACGCTCATGACCCCTCCCCGTCGTTTCCGGCCGGCTCGAACAGCGGCAACTGCCGACCGTCGCTGAGCGGCTCCCACGTGACGGTGACCGCCATGCCGCAGCGGACATCGTCGGGTGGGCAGCCCACCACATTGGTCAACATGCGCACCCCCTCCTCCAGGTCGACTAACGCCACGCAGTACGGCTGGCCGCCGGAGAACTTGGCGCCGGCCGACTCCGGACGGTGCTCGACCCCGGCCGCATAGACCGTCGCCCGCCCGCTGGCGGTGCGCCACTCGAGGGCGTCGGGGCCCGCGGCGCAGTGCGGGCAGAAGACCCGCGGGTAGAAGACGCCCTGGTCGCACGAGGTGCACCACTGCACGAGCAAACGGCCCTCGCGCGTGGCCTCCCAGAAGGCGCCGGCCTCCACGCCGACCGGCGGCTCGAAGCGGGTCGGTGCCGCCTGCTCCGCCGTCACAGCGTGGCCTCCGTGCCGAGCACCGACGTGGACATGACCGAAAGGAACATGCCCGAGCCGTGGGCCACCGCGACATCGGCGCCGGCCACTTGGCGCTCGCCGCACTCGCCGCGCAGCTGGCGGGTCGCCTCGGTCAGGAGGAACATCCCGTACATGCCCGGGTGGGTGAACGAGAGGCCGCCCCCGTTGGTGTTCATGGC
>DATDIE010000079.1:0-2979 GCA_036521235.1 Acidimicrobiales bacterium | reverse complement strand
CGGTTCTGAACGTCTACACGGATATGCAGGAGTTCATGCTGGTCGATCCGCTGCACGATGTCGACGAGGTCGCCGGCTGGCCGCATGCGAAGACCGACTGAGGCTGCGTCGGCCTCGTCCGTGAGTGGCGCGGTCGTCTCGGTCGTCATGGCAGCCTTCGACGAGGAGGCGTTCATCGACGAGGCGCTTCGGAGCGTGTGCGCGCAAACGTATCAGCCGGTCGAAGTTATCGTGGTTGATGACGGATCGTCTGATCGTACGGCAGAGATTGCGGCGAACCACGACGTGCAACTGTTACGTCTCCCGCACCGCGGCCCGTCGGCGGCGCGAAATGCGGGACTCGCGGTTGCACGGGGAGACTACTGGACGATCTTCGATGCCGATGATGTGATGCCGCCCGAGCGGCTTTCGCGTCAGGTTGAGTATCTGGAGCAGCATCCCGAGCTCGGTATGGTGCTCGGGTTGACGGAAGCGTTCGTCACATCTGGCGAGCCGCGGCCGACACACTTCAACCCGATCTGGGACGAGGGGCCATTCCCCGCCTGCGCGGGCACGATGCTGGCGCGCCGGTCGGTACTCGAGCTGGTTGGCCTCTACGACGAGACCGTCTCGCTCGCCTACGACGTGGAGTGGCTGGCGCGCGCGAAGGACGCCGGTGTGGGCGCCGGGCAGGTCGACCACGTCTCTCTGCGCTACCGCATCCACCCCGGCAACACCTCCGCCGACCGCCCCGCCGTGCACGAGGCCATGTTCAGCCTGCTGCGGGCGTCGCTGCACCGAACCCGTGCGCGGGCCAGCGATGGCTGAACGACTCGAGGCGCGGGAGCTGCCGTCCTTCTCCGCCGCCGCCGCCCGCGAATACGAGCTCGCCGCCGACCGGGACGGACTGGTGGAGCACAACCTCCGCTTTGGCTCGAGCAGGGTGTGCGTGCGCGTCGCCGGGGCCGGTCTGGCCGCGGTCGTCCTCCCGGCGCTCATCGAGCGGATCGACTCGGGCCCCGGCGCCGTGGACGCCACCATCGCCGTCTGGGAGGCGGCTGCCTGTGCGACGAGGGCGGTTTCGGCGCCGTGGGGAATTGAGGACATCGGGCCAGGTGGGCTCGTGCGCGGCCCCGGCGTCGACCCGCTGGTCGCTGTCCACGAGACCGGCTCCGGCGCTCTCACCCTCGTCGACCGCTCCGGGCGGGGGGTGCTGCATCGCGTTCCCGACCGGGCGGCCATGCCATGGTGGGAACTCGCCGCGCCGCTTCGGCCAGCGCTCTTCTGGGCGCTGGGGGGATCCAGGCGCCATCTCGTGCACGCGGGCCTCGTGGGCGACGACCGCGGGGGCGTCCTCCTGGCGGGAGCCCGCGGGTCGGGAAAGACGACGGTCGTGTACGCGGCCCTCCGCCATGGTCTGGGCTTCGTCGCCGACGATTACGTCCTCCTGCGCGCTGGGCGTGGGTGGGAGGCCGTCTCGGTCTACTCCACCGTCAGCCTTTTGGGATCGCACGTTGATGCGAAAACCGTGCTGGACGTGGCGTCATCGATGCCCGGTTGCATGCGCGAGTCGCTGCCGGTGCGAGCGGTGGTGCTACCGCGAGTCCGTGGAGGCCACGCGCACCTGCGCTCCGTGAGTCCGGCGGTCGCGTTGCGGGCTTGGGCACCCAGCACCGCGCTGCACATGCCGTTCGATAACGGCGCCGTCGTCGCATCACTCGCGGAGGTCGTGCAGGGGGTTCCCTGCTTCACGCTGGATGTCGGCGACGACGAAGCCGAACTCGCGGCCGCTGTCGACAGGGTGCTGGAACAGGTGAGGTCGTGAGCGGCGCGCTGGTGTCGGTGGTGATGCCGGCCTTCGACGAGGAGTCCTTCATCGCCGAAGCGCTTCGGAGCGTGCTGGCGCAGACGTATCGGCCGGTCGAGATCATCGTGGTCGACGACGGGTCTTCCGATCGCACGGCCGAGATCGCGACAGAGCACGCGGTACGCGTCTGTCGGCGACCGCACGGCGGGCCCGCCGCGGCGCGGAACGCGGGCCTGGCGGTTGCGCGAGGAGCGTACTGGGCGATCTTCGATGCCGACGATGTGATGCCGCCGCAGCGGCTGTCCCATCAGGTTGCGTATCTGGACGAGCACCCCGAGGCGGGGATGGTGCTCGGCCTGGCCGAGGCGTTCGTCACCCCCGGGGAGCCACGACCGGCCCACTTCAACCCCGTGTGGGGCGACGGGCCTTACCGGGGTCACTGGGGCACGATGCTGGCGCGGCGGTCGGTGCTGGATGTGGTGGGCCCGTTCAACGACGCGCTCGCGCTCGGCGAGGATGTCGAGTGGATGGCTCGTGCCAACGACGCGGGGGTTCACCCGGGGCAGCTCGATCAGGTCTGCCTGCGCTACCGCATCCACCGCGGCCAAACCTCGTCGGACCCCCGCGCCAACCGACTGGCCACGCTGAAGGTGCTGCGGGCGTCGGTTCACCGCCGCCGGCAGGGAGCCGCCGATGAGTGACCGGTTCGACGTCGGGGCGGCTGTGCCGGTCTTCAACGGAGAGCGATACCTGGCCGCGGCTCTGCGGAGCGTCCTCGATCAGAGCCATCCGGTCGGGGACATCGTCGTGGTCGACGACGGCTCCGACGACGCGAGCGTCGCGGTCGCAGTCGAGATCGGCCCACCGGTGCGCGTCGTGTCCCAGCCGCACAGCGGCGTCGGCGACGCGCGCACCCGTGCCGTGAGCCTCGTGCGCGGCGACGTCGTCGTGCTGCTCGATGCCGACGATCTGCTCACCCCCCATAGCGTCGAATCCCGGGTAGAGGTGCTGCGGGCCAGGCCGGAGGTCGACATCGTCTACGGGCATATCCGCTGCTTCACCGAGTGTGTGGACGGAGTGCCGGTGCCGCTGGACGAGCCCCGGCCGGCGCACGTGGCCGGCGCGATGCTCGTGCGCCGGTCGGCCTTCGAGCGCGTTGGGCCGTTCACGCCGGGACTCCGGGCGGCGGAGGG
>DATDIE010000078.1:0-36250 GCA_036521235.1 Acidimicrobiales bacterium | reverse complement strand
GTGCGTCGGACGCGCACGCACCGTCGCCACTCGAGGGTGCCGTGGCGGACGCATCGGGGAGCACCGTCAAACACGGCGAGGCGGTGAGGGCCCCGGCCGAGCTCGTGACGGGAATGTCGGTGTCGCGCTCGAGCACTGTGCCGCCGAAGGTGCCGCTGACGGCGTCTTGAAGCTGGGATCCGTTGTCGACGCGCGAGTAGAAGGTCATGCTTACGTGCAGCCCGCCAGCCGACGCCGGGGTGGCACCCATCCCGAGGGAGACGTTGAACCACGGCTGCGCCGGCGTCACCCACGGAGTCTGGGACTCCAGCGTCAGCGCCGGCGCATTCGCCGGGGCGCGCGCGGCAGCCGCTCGGGCGCCTCCGGAGGGGCCGGTGGCGGCAGCGGGAACGCTGCCGAGGAGTGCGACAGCAACCACGGCGAGTGAGCAGAGGGCGGTCCTGCCCCAGTGCATCGACACAGGGAGAGGCTAGAGGGCGCACTACCGTGGGATGGTGCAGTCCACGTCGGTGCCCGAGCGGTTCCTCCCTTACGTCGAAGCCACGGAAGAGCTGGCCCGGCGCTTCGCCGGTGCAGGGAAAACGCTGTTTCTGGTGGGAGGCTCAGTCCGCGACGCGCTGTTCCCGGGCGCAGCCGACAAGGGGTCGGACTTCGACCTGACGACGGACGCCCGACCCGACGAGATCGAGCGCCTCGTGCGGGGCTGGGCCGACGACGTCTGGACCCAGGGCGCCCGTTTCGGCACGATCGGCTGTCGCAAGGGCTCACGGGTCTACGAGATCACGACGCACCGGGCCGAGGCCTACGTGCCCGACTCGCGCAAGCCCGAGGTGACCTTCGGCGACGACATCGAGGTCGACCTGTCCCGCCGCGACTTCACCATCAACGCCCTGGCGCTCCGACTGCCCGACATGGAGCTGATCGATCCCTTCGACGGCCTGGGCGACCTGGCTGCCGGCCGACTGCGCACGCCCCTCGACCCCGAGGTCTCCTTCGCCGACGACCCGTTGCGCATGCTGCGGGCGGCCCGGTTCGCCGCCCGCTTCTCGCTCGAGCCCGACCCGGCGCTCATCGAAGCGGTGCGTCACATGCACGGGCGCTTGTCGATCGTCTCGGCGGAGCGCATCCGTGACGAGCTCGACAAGATGGTCATGCTCGACGTCCCCTCCACGGCGTTGTGGTTCGTCGTGCGCACCGGGCTGGCTGACGAGTTCTTTCCCGAGCTGCCGGCCATGGCGCTCGAGCAAGACCCGATCCACCGGCACAAGGACGTGCTGGCGCACACACTGGCCGTCGTGGACAAGACGTCGAAGAACCGGCTCCTTCGTCTCGCCGCCTTGTTCCACGACATCGGGAAGCCACGGACCCGGACGATTTCCGACGGTGGCGTGAGCTTCCACCACCACGAGGTCGTTGGGGCCCGCATGACGAGGACGCGCATGGAGGCGCTGCGCTATCCGAGCAGCGACGTCGACACGGTGGTGCGCCTGGTCGAGCTCCACCTGCGTTTCCACACGTACCGGCTGGGCTGGACCGACAAGGCCGTGCGGCGTTATGTCCGAGACGCCGGCCCGCACTTGGACATGCTCAACGAGCTGACGCGCTGTGACTGCACGACCCGGAACGCGTCCAAGGCCCGGGCGCTCGCCCGCCGCATGGACGAGCTCGAGGCGCGCATCGCCGAGCTCCGTGCGCAGGAGGAGCTCGACTCGCTGCGCCCGGACCTCGACGGGAACCAGGTCATGGAGGTGCTCGACCTCAAGCCCGGTCGCGCCGTCGGCGAGGCCATGCAATTCCTCATGGATCTGCGGCTCGACGAGGGCCCGCTCGGGGAAGAGGAGGCGGCGCGTCGCCTGCGGGAGTGGTGGGCGGAGCGCAACGAAGGGTGAGCGGAGTACCGTCGTCGTCATGACACGGATCACCGCACCAGACAGCGGGCTCGGCGAGCACATCGACTGGGCCCTCCTGCGACCGGAGATGGCCGCCGGCATGGGCAAGCTCTCGGCCGCCGTCTACGGCAACTCGCAGCTGTCCGTGCGCGAGCGCGAGTCGGCCCGTTGGACGATCGCGCTGATCAACGACTGCGCCGTGTGCCGGGACACCAGGGCCCGCGACGGCGAGAGCGTCGGCGCGACCGAGCCCTTCTACGCCGAGGTGTCCGATTGGCGGAGTGCCACCGGGCTCACCGTCCGCGAACGGCTGGCGGCCGAGTTCGCCGAGCGCTTCGCCATCGACCACCTGGCCATGGACGACGAGCTGTGGGGACGGCTCCACGCCGCCTTCTCAGAAGACGAGCTGGCCGACCTCACGATCTGCTGCGGTTGCTTCCTGGGGATGGGCCGGACCTTGGCCGTCGTGGGGGTACGCGCCCCCGACGAGAGGATCCTGGTTTAGGACCCTGCGTTCCGGCGCTCAGGCCTCCTGGGTCTCGCCGGCGGCGAAGGCCTCGACCATCGCGTGTGCCACGTCGTCGTGGTACTGCACCGGCGGCGACTTCATGAAGTAGGCCGAGGGCCCGAGGAGCGGGCCGCCGACGCCGCGGTCGAGGGCAAGCTTGGCGCAGCGGACCGCGTCGATGATGACGCCCGCGGAGTTCGGTGAGTCCCACACCTCGAGCTTGAGCTCGAGGTTGAGCGGCACGTCGCCGAAGTTACGGCCCTCCATGCGGATGTAGGCCCACTTGCGGTCCTTGAGCCACGGCACGTGGTCCGACGGACCGACGTGCACGTCGTCGTCATCGAGCACGTTGTCCTCGATCTGGCTGGTGACGGCCTGGGTCTTGGAGATCTTCTTGGACTCGAGGCGCTCTCGCTCGAGCATGTTCTTGAAGTCCATGTTCCCGCCGAAGTTGAGCTGGTACGTGTGGTCGAGCGCCAGGCCGCGGTCCTCGAAGAGGCGGGTGAGGATGCGGTGGACGATGGTCGAGCCGACCTGGGACTTGATGTCATCGCCCACGATCGGCACGCCGGCATTGGCGAACTTGGCGGCCCATTCGGGGTCCGACGCGATGAAGACCGGGATGGCGTTGACGAAGGCGACCCCGGCGTCGAGGCAGGCCTGGGCGTAGTAGCGCTGCGCCTGCTCCGAGCCGACCGGCAGGTACGAGACCAGCACGTCGGCCTTGGCGTCACGGAGCGCCTGGGCGACGTCGACCGGCTCGGCCGGGGACTCGTCGACCATGTCCTTGTAGTACTTGCCGAGGCCGTCGAACGTCGGGCCGCGCAGCACCGTGATGCCGAGCTCGCCGACGTCGGCGAAACGCACGGTGTTGTTGTGGCCGGCGTGGATCGCCTTGCCGAGGTCGGTGCCGACCTTGGCCTGGTCCACGTCGAAGGCGACCACGGGGACGATGTCGCGGACGTGGTAGCCGCCGAGCTCGACGTGCATGAGCCCCGGGACGGTCTCGCTGGGGTCGGCGTCGCGGTAGTAGGTGAGGCCCTGGATCAGCGAGCTGGCGCAGTTGCCGACGCCGGCGATCGCGAGGCGGATGGGGCTTTGCATCGATATGTCTCCTTCGTGTGGTTCAGACGTGCGAGGGGTCAGCTCACCGGCTCGGTGCGTGGCCCGGTCAGGGCGGAGCGCTCGGAGGCGATGAGAGAGTCGAGCCAGCTGATGTCCCGCTCGACACCGTCCGTCGTGTGTTGGACGACGGAACGGGCATAGGGGTCGAGATCGGCCCGGGCGGACTCGGTCTCCCCGAGTCGCTGGACCAGCAGGGCGCGTCGCCGCTCGAGGAGGGACAGGCGGGCCTGCGGCGCGAGGTGGCGGGCGAAAGCGAGACGCAGCGAGAAGCTCCGGGCGTCGTCGGGGGTGCTGCCGTCGGCCAGGAGCTCGCCGAAGTGCTGCCGACCGACGTCGGTGATCCGGTACACCTTCTTGCCCCGACGAGAGCGGGTGCCGGACCCGCGGCGGGAGCGCAGCACGGCGAACTCGCCGCTCAAGGACCCCGTCGGAGGGGCGGCCGGTCGTGGCGAGGAGCTGCCGTCCTCCGTGGTGGCGCCCTCGGCGGCCACGACGGCGCCCGACTTCTCGAGCCGCGACAGGGCGGGGTAGATCGAGCCGAACGAGACGTTGGCCAGGAGCCCGAGCCCGAGCCGGTCCCGGAGCTGGCGGCGGATTTCGTAGCCGTGGAGGTCACGTTCTTCGAGGAGGCCCAGAATGGCCATGTCCAACATTGCGGACGAGTATATCGAATCGATATAGCGAAGTACAGAATGTTGTCACGGTTTGGTCACGACGGGGTCGGAATCGTGCCTGAGATGGGTGTTGATCCGTGGTCCGAGGGGTAGCCTGGCCGCCGTGTCAGTCACCTCGACGCCGAGGTCGTCCTCCAGGGCCGTGAGCCCTGACGTCACGGCCCAGGTGGAATACCGGATCGTGCGAAACGGCCTGGTCCAGGAGGTCGAGCGGGGGCGGGTGCAGAAGATCGACGTCTGCGACGCGCACCCCGAGCTGCTGCGGGCGGCCCGCAACGTCGGCCGAGCCACCAAAGAGGTGTGCCCGATCTGTGACGACGGCCGACTGGTCACGGTGACGTTCGTCTTCGGCGCCAAGTTGCCTCCCGGGGGTCGTTGCCCAGGAACGGTCGCGGAGCTGAAGGCGTTGTGCCGGCGGCCGGAGCCGGTCCTCTGTTACGAGGTCGAGGTGTGCCCGGACTGCGCGTGGCATCACCTCATGAAGAAGTACCCCGCCGGCGGTGAGTCCGGCGGGAGGGCTCGGCGCGCCGCACCGAAGAAATCGACGCCATGAGCGAGGGGCCGCGGCCGACGGTCCCCAACCTGCGGGATCGCAAGCGGCGGAGCGGTGGCGTGCCGATCGTGATGGTGACGGCGTACGACGAGCCGGGGGCGCGCATCGTGTCCGAGGCGGGGGCGGACATCATCTTGGTCGGGGACTCGGTGGCGAACAACGTGCTCGGCTACGAGGACACGCTGCACGTCGACATCGAGGTGATGGCGCACCACACGGCGGCGGTGGCGCGGGCCAAACCCCGGTCGCTGATCCTGGGCGACATGCCGTGGATGAGCTACCACGTGTCGGCCGAGGAGGCCGTGCGCAACGCGGCGAAGCTGGTGCGGGCGGGAGCGCAGGCGGTCAAGCTCGAGGGCGGAAGGGCCCGGCTCGGCGTGGTCGAGGCGATCATCCGGGCCGAGATCCCCGTGATGGGGCACCTGGGTCTGACGCCGCAGTCGGTGTTGGCCATGGGCGGGTTCCGGGTGCAGGGCAAGTCGGTCGACGCGGCGACGGCCTTGTTGGACGCGGCGAAGGCGTTGGCGGCGGCGGGGTGTTTCGGGTTCGTGCTCGAGGGCGTGCCGGACGTGGTGGGGGCGGCGGCGACCGAGGCGCTGGACGTGCCGACGATCGGGATCGGGGCCGGGCCGGCGTGCGACGGGCAGGTGCTGGTGTTCCACGACCTGCTGGGGCTCGGGCCGGCGGATCGGAAGCCGCCGAAGTTCGTGCGGCAGTACGCGGACCTGGGGCGGCTGGCGACGGCGGCGATCGCGTCGTTCGCCGACGACGTGCGGGGCGGGAGCTTTCCGGGTGAGGCGGAGACGTATCACGGGCCCGAGGGCCTGGGGGACGCTCTCTCCGACTGACGGACCGGCGACCGGGTGGACGGCGTCTCGGCTAGCATGATCAGCCGCAACAGACCCTGCTCCTGACCGCCAGGGGCCCGGCACGCCCGGTCCAGAGGGAGGTACGCCGCATATGCGGCCTTACGAAGTCATGGCCATCTTCGAGGCCACCACGGAACCGACTGTGATCCAGGGCGAGCTCGACCGCGCCCTCGAGGTCATCCGGACCAACGGGGGGAACCCCGGCGCCATCGACCGCTGGGGCAAGCGCGCCTTCGCCTACGAGGTCAACCACACGCGCGAGGGCTACTACGTCGTCGTCGAATTCACCGGCGAGGCCGAGACGGTGGCCGCGCTGGACCGCATGCTCGGCCTGGCCGACGACGTCGTGCGCCACAAGGTGGTGCGGCTGCCCGAGCGCGGGACGACGGGCGACTCGGCCGGGGCTGCGGCTTCGGCTGCGAGCTGACGAGAAGATCGAGGACGAGGACGAGGACGAGGAGCAGAGATGGCGACAGACAACAGCGTCACGCTCGTGGGCAACGTGACCCGTGACCCGGAGCTGCGTTTCACGAACACCGGCCAGGCCAACGTGACGTTCGGCCTGGCGGTCAACCGGCGGTGGCAGAACCGCCAGACCCAGGAATGGGAGGAGGCGACGTCGTTCTTCGACGTCGTGTGCTGGCGGGAGATGGCCGAGAACGTCAGCGAGACGATCACGCGGGGCGCCCGGGTCATGGTGGCCGGGCGGCTCGAGCAGCGCAGCTGGGAGACCCAGGAGGGCGACCGCCGCTCGAAGGTCGAAGTCGTCGCCGACGAGATCGGTCCGTCGTTGCGGTGGGCGACGGCGCAGATCACGAAGAACGAACGACGCGGCGCCGGGGACAGCGGGGGCCGTGGTGGCTCCCGCTCGGGTGGCGGCGCGCCGCAGGCGCCGGCTGCGTCCGGCTCGGGCAGTGGTGGCGGCGGCGGCGGTGGTGCCGGTGCCGGTGCCGGTGCCGGTGGCGGTTACGGATTCGATGAGGAGCCCTTCTGATGGCACGGAACAACCAACGCGGAGGGTCGGCGGCGCGCCGGGCCCCCAAGGACCTCGGCCGCCGGGTGAAGAAGAAGCCCTGCGCCCTGTGCCGGGACCAGACCACGTGGGTCGACTACAAGGACGTCCCGATGCTGCGCAAGTACATGAGCGACCGGGGCAAGATCCGGTCGCGTCGGGTCACCGGGAACTGCGCGCAGCACCAGCGGGCGCTGGCCCAGGCGATCAAGACGGCGCGTGAGCTGGTACTGCTGCCCTACACCCAGCGCACGGTGACCGAGCGTCCGGGCGGCCGGCGTGGTGACCGGGGCGACCGCGGGGATCGTGGAGACCGCGGGGATCGCGGGGATCGCGGGGATCGCGGCGATCGCGGCGACCGGGGCCTGGTGGAGCAGCCGCTCCCTGCAGGGACGGACGCGGAGACCGTGACCGTCGACGTGGTCGACGAGACCGGGGAGACCGACGCCAGGACCGAGGCTGCGGTGACCGAGGAGGTCGCCTCGATGGTCGAGGACCTCGTCGAGGACGCGGTGGCCGGTGACCAGGGGAGCGAGGCATGAAGGTCGTCCTCCGTGACGACGTCGCGGGCGTCGGGCGCCGCGGCGACATCGTGAAGGTGGCGGGCGGATTCGCCCGCAACTTCTTGCTGCCCGAGGGCCGGGCGATCCTGGCCTCAGAGGGGATCGAGGGGCAGGCCGAGCAGATGCGGCGCGGTCGTGACCTGCGTGAGGCGAAGGACCGGAGCGCGGCGGAGGCGCAGGCGAGCATCCTGGCCGGCGCCGTGATCCCGATCAAAGCCCGGGCGGCGTCCGGTGGCCGGCTCTTCGGCTCGATCGGGCCGGCCGACGTCGTCGACGCGATCAAGTCGGCCAAGGGCGTGGAGGTGGACCGCCGTCACGTGGTGCTGCCGGACGTGATCAAGGAGACGGGGACCTTCGAGGTGACCGTGGACCTTTTCCCCGGGGTGGCGACGATCGTGACCGTGGAGGTCACACCCGCCTCCTGAGCGGGCCCCCTTTCGGGGTTTCCCACAGGACGTGTCGCAGCCGCAGGGCACCATGCTGCGGTGCAGCTACCTCCGAGGATCGGGGCGGGCCGCGTTCCACAGTCGGCGACCGTTCATTCACGGCTTATCCACATCCATTTCCTCAGGAATAGAGGGCTATCCGTCCCCAGCCTGAGACGGTCAGAGTAGGGAAGCCGTGGTTCAAGCCTTCGACGACACCCGCCCCCGACCGCTCCGTGCCGCTCCTTCGGGGGCGAGCGGTCGCGTGCCGCCGCACGACGTCGAGGCGGAGGAGTCGTTGCTCGGGGCGATGCTGCTGTCCAACGACGCGGCGTCGGTGGGTATCGAGCGGTGCTCGGCCGGGGACTTCTACAAGCCGGCGCACGGGCACATCTTCGGTGCGATCCAGGCGCTTATGGAGCGCGGCGAGGCGATCGACGCGGTGACGGTGACCGACGAGCTCAAGCGCTCCGGTGTCCTGGAGCAGGTGGGGGACCCGTCGATCTTCATCTCCCTGCAGGCCAACACGCCGTCGATCGCCAACGCGCGGCACTACGCGGAGATCGTCGAGGAGCACGCGCTGCTGCGCAAGCTGATCGGCGTGGCGGGGGAGATCGCCGACATCGGGTACTCCGTGCCCGAGGACGTCAAGGCGGCGGTCGACGAGGCCGAGCAGATGGTCTTCAACGTGGCCGAGCGCCGGACCGCCGACACGATGCGACCCTTGCACGAGCTGCTGGGGGCGGGCCTCGACCGTATCGAGGAGCTCGGGCAGCGGGGGTCGGAGATCACCGGAGTGGCGACGGGCTACCACGAGCTGGACCGGATCTTGTTGGGTTTCCAGCCGTCGTCGCTGAACATCGTCGGGGCCCGTCCCGGCATGGGTAAGACGTCGTTCGCTCTGGGCGTGTTGGCGCACGTCGGGCTGGAGGTCCAGCGGCCGGCTCTGCTCTTCTCGCTGGAAATGGGCCACCTGGAGCTGACGCAGCGCCTGCTGGCGTCGGAGGCCGAGGTGAACGGGCAGTCGCTGCAGACGGGGCGGATCCGGACGCAGGACTGGAGCAAGATCGGTATGGCGGTGACGCGGCTGTCCGGGGCGCCGATCTTCATCGACGACAACCCCAACGCGACCGTGATGGACATCCGGGCCCGGGCCCGTCGGCTGAAGAAGTCCGAGGGGGACCTCGGGATCGTGGTCGTCGACTACCTGCAGCTGATGACGGGGCGAGGGCGGGCGGAGAACCGCCAGACCGAGGTGGCCGAGATCAGCCGGGGGTTGAAGATCCTGGCCCGTGAGCTCGAGGTGCCGGTCGTAGCCCTGTCGCAGCTCTCCCGAAACCTGGAGTCCCGTCAGGATAAGACGCCGCAGCTCTCGGACCTGCGCGAGTCCGGGTCGCTGGAGCAGGACGCCGACGTGGTGCTGTTCATCTACCGGGAGTCGGAGTACAACGACGAGGTGCCGATCGACCGGGCGGATGACGCGCTGGTCGAAGTGGCGAAGCACAGGAACGGGCCGACGGGGAAGGCGAACCTGCTGTTCTTGAAGCAATACGCGCGGTTCGAGAACCACCGGGGCGTCTAGGTCCCGACAGGTCAGCGGGCGACAGTCGGCAGGACGAAGCGCTCGACGGCCTTGGCGAAGCCGTCGTCCTCGTTGCTTGCGGTGACGCGGCGGGCGGCCTTCTTGACCTGAGGGTCGGCATTGCCCATGGCGATGCTCAGTCCGGAGTGGGCGAACATCAAGATGTCGTTGGGCATGTCGCCCATGGTGGCGATCTCCGACTCCTCGAGGTCGTAGCGCTCGGCGAGGTAGCGGGCGACGAATCCCTTGTTGGCGTCGGGGTGCGTCACGTCGAGGTAGTAGGGCTGCGACGCGGCGGCCGTGACGTGGTCACCGAACTTGTCGTGCGCCGCTTCGCTGGCCTTTTGGATGGCGTCGTGGTCGTCGCTGACGCCGACGAGCTTGGCCACGTCGTCGCTGAGCGCCGAGTAGTTCTCGACGACCGTCGGGTCGAACTTGACCGTCCAGGCCTCCCGGTCGACGTGGGGGCCCTTGGGGTCGGTGACGTACCAGTCGGCGCCGCGGTAGAGCCAGACGTCGAGTTCGTACGACTTCATGAGATCGATGACCGGTCCGACGAGGTCCTTGGGGATCGCCTTCTGCTCGAGGGTGTGCATGTCCCGGTCGACGACGATGCCGCCGTTGAACGCCGAAATGGGAGTTTGCAGGTCGAGCGGCTCGATCAGCATCTCCATGCCCCTCGGAGGACGGCCGCTGGTGACGGCGAAGATGACGCCGGCGTCGTGCAGAGCGTGGACGGCGGCGATGGCAGCCGGTGTGAGGACCTTGTCCTGGGTGACGAGGGTCCCGTCCACGTCGGCGAGGAGGAGACGGACGGGCTTGGGCTTCGGCTGATCCTTCGGGGTGGACGCGATGGGCCGATGGTAGTGGTCAGTCCTGACGGCGGCCTTGGTGGATCACGGGGGCGTCACGGTGCTGGTTGCCGGACGCGGAGACTTGCCATGGGGCGGCGTACGGACCGTGACGGTGACCGCATCAGTCCTGCGAGGCCGACGGCGACGGTCACGGCAACGGCGCCGACCGCGAGCCAGGGCGAGACGGTGGCACAGAACGTAAGAGCCGCAGCGACCTCGCATCCGGTCATGGCGGCGCGTGCGACGGGTTCGGCCGCCACCAGGCGTCGGTGAAACTCGGCGAGCGCCGCCGCGCTCGTAATGTGCCGCCCCAAGAAGACCGCCAGACCGCGGACGAGCCCGAAGGCGACACCGACGAGCAGCGCAGTCGTGGGACTGCCGGTCAACACCCCGAGGGCGATCATCAGATAGACGGCGCAGGTCTTGATGTAGGTCGCCACGCCGGCACCGATCTGCCAACCGAACCCTGCTCCGTAGACCCAGGGCCGGAATTGGTCGAGCCAGCGCTCATTGACCTGTCGACGGTGGATCGGAAGATGGAAGCCGGCGACCCTTGTGTCGGCGGCGATCGTTACCAGGCAGGCCACGGCCGCGACGGTTGCGATCAACGTGCTCGATGCGCCGATGGCTCCCACGCCAGCTGCGAGCGCGGCCATGAGCAAGCCGAGAGAGGCGCCGCCAAGCACGCTTCCGACGACGAACCACGCGGCGGTCGTGCGGTACCTGTGGCCGCGTCCCTGTTCGGCCAGCGGGGTGATGCTCGACAGCATCGAGAGCCCGCACGGCGACCAGGTCGAGCGGGCCGCCGCGACGACCGCGATGAAGCCGGCGGCAAGTCCGAGGACGGTGGTCATACGAGGTCCTTTCTCGATCCAGGTGAGGCGATCATGCGGGTGAGCCGTAGAACTGGGCGGCACCGTACGTGAAGATCCCGCCGTCAGCCGCGACGACCCAGTAGCCGGCGTCGTCGCGGAATGACGCCATGCCGACGACGGGTTGGTTCAAATGAAGCGAGCCGGCCGAGCCGTCGAACACGGCGTCGCCGTAGGCAAAGATCCCTCCGTCCGACGCGACGAGCCAGTAACCCTTCCCGGTCGGCGTCGCCGCCATGCCCACGACCGGCTTGTTGAGGTGCTGTCCGCCCATGGAGCCGAAGAAGAGCGCGTCGCCGTAGGCGAAGATCCCCCCGTCCGACGCAACGAGCCAGTAGCCCTTGCCGGTCGCCGTGGGTGTCATGCCGACGACCGGCTTGTTGAGGTGCTGTCCGCCCATGGAGCCGAAAAAGAGCGCGTCGCCGTAGCCGAAGATCCCCCCGTCGGCGGCGACGAGCCAGTAGCCCTTCCCCGTGCGGGTCGCCGCCATCCCGACGATCTCGGCGTTGAGCGTCCGACCGCCGGTCGACCCGTAGAACTGAGCCCCGCCGTAGTCGAAGATGCCCCCGTCGGCCGCGGCCATGAAGTAGCCCCCTGTGGGGCAGGTCGCCAGGGCAACCATCGGCGCATCGAGCTGCAACCCGGACGCGTCGCCGTCGGCGGGAAAGTCGCCGTAGGCGAACAGCTTCCCGAAGGTCGTCAACACGCCGTACCCGTTTCCGGTGACGCTTGCGGCCATACCGGCGACCGGAACGGTGGGCGGCGCCGGCGTCCAGCACGGCTCGTTCTGCTCGGCGGTGCCGTTGTCGACGGCGACGGCAGTGGTGCACGAGGGGTCGACCTGCCACGGGGGCACGCATGCGACGACGCGGCAGACGATCCGTCCGACGCAGGCGATGTTCTGGTTGCACTGGCCGTAACGGAACTGCAGACACCCCGTGAGGAACGAGTCGCAGCCGTTCGGTCCGCATCCGCATTCGGTTCCGTCGCATGCCGTGTCACAGAATCCACTGCTGCAGCCCGAGTCACACGAACAGGTTGCGTTGCAGTCCATGTAGTACCGGGGGCCGCCGCAGTAGGAGGAGTTGTCGGCGAGCCACCAACCACCCATCACGGTGCTCGCAGGGCAGTAGTTGTACCCGCTGACCGAGCAACAGAACTCGGTGAATCCCGAGCAGCACGTGCTGCCGCACCCACAGCCGGCGTTCCCGCATTCGCAGATCTGTCCGTACGCCGTTCCAGGCTTCAACGCCAGGTCCATCCCGGCGCCTACGGCCACTGCGCTGCCCACGAAAGCTGACCGGTTGATCAGGCTGCGGCGCGAGAGGCGGCCCTCCAGGAAGGAAGCCGTGCGTTCGACCAGGGCCGAGGACACGCTCATGGACGAGCCGTCCCGGCGGATGGTCGTTGGAGGAGCCGTCGTGCGCCCTCCAGGGAGGCCAGGGGCGACAGCGCGAGGTAGGCCAACCACACCCCCACCCCGCTGACGAAGATCAACGGGAACCCGAGCCATGGTTGGTGTCCCAAGAACTCGAGCAGATACGACGCGTGCGGCGGGTGCACCGCCACGGCGATCGCAGCGGCGACAAAGGCGAGGTTCAAGATGACGTGCAGATTCGTCGGTGGGGTGTCGGGACGGCCGAAGCAACCGCACGTGGCGAGTACGCCGCCCCGCTGGCGGGCGTACAGCACGACGCCGGTGAAGAGCACGTACGACGCGGCCACGAGCGCCGCGGTGGCGGGCCGAGGCGCGAGGAGTGCCGCGACACCGAGCGCTGCCTCGAGGAGGGCGCCAACCCTGACGGCGAGACGCGCTCGCCGGATCGAGGGAGCCCACGGGGCGTTGCCGGCGAAGAGGAGCACAAGGGCGCGAGCGGTGTCGTCCGGACGGATCGCCTTTGCCGCTCCCGCCAGGGCGAGAAGCCCGCAGGCAACGAAGAAGACACCGATCAGTTCCATCGAGGCGCCGTCTCTGAAGCGGCCGGGCTGATGGCGAGCGAGGAGAGCAATGCGTTGACGACGGGCACGAGTTGGTCGCGTCGCAGGTGGCTCCCCAAGACGGCGTAGATAGAGAAGGGGCGACCGGCTTCGGTGAAGAACCGCTGCATACCGGATTGGCCCGGCAGGCCCCGGCGCAGCCGGACGGGCGAGAAGTCCGCCGGGGACAGCACCGTCGGCAGGCCTTGTTGGCTGAACAGCGCCGTGCCGAGGCTCTCGGGGCCGTATTCGAACAAGGTGGCGAAGACGTCGCCGGGACCCATCAAGGTGACGGCGCCGCTCCCGAAGTCGCCGATGTCGTCGGGAAGGGGGAACGTCGCGAACTGGCCGACGGGGTAACTCACGCCCACGGCGGCCGGGCGTACGTATATGCGTCCCTCGAAGCCGCCGGGAAGGCGCGAGGCGATCCCGTGTGCGCTGATGGTGGCCACTTACTCGTTACTCGGGCCGGGCCGGGGATCCGCCGTTGGACGTCGTGGATCCCACGCCGAACGGGAAGACGTCTTCGAGCTTCTGCGGGTACAGGCTGGGATCGCCGGGATGGACCCCGGCCCGTCGGAGTACGTCGTCGGCGTCGGCCTCCCGATCCGGCCCGCTCCTGGTGGGTGGGCGGCGATGGCGTCGGTCGCGCGGGACACGGTCGTGCTCGGCTCGTCCTATGAGGTCGAGCAGCTGTCCTACGTGCGCGGCGACGCCCTGACCGACCGTGAGCCCAGTGGTGCCGTCGATCAAGACGAAGAAGGGTGATGCAGGGACCTGGTAGTCGACCCAGGCTTCCGTCGACATGATGACCGGCACGTGTCCGGTCGTCAGTGCCTCGACCTCGTGCGATATCTCGCGGTCTGGGCCCTTGGTGACGATGACCACCCTGGTGCCCCCTGGAAGGTCGAGACGATCCGGTTGCTGCAGGGACGTCCAGAAGCCGGCGCAGGTCGCGCATCCAGAGGAGAGGAAGGCGAGAAGGCTGAAGCCATCGCTGTTGTCGACCGCGACGGCGCGGGCGTCGCCGGCGGGCGTGAGGCCCGCCACGGTCGGCGCCGAACCGAGATGCTCGGTGCCGTCCGGCGACCACGTCGGTAGACGAGGTGCGCTTCGACTCTGCACCGGTGCGTCGGGAGCGGCCGGGTCGCCGACGCCGACGCCGAGCTCGTGCAGCGATCGAAGGATGTCGGCGTGGCTGCGCAAGAGTCCCGCTACGAGGACGCCCAGCAGAAGCACTACGAACGTGACCACGACCACCAAGGCAACCATTGCGTCTCCTTCTCGACGTCGTGACTATTCAACCGACAGATCAGGCACGAAAAGGGGATCCCTGTGCGGAGGTGCGGGAGCGGGGCCTCGGAGGCCGGTCGTCGCGGGGTGGGTCACAGCGGAGTCACATGTGCGACGTAACGGTGTGAGGGGCGACCAGGCCCGGTCGGGGTCGGCGGGCAAAGCCTCGGCGGTCGTATCCTGGAGCGTGCTCACAGAACCCCGAAACCGGGATTGGTGACGACCGCCCTCGACACGGAGTTGTTCCTGCCCGAGCCGGAGGCCAGGGAGCAGCTCTACACGGTGATCTCCGTCGACGACCACGTCGTCGAGCCGGCTCACACGTTCGAGGGCCGGCTGCCCGGGGCCGTCCAGTCCCGGGCTCCTCGGATCGTCGAAACGCCGCAGGGGCACCAGGTGTGGGAGTTCGAAGGTGAGCGCTACACGCAGGTCGGGATGAATGCCGTGGCCGGACGGCGCCCCGAGACGTACGGGCTGGAGCCGTTCCGCTTCGACCAGATGCGACCCGGTTGTTACGACGTGGACGCCCGGGTCCGCGACATGGACATCAACGGGGTCTGGGCGTCGGTGAACTTCCCGTCACAGATCACCGGGTTCTGCGGCCGCGTGTTCTTCGCGTGCCCGGACCGTGAGCTCGGCCTCGGGTGTATCAGAGCTTGGAACGACTGGCTGTTCGAGGAGTGGTATCAGCGCCACCCCGATCGGATCGTGCCTCTCGGGATCACCTTCCTGACCGATCCGGCATTGGCCGCGGAGGAGATCCGCCGCAACGCCGAGCGCGGCTTCACGTCGGTCACGTTCCCCGAACGCCCGCACGAGATCGGATTGCCGTCGCTGTGGGACCGGGAGCATTGGGACCCGATCATCGAGGCCGTGGTGGATACGGACACGGTGCTCTCGCTGCACGTGGGCAGTTCGGGTATCGAGATCGGACCGCCGGGAGGGGCCCCGCTCCAGATCGGCGCCACGTTGTTCGGCCAACGATCTCTCACCGCGTGTACCGAGTGGCTGTGGTCGGAGTACCCGCGGCGCCACCCGGAGTTGAAGATCGCGATGAGCGAAGGTGGTATCGGCTGGGTGGCCATGCTGCTCGATCGCCTCGACAACATGGTCGATCGTTCCGGCTATGGCAGGGGCTGGGACATGCGCCCCGCCGAGGTCGTGCGGCGGAACTTCTGGTTCTGCACGATCGACGATCCCTCCACGATCGACACGCGGCATGCCATCGGAGTCGAGAACGTCATGGTGGAGGTCGACTACCCGCACGGTGACGGGACATGGCCCGACACCCAGCGCGTGATCGAGGCGTGTTGGGGTCACATCCCGGGGGACGAGCTTCGGGCGATGTGTTGCGAGAACGCCGCGGCGCTCTACCGCCATCCTCTGCCCGATCTCGTTCTGCCACGTTGAGAGGAGCGCCGGTGTTCACACCCACTGCCGAGAAGCTGATGCCGGATCTGACGCCACGCGAGGAGCTCGTCGTGTTGGCGCGGGCGCTGTGGAGGGAGGGCTACAACGACCATCTGGCCGGGCACATCACCGCAAATCTCGGCGATGGGACGCTGCTGTGCAATCCATGGCTGCTGACCTGGGGGGAGCTGCGACCGTCCCAGGTGCTGCGCATCGACCTAGACGGGCGGGTGGTCGAGGGCGACTGGCCTGTCCCCCTCGGGATCCCGCTGCACCTCGAGCTCCACAAGACCCGGACCGACGTCGGTTGGGCCGTCCACAATCACCCGCTGTTCGGCACGGTGTGGGCCGACCTGGCCGAGCTGCCGCCGATTCTCGACCAGAGCTCGGCCCTCGGTGGCGGCACGTTGACCTTGGTCGACGAATACGACGGACCGGTCAACGACGCCAACAGCGCGCGGCGCGCCGTGACGCAGATGGGCGACGCCGCGATGGCGCTGCTGGCCGGGCACGGCGTCTTCGTCGTCGGCGGCTCGGCCCGGGCGGTGCATCAGCGGGCGGTCGCTCTCGAGCAGCGCTGCCAGCACGCGTGGTACGCCCGCGCCGCCGGCGGCAAGGACGTGTCCCGCGTCCCGGACTCCTTCACCAACTTGGTGGCGAAGAGCGACGGCGAGGGCTTCATCGGGTTCTGGGAGGCCGCGGTGCGGGCCGAGCTGGAGGCGGACCCGGATCTGTTCGACGGTTAGTCGCAACCCGGCGCGCGCCCAGCCGGCCTGGACACGGTCGTCCAGAGGGGCGAGGGGCGCGAGGTCATGACCCGGCCCGTCGGGCCGATGAAGGTGAGCTCGTCGTTCGCATTGCCGGACACGCTCCATCGCTTGGAGTGCATCAGATGGTGATGGTGCTCGCAGAGCAGCGCCAAATTGGGCAAGTCGGTGGAGCCCCCGTGCGGCGTCCACCATCGGATGTGGTGGGCGTTCACGAAGACCGCATTGGTGCAGCCGGGAAAGCGGCAGTGCCGATCGCGCCGCATGATCTCGCGGCGCTGCGTTTCGGTGGCGTAGCGCTGCTGCCGGCCTTCGTACATGGTGTGGCCCAGGTCGTCGTCGACGGCGACGATCAACGTGGCGTCGCAGGCCAGGCGCCGGACGGTCTCGGCGCTGATGAGCCCGTCGCGCTCGAGCTCACCTGAGAGCTCGCTCGTCTCGTTGAGCAGCGTCTCGAGGGGTACATGGGCCACGACGGTGAAGGGCGTCGCCGCCCCGTCCGAGTGGTGGGAACCACGGACGATCCCGACGAAGGCGTCGCAGAGCCGTTGATCCCAGGGAGTCTCTCCGTCGGAGGGAATTTGGCGGGCCCGAGCCTCGAGCGTCCCCCGGACCTCGGCGAACATCTCGGCCGGGAGCTGGGCGGTCACGGTCCGGAACAACTCGTTGAAGCGCAGGGCACGACCCTCGTGGTCGGAGCGAGCGGACTCTGCCGTCGAGATCCGGCGAGACCGCGCCAGCTGGAGCAGCTCGCGTACCGAATGCGCCATGGCCTCGTCCCGGAGCTCGGCGTCGGACTCGGAGGTGGCGCCGTCGACGACCGCTCGCACCTTGTCGAAGCTCAGGTCACCCGAGGACAGTGCCGCACCCAGTTGCGGAAGGTCGTAGAGGCGCTCGCCGACGTGCGCAAAGGCCCGGGCGGTCGGGAGCGAGACGCCGAGACGCTCCACCATCCAGGACTCGACGGACGTGGCACCTTCTTCCCTCCAGCCTTCGCGGCGGTCGAGCTCTCCGGTCAGCTGAACGATGAGGCCCGCCAAGGAGGCCATGTGGCGGGCCGAGGCGGCGGCGAGCTCCATGACCTCCTCGTTCGACATCTTGGCCATCTCTGCTTGCCCCAGCGACGAAGTGCTCGTGGAGATGACGGAGGTGTCGGCTGCGGGCACGGCGGAGAACGGTCGCCGGTCGCGTGGTGTTCCCGAAAATCTGGGTCAGCGGCCCTTCGTCCCGAAGACGTCGCGGAGCTCCATGGGCACCGGGGTGTCCAGCTGCGCGTAGGTGCACGACGACGGGTCACGATCGGGGCGCCAACGCACCAGCGACGTGGCGTGACGGAAGCGGTCGTGCTGGAGGTGGTCGTACGAGACCTCGCAGACGGACTCGGGACGCAGGGGCTCCCAGGTCATGTCCTTGCCGGCGTTCCATCGGTTCATTGCTCCTGGCGCTCGGCCTTCGGCTTGGGCCTCGGCCCAGCCCGACCAGGGGTGGTCCTTCATGGCGTTCTTCCGGAAGGGCTGCAACTCGTCGACGAGCTCACGGCGACGAGCGACGCTGAAGCCCGACGCGACGCCGACGTGGTGGAGCGTGCCGGCGTCGTCGAAGAGGCCGAGCAGGATCGAGCCCACGCCCTCGCCGTCCTTGTGGGTCCGGAAACCGGCCACGACGCAGTCGGCGGTCCGCTGGTGCTTCACCTTGAGCATGACGCGCTTGTCTGGCAGGTAGTGGATGTCCGCGGGCTTGGCGACGACGCCATCGAGGCCGGCGCCCTCGAAGCGGGAGAACCAGTCGGAAGCCGTGTCGGGGTCTTGTGTGGCGGGCGTCAGGTGGACCGGCGGCTTGGCCTTCTTGAGCAGTTTCTCGAGCGTCTTGCGCCGTTGTGCGTACGGCGTCCCCATGTACGAGGTGTCGTCGTGGGCCAGAAGGTCGAAGGCGACGTACGAGGCGGGGGTGGCCTCGGCCAGCTGGTTGATGCGCTTGGCCGCTGGGTGGATGCGCTGGGAGAGCGCGTCGAAGTCGAGGCCGTTCGGCCCGGCGATGACGATCTCGCCGTCGAGGACGATGCGGTCGGGCAGCTCACGGCGGAGCGCGTCGACGAGCTCGGGGAAGTATCGAGTCAGCGGCTTCTCGTTGCGGCTGCCGAGCTCGACCTCGTCGCCGTCGCGGAAGACGATGCAGCGGAAGCCGTCCCACTTGGGCTCGTAGTACAGGTCGTCGTCGCGGGGGAGGTCCCTCGTGAGCTTCGCGAGCATGGGCGCGACGGGCGGCTCGACGGGGAGGTTCATGCGGCCTGCTCGTGGGCCGACGCCCACGTCAGCAGGGCGTCGGCGGGCGCGCGGTTGACGACGCGGTCGAACGGCACGCCGGCGGTGACGGCGTTGCGGCACCCCCGGCCGAGCCACTCCAGCTGACCCGGCGCGTGGGCGTCCGTGTCGATGGCGAAGGAGCATCCCAGCTCGACGGCGAGACGGAGCAGGTCGTCCGGCGGGTCCTGGCGTTCGGGGCGTGAGTTGATCTCCACGGCGGTCCCGGTGCGGGCGCAGGCCTCGAAGACGGCCCTGGCATCGAAGGTCGATTGCGGTCGGCCGCGGCCCACGATGATGCGGCCGGTGCAATGGCCGAGGATGTCGGTGTGCGGGCTCTCGACCGCAGCCAGCATGCGTGTGGTCATCTGCGGGGCGTCCATGCGGAGCTTGGAGTGGACGCTCGCCACGACGACGTCGAGCTGGCCGAGCAGGTCGAGGTCCAGGTCGAGCGACCCGTCCTCGAGGATGTCCACCTCCATCCCGGTGAGGATGCGGAACGGAGCCAGCCGTGCGTTGAGGTCATGGACGACCTCGAGCTGCTCGCCGAGGCGCTCCTCGTTGAGGCCGTGGGCGACCGTGAGGCGGGCGCTGTGGTCGGTCAGGACGAGGTACTCGCGGCCCAGGTCACGGGCCGCCTCGGCCATCTCCGAAATGGGGCTGCCGCCGTCGGACCAGTCCGAGTGCGAATGGCAGTCGCCGCGGAGCGACTCGAGCAGCTCGGCCGCCGCGCCCTCGACCACCAGGTCGTCCTTGGTGAGGTCTTTGTCGATCTTGGTGAGGTAGGCGGGGACCTTGCCCTCCAGCGCCTCGGCGATGACCTGGGCGGTGGACTTGCCGACGCCCTCGATGCCCTGGAGCCGGCCGGACTTCGCCAGGGCCTCGAGCTCGTCGTCGGGCACGTCCTTGATCGCCCGGGCTGCGCCCCGGAAGGCCCGCACCTTGTACGTGTCGGCCCCGTTGCGCTCGAGACGGAACGCGATCTGGTTCAACGCATCGAGTGGCTTCACGACCGACAGTTCTCCGTCATGCCGTTTCCTTTTTCGCCCGGCTCGGCGCCACCCGAGGGGGCTCGTCGGGCATCTTGGGGTACTGCGGGGGCCACGGCGCGTCCTGGAGCCCGGACTCCTTGTCCCGCTCGGCCATAGCGAGGAGCGGTTCGATCGACTGCGGCGCGGCGGCGATGTCCGCCCACGGGTCGCCGCGTTTCGCCACCAACTCGGGCACCGTCCGGATGGTGAGGTCGTCGGGCACGACCGTCTCGACCTCGTCCCACGCGAGCGGGGTGGACACCTGACCACCGACCCGGGGCCGGGCGAACCAGGCGCCGAAGACGGTCTTGTGGGGCGCGTTCTGGTTGAAGTCGACGAAGACGCGTGTGCCGCGCTCCTCCTTCCACCACTTGGCGGTGATCTCGTCGGGGTGACGGCGCTCGAGCTCGCGGGCCAGGGCGACCGCGGCGGCGCGGACGGCGATCGAGTCCCAACGGGGCTCGAGGCGCAGGTACACGTGGATCCCGTGGCTGCCCGTCGTCTTGGGGTAGCTGCGCAGGCCCAATTCGTCGAGCAACTCCTTGACCTTCAGCGCGACGGCCCGGACCTCGTCGAAGCCGATCCCCTTCGTGGGGTCGAGGTCGATGCGCAGCTCGTCGGCGTGCTCGGGGTCGGCGGCGAGGTACGGCCACAGATGGAGACCGAGGCAGCCGAAGTTGACGGCCCACACGACGTGGGAGATGTCCGCCACCACCAGGGCGTTGGACGTCGTCCCGTTGGGGGTCGAGACGATCGTCGACTGCAGCCAGTCGGGGGCGCCGGCGGGGATCCGCTTCTGGAAGAACGACTTGCCGGCGGCGCCGTCCGGGAAGCGCTGCAACAGGGCGGGGCGGCCGCCGGCGGTGTTGAGGAGGTGCTCGCCGATGCCGAGGTAGTACGAGACGAGGTCGGACTTCGTGGCGTCGATGGCCGGGAAGTACACCTTGTCGGGCCGGCTGACGCGGACCTCGCGCCCGTCCACGTCCACGATGCGCTCATCGTCTTTGGGCACGGGTGCGACTCTAGCGACGGGACCGTTCGTGCGACCCGGGTCATACCTGGTGGGGCGGGGTGCGCCGTCTGGGAAGCACAGCCCCGGGCCGGGCCCTCGTCAGCAGGTCTAAAGGTGGTGTCCTCCGCTGCGCGAAACCCGGCCCGGGATTGCGAGGTTCACCGACACAAGCTCGATCGAGTCGTGCCTGGCGCTTCCGCAGCCAAGGGCCCATATGAGGCGGTCGTCTCATCGACGACCACCTCTAAATTGTGACGCTGGCGACGGGGGTGCCGGTAGGGCTGAAGGACCCCACTTTGGGCCCGATTGCCGCTTGGGCCCTAGTGGAGAAGCGTGTCGACGGCCCTGTCCACAGGGCCGTCCCAGGACCCGGGCACGGGCAGCGCGGAGATCTTGAGGGGGGCGGGAGCGGTGAGCACGGGTAACGACGTCAGCCGGGTCGTGCGCTCCCGGACCTGGGCGGAGAAGACCCGCATCCAGTGGCGGTCTCGGGTCGAGCCCAGGACGATGGCGTCCGCCGAGACGGCGTCCGCCTTCGCCACGATCCGGTCGGCGATCTTGCGGTGCGTCGAGACGCAGGCGGAGCCGCTCGCGGTCACCCCGGTCCCGGCGAGGTGTCGGACGGCTTCGGTGACCAACGCGGTGGCCTCTTCCCGGGTCCGCAGGGTCACACCGTTGCACGCGACGATCCGCTCGTTTACGTGGACGACATGGACGGAAGCGCCCGTCCGACGGGCCAGTGCCCCCGCGAAGAGCAGCGCGACTTCACTGGCCGGCGAGTCGTCGAGTGCGAGCAGGATGCGGTCGAACATTGCGGCCTTCGTTCGTGTCTACGCCCGGAGCAGCCCCCGTGGGCCCCGGTTACGGGAATGTTAACGCAGCCGGGGTGTCCTTCTCGGCCCTATCGTTGGCCCTTGCAGGCCTCGATTTCCGAAAGGAGTGGGCATGCGGGCCGCTCTCGCCGCCGGCTCCGTGCCGTGATGCCATGACGAGCTGTCTCGTGGTCCAGCACCTGGCGCCGGAGTCGTCCTGGGCGATCGGTGACGCGTTGGCGAGCGCCGGCATCGTCGTCGACGTCCGGCGCGCCGACATGGACGATCCCATCCCGACGAGCGCCGCCGATCACGACGGCGTCGTGGTGATGGGCGGGCCGATGTCTGCGTCGTCCGACGACGGCTTCGTCACACGGCGTGCGGAGTTGGCGTTGTTGTCCGACGCCGTGACGTCGGGGAAGCCCACGCTGGGCGTGTGCCTCGGCGCGCAGCTGCTCGCGCTCGCCGGAGGTGGTCGGGTCCGCCCGGGCGAACACGGACCCGAGGTCGGCTGGGCCCCCGTCGAGCTGTCACCGGTCGCCGCCGCCGATCCGCTCCTCGCGGGACTGCCCCGTCGCGTCGACGTGTTGCACTGGCACGGCGACACGTACGAACCACCACCGGGTTCGGTGCAACTGGCGAGCAGCGGTCGCTACGCGAACCAGGCGTTCCGGGTCAGGGACGCAGCGTGGGGTGTCCAGTTCCACCTCGAGGTCACGTCGGACGCCGTCGACGCCTTCGTCGACGCGTTCACCGAAGAGGCGGGGTGCGCCCCCGGCGGGGCGACGGCGCTGCGGCGCGCCACCCCGCACCAGCTCGAGCAGCTCCGTCCCTGGCAGCAGCTTGTGTTCGACCGTTTCGCCGCGCTGGTGGGTGGTGCACACGGGGATGAATCTCGGGATCGTTTCGTGGACATTTCCAGTCCGTAAACTCTGACAAATTCGCTTGCCTCTGGGGCAACTCCGGGCTGACAATCGGCCGATGGAGCTCCAGGAAGCACTTTCGTCGATCGCCGAGAGCCTGCGCGAGGAACGCACCCGGGCCGGTCTCACGCTCGAGCAACTCGCCGAGCGCGCCGATCTCTCGACGGCCCACTTGTCCCGTCTCGAGTCGGGCGACCGGCAGCCATCGGTGGCATCGCTCATCGCCCTGTCGCGGGCGCTGGGCGTGTCGATGAGCACCCTGCTCGGCGAATGTCGGGGCGCGCCCGCCTTCGCGACGTATCCGCCGGACGCCCAGGGCCACGAGGCCAACGGCCTCACCATCGCTCCGTGCAGCGGGTTCCCCGGCTCGACGACGCTGCAGGCGCTCCACATCACGGTCAACCCGGACCGCATACCGCCCGAGCCGGCCCGCCATCGCGGCGAGGAGTGGGTCTACGTGATGGACGGACGGCTCCGTCTCGAGTTCGACGGCGAGGCGCACGACCTCGAGCCCGGGTCGACGGCCCACTTCGACGCCAGCCGCCCGCACCGGCTCGCCGCGCTCGGCGGAGTCACCCAGGTGTTGGTCGTCGCGGCGGACGGGCCCACCGACTTCCGCAACCACCCGCTCTTCAGCACATCCATCACCGATCACTAGGAGGCAGGACATGACGATGCTCGCCGAGCTCGAGGCGACCGGGGAGAACTACTCGCTCGATGCCCTCATGGACGTGCGGGCGCGGACCCGCCGGGCCGTGCACCTCATCGCGGACCAGGTCAAGCCGGGCATGGCGGAGGAGGAGGCCAAGGCGATCGCCCGCGACATCTTGAAGGACATGGGCATGCGGCGCGGCTGGCACCACATCATCGTGCGCTGCGGGTCGAACACCACGAAGGACTTCATGGAGCGGTCCGAGCCGGGCGTCGTGCTCGGCGAGAACGACATCTTCTTCGTCGACATCGGCCCGATCTACGAGAACACCGAGGGCGACGCGGGCGACACGTTCGTGTTCGGGTCGGATCCCGACCACCTGCGGGCGAGGAAGGAGGTGCGGCTCATCTGGGACGACGTCCGGGCGAAATGGTTCGCCGACGGCGTCACCGGCAAGGAGCTCTACGACTACGCCATCGAGGTGGCGGGAAGCTTCGGCTGGAAGCTGAACATGGACCTGTCAGGGCACCGGCTCTCGGAGTTCCCGCACTCCGCCCACTACGACGGTCCGCTGGCCGAGGTCGAGTTCCGGCCCAACCCGAACCTGTGGGTCCTCGAGATCGCCATCGCCCACCCCGAGCGGAAGTTCGGAGCGTTCTACGAGGACCTCTTGCTCGACGACCAGTCGTTCCCGTCCTGACCCTTCGAGTCCACGACAAAGGAGAAACGATGACAACCAGTACCGACACGACGGCGACGACGAAGATGGCCGGGCTGCGCACCAACGTGCTCGGTCTGCCCTCGCTCTTCGCCCAGTCGGTCGCCCTGATCTCCCCGACGATGACGGCCGTGCTGATCATCCCGCTCGCGTTCGCCAGCGCCGGCCAGGGCACCTGGCTGGCCTACGCGTTCGGGACCCTGATGCTGCTCTTCGTCGTGTTCTGTCTCAACCAGTTCGCCAAGCGGTCCGCCTTCGCCGGCTCGATGTACGCCTACACGGCCAAAGGCCTCGGCCCGCGCGCAGGCGTGTTCTCCGGATGGACGCTCATCTGGTCGTACTTCTTCATCGCCGTAGCGGGGATGTGCGGGTTCGCCGTGTTCTCCGCGCAGTTGCTCTCGGCTCTCGGCTATCACGGGTCGATACATCCCATCGTGTTCTTCGCCGTCAGCGCAGTGGCGTGCTGGGTGATCGCGTACAAGGACATCCGGGTCTCCACCCTGCTGACCCTGGCTCTCGAGTGCGCTTCGGTGGCGTGCATCACCGCGCTGGCCTGCGTGATCCTGTTCAAGCACGGCTTTCACGTGGACACGCAGCAGCTGTCGTTGAGCGGGGTGAACGTGCGGGGCATGGGCCTCGCCGTCGTCGCCTGCATCTTCTCGCTCGTCGGGTTCGAGGCCGCCACGACAATGGGCTCCGAAGCGAAGAACCCACGGAAGAACCTGCCCCGGGCCGTCATCGCGAGCCTGCTCATCACCGGCGCCTTCATGGTCTTCATGGCGTACGTCGAAGTCGGCGGCACCAACAACTACGGGGCCGACTGGACCGCCGCCCCCCTGAACTTCCTGGCGCAGGCGTACGGCGTGAGCTGGTTCAGGATCCCCGTCTCCATCGGCGCCATGGTGAGCTTCTTCTCGCTGTCGCTGTCGTGCCTGAACTCGGGCTCCCGGATCATGTTCCCGATGGCCCGTCACGGCATCTTCTCGGGTCACCTGGGCCGGGCCCACGCGACGAACCGCACGCCGCACGTCGCAGTGACGGTGTACATCGGCATGATCCTCGCCCTGCCGGCCTTCCTGATGATCTTCACCAACCCCCTGACGGCGTTCGGCGACGCCGGCACGTTGGCCGCCTTCGGGTTCCTCGTGGCCTACTACCTGATCACCGTGGCGGCGCCGGTGTACCTCAAGAAGATCGGCGAGTTGCGTCCCCGCTACGTCGTCCTCGCCTGCATCGCGGTGTTGTGTCTGATGGTGCCGACCGTCGGCAGCTTCTACCCGATGCCGGCGTGGCCGGTGAACCTGTTCCCCTACATCTACCTGGCGTGGATGGCCGTCGGCGGCGGCTGGATGTTCCTCAGGAGCCGGCGCCAGCCGAGCCTCTTTGCGGACATCGAGGCGGACCTGGAGCGAGCGCCCGAGCCTGCGGCAGAGGAGGAGATCATCGTGCCCGAGCTGACGCCCCAACCCGCCATGGCGTGACGTCGACGGGGCACCCGCGCACACCGGCCCGCCCCAGTCTCCGGGGCGGGCCGTGCCGCGTCAGATGAGGTCGGCCAGCCCCTCCCATCCCTGCGGCGGCGGGGCGAGGCGCCAGAACTGCTCCGGCACCCGGCCCTCGACGCGGGCGCTCAGCGCGTGGTCACGTTCCAGCGGCGCGATCTGTGACGTGTAGCACCAGATGGCCCGTCGCTTGCGCTCCTCGTCGGGCACGTGCGGCACGATCGCCGGCGTCGGCCACAACGGCGAGCGCAACAGCTTGGCCGCCCGCCACGCCAGCAGGCCGGGCAGGTGCTTGTAGCCGTGGTCCTCGTAACAGAACCACGTGCGCTCGGGCTGTTGTGCGACCACCAACAGGCAGGCGTCGTGCGTCATGTCGTGGTCCGGGTTGGCCAGACCCATCGGGAAGAAGACCGCGGACGGGTCGAGCTCGGCGATGGCGGCTCCGAGGACGGGTGCCACCTCGGCCGCCGTCGGCCGTTCCGCCGGCTCCAGGTACTGATGGTCGGGGAAGTCCAGCCAGCGGTAGGCCGACTCGAGCACGGCCATGGCGGCGACGTCCTCCTCCCGGCGCACCGCGACGACGTCGTCGCCGGCCTCGAACCCTCCGAGCGCGTCCCAGTCCGACGGCGGCGACGGGTACGCCGGCGGGCGACCGCCCAACACGGTGATCACCGTCGTGTCGTCGTAGCTGCCCAGCAGGTGCCCGGCGCCCATCGCGGCGTCGTCGAAGTGCGGCGACACCACCACGATCCGCGACAGCACGCCCACCTCGACCTCGCCCCAGGTCGGCTCCTCGTACGCGTCAGTCACGGCGTCGGATCATACGGGGACGTCGCCGACCTCACCGGCGACGGCCACGTGTCGTCGGAAGACGGGCATCAATGTGGCGATGAGCGCGGCGCCGGCGATGCAGGCCAGGCCACCCGAGACCACGGCGAACTCGACGCTCGTCGCGCTGGCGACCGCGCCCGACTCAAAGTCGCCGAGGCGCGGCCCACCCTGGACGACCGCCATCTGGATGGAGGACATCCGACTGCGGAAACGCTCGGGGATCGTGCTCTGCAAGATCGTGTTCCGGACGACGGCCGAGATCACGTCAGCCCAGCCGGCCACCGCCAACAGCACCAAGGAGAACCACAGCGTGTCGGTGAGGCCGAACACCGCGATCGCCAGGCCCCAGATCGTCACGGCGATGATCACCGTCCAGCCCTGGCGGCGCAGTTGGATCACCCAGCCGGTCGTCGACGCGCCCACGAAGGCACCCACACCGGGCGCCGCGTAGAGGAAGCCCAACGTGATCGTGCCCCCGTGGAAGGTGGTCGCGGCCATGGCCGGGAACAGGGCCCGTGGCATGCCGAACACCATCGCGTTGATGTCGATCAGGTAGACGCCCTGTAGGGCCTGACGGGTGCGCAGATAACGCAGGCCCTCCTTGGTCGAGTGCCACATCGACATGCCACCCGCTTCGTGCGCCGGCGGGATCGGGTGCAACATCACGGTCATCACCACGGCCGCGACGAAGGAGACGGCGTCGAGCGCGTAGACGAGCCGGAGTCCCACGACGAGCAGGATGCCCGAGAGGGAGGGACCGACGATCGCTCCCAACTGGAACTCGATCTGCATGAGCGCAGCCGCCGCCGACAGGTGTCGCCGCTCGACCATCCCGGGGACCGAGGCCGAACGGGCCGTGCTGGAGAAGCCGTAGAACCCCGACGCCAGCGCGCTGATCAGGTAGAGCGCGAGGAGAGAGGGGTGGGGCACCGCCGCGTTGACCGCGAGCCCCGCGCTCGTCACCGCCCCGGCGACGCCGGTCCAGATCATGATCGGCCGGCGGTCCACCGAGTCGCCGATCGGCCCCGCCGCCAACGCGCCGGCGAGGAACGGAAACAGCTGCGCCAGGCTTATCGCGCCGACCTGCAGCGACGAGTGGGTCATGGAAAAGACCTGGTAAGGGATGGCGACGACGGTCAGCTGCGTCCCGAGCATGGAGACGAGCTGGCCGCTGAAGAGCAGCCGGAAGTCGCGGCTCTCCCGCAGCGGGGTCGTGTCGACGAGGATCCGCCCCGGCATCGGTCCAGCCTACGAAAGCGCCGGCGGCGTCAGCGTCAGCGTCAGGGTCAGGTGCCGCGCCGGGCGAAGTCGCGCACCGAGATGTCCCACGCCGCCGGCCAGTCCCGTGTGCGCAACAGCGCGTCGCTCCCGCCGTCGCAGAAGACGACCGAACCGCAGAAGAACGTGCTGTCGGGCCCGACCAAGAACGCGACGAGCGCCGCGATCTCCTCGGGTTGTCCGGGACGCCCGAGCGGGATCGGCAGCGCATCGAGCATCGGGCCCGTCCGCTCGTCGGCCCGCATGGCGGCGATCATCGGCGTCTCGATCATCCCCGGCGCCACCGCGTTGAGCCGCACGCCGGCCCCGGCCCACTGCGGCCCGGTGGCGTGCCGGCGCACCCAGTGGGCGACGGCGATCTTCGACGCGGCGTAGGCGGCGATCGACGAGCCCTCGTCGGCGATGACGGCCGCCCGCGCCTCGTCGCCGTCGAGACATGCGTCGACCAGCGCCAGCGGGATGTCGGGCTGCACCGTCGTCGAGTTCGAACTGATCGCCACCGCGGCGGTACCCGGGGCGAGCAGCGGTCGCAGGCCGTCGAGCACCTCGACCGTGCCGAAGTAGTTCACCGACGACAACAGGGAGCCCTTGCGGTCGGGCGACCCCGCCAGGCCGGCGCACGTCACGACGGCGGCCAGGGTCCCGCCCGCCAGACCGGTGGCCTCGTCGACGGCGCGCCGGCGCTCGTCGGCGGAGGCGAGGTCCGCGGTGACGGCGACGTCGGTGCCGGGCCGGTCGACGCCGATCACGCGGAAGCCCGCCGCGCCGAGTCTGGCGGCGGCGGCACGGCCGATACCCGAGGCGGCGCCGGTGACGACGGCGACGTCAGGCAGCGGGGCGCGCCTTGAGGACGGCGAGGGCCTTATCGGCGTGCGAGCCCATCGAGATCTCGCTGTGGATCACGTCGAGGACCTTGCGGTCGGTGTCGATGACGAACGTCGTGCGTTTGTTGGGGCCGAAGCCGCGCTTGACGCCGAGCTCGGCGGCGACGGTGCGGTCGGAGTCGGAGAGGAGGGGGAGGCCGAGCGACTCCTTCTCGTCGAACTGCTTCTGCTTCTCGACCTTGTCGGCGCTGATGCCGACGGGCTGGGCGCCGACGGCGGCGAACTCGGCCGAGAGGTCGCGGAAGTGGCAGCTCTCCTTCGTGCAGCCGTACGTCATGGCGGCCGGGTAGAAGAACAGCACGACGGGGCCCTTGGCGAGGAAGTCGCTCAGCTTGCGGGGCGTGCCGGTCTGGTCGGGGAGCTCGAAGTCGGGGACGGTGTCGCCGGGGTGGAGGGCCATGCCCTCAATGTAGGGCGAACGGCGGTTGGCCCGCCGGGGGCGACGTGGTCAGGCCTCGAAGCGGAAGCCGACGCCCCGGACCGTGACGAGGTGGCGGGGGTTGGCGGGGTCCGGCTCGATCTTGCGGCGGAGGCGCTTGATGTGCGTATCGAGGGTGCGGGTGTCGGTCAGCTCCTGGTCCCACCAGAGCCGGTCGATGCACCAGTCCCGCGTGACGACCTGGCCGCTGTGCGACATGAGCAGGGCGAGGAGGTCGAACTCCTTGCGGGAGAGGTCGACGGAGGCGTCGTCGACGGTGACCTCCCGGCGGCCGGCATCGAGGCGGACGGGACCGACGGTGAGCACCTCTTCGTGGTGCTCGGCGACCGCGACGCCCCGCCGCAGGACGGCCCGCATCCGCGCCACGAGCTCACGCAGGCGGAACGGCTTGGCGACGTAGTCGCTGGCACCGAGCTCGAGACCCAGCACGATGTCGACCTCGGAGTCGCGGGCGGTGACCATGATGATCGGCACCGGCTTGAGGGCGCGCATCTGCTGGCAGATCTCGATGCCCGACTGGTCGGGGAGCATGACGTCGAGGAGGACGAGGTCGGGGTGGACCCGGTGGAAGAGGCGCAACGCCTCGTGCCCGTCGCCCGCCGCCTCGACGGTGAAGCCCTCGCGGGTCAGTCCCGACGCCAGGGCTTGTCTATACGACTCCTCGTCGTCGACGACCAGGACGAGGGGGCGGTTGTCGCGTGACGGCCCGTTGAGGGGGGGCCGGCCCGACGTCGCCGGTGCGTTCGCGATCGCCACGCTGTGCTCGAGATCAGGCAGCGTCGTAAGGGAACTGGGGTGTGGACGGGCGAGTGCAGGTGCGAGGGGCAGGCGACGACGGCCGACGGGGGGTAGATCGCACCGACGTCGCCTGGACGCGCGGGGAGGCGAAGCCCCGCGCCATGGTGACCAACGACCCGATGAGCCCGGAACGGTGTGAGCGCTCCGGCGGCCCGGTGCGGATCGAGATGACCTCGGCCAGGGTGTCCCGGCCGTGACGGCGGTGCCCGGCGCCGGGACCGGAACGGTTGTCCCCGCCGGCGTGGCCCATGTGCTGATCCACGGTCGCCATCAGCGGTCACGCTAGAAAGCCGAGGTGAACGGGCTGTGAAACGGTTGCAACAATCAAGTGTGCTGAAGATGAACTCTTCAAGTTGCGTTCCTGCGCACAGCATTACGCTCGCTCGGGACGACGCCTGGGCAAATGGGCGGTGACGTCGACGTCGGTACGGGAGGTGCCTCGGAATGAGTCAGGCCATGGGCCACGGTGTGAACCAGCGCAAGGCGATCCAGATGACGCCCGACGAGATCGACGCGTTCTTGGCCGAGCGGCGGGCCATGACGATGTGCTCGCTCTCGCACGACGGGTCCATCCACGCGGTGGCCATGTGGTACGGGTTCTTGGAGGGTGCGATCGCCGTCGAGACGAAGGCGAAGTCGCAAAAGGCGCAGAACCTGCGGCGTGACCCCCGCCTGACGCTGTTGTTCGAGGACGGCGACTACTACGAGGAGCTGCGGGGTGTCGAGCTCGTGGGGAAGGCGGAGATCATCGACGAAGCCGACCGGCTGTGGCAGCTCGGCATCAGCGTGTTCGAGCGCTACTACGGCGGGTATTCAGACGAGATGAAGCCGTTCCTCGAGGCGATGCTGAACAAGCGGGTCGTGGTCAAGCTGCACGTCGAGCGGACGGTCAGCTGGGACCACCGCAAGCTGGGGCTGCCCACGACCCGGCCGTCCACGACCTCGTAACGAGGTCGTCGGTGCATTTCGCGACGAGCCAGGCGGTCGGCGTCGCGCCCGCCCGGGCCATGGCCGCGTACGGCACACCGGCGTTCTACGAGGGGCGCCCGGTCCAGGACCACATCGAGGTGCTCGAGCTCGTGCGGCACGAGGACACGGGGGCCCGGGTGCTGATGGAGGTCCGCTTTGCCTTCCGGGGCCCGATCTCCCCGGCCGTCCAGCGCGTCATCGACCGCAACAAGATGTCGTGGATCACCCGCAACGAGCTGCGGCCCGACGAGTCCCGGGCGGACTGGGTCGTCCTGCCCGACCACTACCCGGACCGGATGAGCGCCGCCGGCGTGTACCGCTTCGAGCCCGATGGCCCGGACGGCACGAGTTCGGTCGTGTCGATCGAGGGCGACCTCAAGGTCCACGTGCCCGTCCTCGGCAAGTCCGTCGAGCGCGTCATCGTGTCCGGGCTGCGCAAGTACTTCGAGGCCGAGGTCCTGACGATCCCCGACCTGGCGACCCCGACCTCGTAAGGACGAGGTCGTCAGTCCTTCAACAGCTGCGCCATCCCGTCCTCGATCCCGTGCGCCAGCACGTCGATGTCGGGCGTCGTGTCGTAGTCGCCGGTGATCCCGAAGTTGACCGCGCCGTCGTAGCTGAAGATGGCGATGGCGAGGCGGATCTGCCCGCCCAGCGGTACGTACGGGAACGCCCGCACCATGCGGCGCCCCGCCGCGTACAACGGGAACTGCGGCCCCGGCACGTTCGTCGTGACGGTGTTGACGCTGCGCTGCGCCGTCCGCGTGGCGATCCGCATCCCGAGCGCCAGCAGCATCGGCGGCGCGAACCCCGACATGGACGTCAAGGCCTCGCCCGCCAGCGCCTCCTTCGACTCCTTCAAGTCCTTCATCTGGTCCGAGATAGCGGCCAGGCGCAACACCGGGTCCTCGATCTCGACCGGCAGCTCGGCGAACATCGCGGAGACCTTGTTCTCGTACGTCCCGTCGCCGACGGCGCGCCCCGAGTCGTCGCGGGGGCGCACCGACACCGGCACCAGCGTGCGCACGACGCGCTCGACGTCCTCGTCCCGTGACAGCAGAAGCTCGCGGAAGCCGTTCGCGATGCACGCCAGCACGACGTCGTTGAACGTGCCCCCGTGCTCCTTGCGCACCTCGCGGATGTCGGCCACCGTCGTCGTCGCCCACGCGTACCGACGATGCGGCCCGATCGGCCCGTTGAGGCTCGAGACCGGCGGCAGCCGCACGAGACCGCTCAACGCGAAGACGCCGCTCGCCACCTCGCCCAGGTACCCCGCCGCCCGCCGCACCAGCCGGGTCTGCGCCCGGGCCGCCCGCAGCTGCTCGTAGGGCGACTGCACCAGATGCTCGACCGCCTCGACCACGAGCTCGACCCCCGACGGCTCGGGGTGGGGCGACCAGTGCGCCGGGTGCTCGGGACGCACCGCGTCGGGGCTCAGGTCCATGATCACCGCCAGCAGGTCGGTCCCCGACACGCCGTCGACGAGTGCGTGATGCGTCTTGGCCACGATCGCCCAGCGCCTGTCCTCGAGCCCCTCGACGACCCAGATCTCCCACAGCGGCTTGGAGCGGTCGAGCTGCTGCGCCATGACGCGCCCCACCAGGCGGCGCAGCTCGTTCTCGCCCCCGGGCGCGGGCAGCGCCGTGTGCCGCAGGTGGTACTCGATGTTGAAGTGCGGGTCGTCCACCCACACCGGCCGCCCCAGCTCGAGCGGCACGAACCGCACCTTCTGGCGGTACCGCGGCACGAGGTCGAGCTTGGACTCCACCATCTCGACGACGTCGGAGTACGGCGGCGGGGGCCCCTCGAAGATGGCGACGGACCCGATGTGCATGTGCGACACGCCGTCCTCGATATGGAGGAACGACGCATCGAGCGGGCTCAGGCGGTCAGGACCCATGGGCGGCCCTCCCTTCGAGCACGAAGCTACTACCGGCCGGCCGCACCGGCCCCGAGGTCAGCCGGTGGAGGCGGCCGGGGTCGGTTCGCCCAGAGTCGCCAGGAACGACGACGCCAGCGCCTCGCGGCGCGTTTCCTCGTATGCCGCTTCGATGACCCGCGGGGCGCGGTCCTCGGCCATGGCCTTGAGCCCCATGGCGCGCCGGGACTCGGCGCCGGGCTCGAGGCAGAGCACGGGGGTGCCCGCCCGCCTCAGCCGGGTGACCTCGCGCTCCATGCGGCGGTGCACGGTGCGGCGGAGGAGCCCGTCGGGGCCGTTGGCGCTGCCGTGCGCGGCGGACATCGACGAGATGATGACGACCAGGTCGAGCGGTTGGTCCCGCAGCACGTCGGCGTTCGTCACGGAGTGCACACCGCCGTCGATGTACTCAGTGCCCTCGATCGTGACGGGCTTGAAGTACCCGGGGATAGCGCACGAGGCCAGGACGGCCGGCGCCAGGCGGGCGGGTGGCGAGCCGGGCCGTCCGAAGACGACGCGGGCGCCGTCGGAGCGCCGCACCGCGCAGATGCGCAGCCCCTCGGGCCAGCGGTCGCCGATGAGATCGTCGAGACCGCGGGCGCGCTGGGAGATATCGAGCTGGCCCTTGGGGACGAGCGTCATCGCCGCGACCTCGGGGCGGAAGGCGAGCGGGCGGCGGAGGATCCGGGCGAGGAGCGCCGGCGACGGGAGGTGCCACGGGCGCAGGATCGAGAGGACGGTCGGCGCCGGGAGCGGCCCGGTGTCGTCGGGCAGGATGCGGCGGAGGATGGCGCCACCCCTCCGGGACGTAGGGACGCCGTAGAGCGAGGCGGCCAGATCCGTGGCGGGGACGCCGACGCGCAGGGCGGCCCCGGTGACCGAGCCGGCGGAGGTGCCGACGATGACCTGGGCGAGGCGGGGATCCCAACCGATTTCGCGCTCGAGCGCGGCGAGCACGCCGGCCTGGTACGCCTGGCCCACGACGCCGCCCGCGCCCAGGACCAAGCCGATGGACGGCAACGGCTCGTTGCTGACCCCCCCACGGATCACCTTTATCACCCCTTCTTCTTACCCGCCTGCGTGCCCGTTCGCGTCGATGTCACCGAACAGCGAATTCGACGAACGCTGGAACAGAGTTAGACCGGATCGCGACGCGTTTAGCAAGCAACCCCGATGCACCCTCGGACGACGTGGGCTGGCGGGGCACGAAATCCGCCCGTGCCGGTACTCTGCGGAGCTGTCATGGGGAGGACCCGGAGCGACCTGCACCGGCTCTCGGCGCACGTGCTGGGACGCCGGCGCTACGCGGTGAGCGGGCACTTCGGCCTGCGCTCGAGCGCCGACGGCATCGTGACGCCGGCGTTCGGCCCCGAGCCCGAGGCGCTGCGGCTCACGCCCGCCTGCCTGATCCGGGAGGTGGGGACGTCATCGAGCTCGATGGCGCTGGGCGGGGCGACGCTGGCCGCGCTGGCGCAGTTCGCGGGGGCGGACCTGGGCGCCGAGTTCTCCGCCGGCCCGGGCACGCCGGCGCCGGGCGCCGTCGACGAGCCCCTCGAGTTGGACCCGACGGAGTTGGGCGCCCTCTTCTCGTGGTTCGACCTCGGGTGGCGGGTCATCGACGAGGTGGTGGCGGAGAGATCCGGGCGGTGCCGCCAGAGCACGGTGCAGCTGTGGCCCGAGCACCTCGACGTCGGGACGTCGCTCGAAGGCCTCGGCGCGGGTGGCGGCGTGAACCTCGGCTTCTCGGCCGGCGACGCCCTCTCCGAGGAGCCCTACGCGTACGTCGGGCCGTGGGGAGCTGAGCGCCCCGGCGACGACGGGTACTGGAACGCGCCGTTCGGTGCCCTGATGACGCGGACGGAGGTGCGGGACGCCGCGGGCGGGGTGGCGTTCATGCGAACCGGCCTGGACCGGCTGCTGTGACGCCCGTCCCGTTGCCGACGGCCGAGACCGTGAACCTCGTCCCGCCCGACGCGGCGGAGACCCAGGCGCTGGCGGACGGGATCGCGTCGATCGTGGCGGGATCGGAGGGCCTGCTGCCGGTGCAGCGATCGCTGCTCGAGTCGATGTTCCCCGCCATGACCGGGTACCACGTCCAGTTGGGCGACGACCGGCCGGCTCTCTCGCCGGCGGAGTTCGCGGCGAGGCTGGCGAGGCGCGAGCTGACGTTCCGGGCGCGCATCGTGCAGAACATGCTGCTGTGCGCGCTCGTGCGCCACCCCATCCCCGACGACGTCGCCGAGAACGTCGCGGCGTGCGCGTGCGAGCTCGGCGTCGAAGAGGACATGGTCCGGGTGGCGCGGGAGTTCGCGCACGGCACGTTGGGCCTCGCCGCGCAGGACTTCATCCGCAGCGGCTACGAGGGCAGCTGGAACGAGGAGGCGGCCCGGGCGGCGGTGCACTCGACGCGCACCCTCGAGGGCGCGTGGGAGTTCTCGGTCAACGACCCCGAGCTGGCGGCGCAGTGGGCCGCCCTCGAGCAGCTTCCGCACGAGGCCATCGGCCGCCAGGTCTGGGAGATGTACCAGTCACGCGGCTTCACCTTCCCGGGCACGCCGGGGTCGGCCCCGCCGCTGCTGGCCCAGCACGACTGGGTGCACGTGCTCGGCGACTACGGCACGACGGTCGAGTCCGAGGTCGAGGTGTTCGGGCTGATCGCTCGGGCCAACGACGACATGCACGCGTTCTCGTTGCTGGCGATGGTGATCTCGCTGTTCGAGACGGGCTACCTGGCGACGGGAGCGGGGTTGTTCCAGTCGTCGCCCGGCCACTTCTCGAGCAGCCCGGCGATGGCGGTCCGGCTCGCCGACGCCATGCGGCGCGGCGCGTTGTGCCACGACGACGTGACGGGCTCCGACAGCATCGACTTCTTGACGATGGACTGGTTCGCGGTGGCGCACGAGACGCCGGAGGCGCTCCGGGCGCGGTTCCACCTCGTGCCCAAGTCGGACGAGGCGTTGGCGGCGGGCACGGTCGGCCCGTGGCAGCCGGGCGGCATCAGCCCCTTCCAGATGAACGCCGGACGGGCGCTGGCCGACGCGCAGGGGCGGCCCTACGACGCGCACGGCGCGTCGCTCTGAGGCGGGGCGTCAGGACTCGAGGAAGCGGAGGACGGCCAGGACCCGGCGGTGGTCCTGGTCCGAGACCGGGAGGTTGAGCTTGGCGAAGATGTTGGCGACGTGCTTCTCGACGGCGCCCTCGCTGACGACCAGCGCGGCGGCGATGGCGCCGTTGGAGCGTCCCTCGGCCATCAGCGCGAGGACCTCGCGCTCGCGGGCGGTCAGGACCGAGAGCGTGTCGGAGCGGCGCGTGGCGCCGATGAGCTGGGTGACCACTTCGGGGTCCAAGGCGGTACCTCCTATGGCGACCCGCTCCAGCGCCTCCACGAAGTCGCTGACGTCGGCCACGCGGTCCTTGAGCAGGTAGCCGATGCCGGCCGCATCGTCGGCCAGCAGGTCCGCGGCGTAGCGGGTCTCGATGTACTGGGAGAACAACAAGATGCCGAGCCCCTCGTGCCGGGCGCGCAGCTCCAGCGCAAGGCGGAGGCCCTCGTCGGTGAACGTCGGCGGCATGCGGATGTCGATCACCGCGACGTCGGGCGGGTTCTGCGCCACCGAGCTCCGGAGGGCGGCCGGATCCCCGACGGCGCCGGTGATGGCGAAGCCGCGGTCGACGAGGAGCTGGACGAGACCGTCGCGCAGAATCGCGGAGTCCTCGGCGATAGCGATGCGGAGCGCGCCCACCATCAGGAGCTGAGCGGCAGATCGACGGTGACGACAGTGGGACCACCCAGAGGGCTGACGAGGTACA